>NZ_JBAKHS010000034.1:0-36213 GCF_036906795.1 Micromonospora sp. CPCC 205739 | reverse complement strand
CAGGTCTCGGCCTACCCCTTCCACTACGCCCAGTGGGAGCAGCAGGCCGCCGACCTCGTCGCCCAGCACTGGAACAACTGACCAACCGATCGACACGCTGGCCGGCACCCCCACCAGGGGTGCCGGCCAGCGGCATATCCACCTCGTCACCGAATCTTGGACACTTACCGTTCCCCCCGAACGGCAACTGTCCAAGATCTCCCCGGATCAGACCGACCGGACCCGGTGATCATGAAGTTGGCGGCAGTGGAAGAGATCAACACCGCCGCTAACTTCATGATCACCGGGGCACGGCGTGGCGGCGCCAGGCCAGTGCGGGTGAGGCCGGAGCAGGAGTGGCGGGGGGCGTGGGGGCGCAACCGGCGGGAGGGAGTGTGGACGGGCGTGGCCGACCGGGGATCACGGCTGGCCGCGGGGGAGCGGCCTCACCGGCGAGCGGAACACCATGGGTGTCTGCGGCCGCCGGAGACACCCATGGTGTTCCACTCGCCGTCGGCGACAAGGCTTCGCGCGTCGTCGCGTCCGCTGGCCGGTGCACCAGCAGCCGACGGGCACCCTCTGAACCCGCAACCGGCGCGCCCCCACCGGCCTGAACCCACAACCGCCGCGCCCACACCGCATGCGTCCGCACCCGCCACGCCGACGCCCAGAGTGGCCCACAGTCGGCGGGCTCACGCCGTAGAACGGCAACCGGCGGGCTCACCCGCGACCGGCAGCCCGGAGGACCGCACCACCCACGGCACGGCGACCGCAGCGGTGGTGGCGGTCACAAGGGGTGGTGGAACAGTCGGGAGGGGTAGCCTGTTGAGTCAGGTGTCGGTGTGTCCAGTGTCCCCGGGCCTCACCTAAATTGCCTTCGCGGAATACCGTTCGGCTGGAGCCGCGTCGCGCCACTCGCCGAGAGGCGACCTGCACACCGACACCCCAGCGCCGCCCCCGACCCACCAGGGCCGGGGGCGGCGCTGTCTGCCACGGCCAAGGAGATCCCAACCCTCGCTCGCGGACGCCGCCGCGCTGCCCTATCTTCAGGGGGTCGTCGGCGTCGGGGAGGGGGTGCGGGAGCATGGGCCTGCGTACCTTCATCGAGGGTTGGCCGGTCTACCGGCAGCTCACCGGCACCGACCCGCTGGGCCGGGGTGCCGCGGCGCAGTCCGGCCGGTCGGCCGAGCTGACCGCGCGCACCGAGACTGCGGACCGCGTGGCCCGCTCGGTCTGCCCGTACTGTGCGGTGGGCTGCGGGCAGCGGGTGTTCGTCGCCGACGGCCGGGTCACCCAGATCGAGGGCGACCCGGACAGCCCGATCTCCCGCGGCCGTCTCTGCCCCAAGGGCTCGGCCAGCAAGAGCCTGGTCACCAGCCCGCTGCGGCAGACCACGGTCCGCTACCGCCGGCCGTACGGCACCGAGTGGGAGGACCTGGAGCTCGACACCGCGCTCGACATGATCGCCGACCGGATCCTCGCCGCCCGCGCGGAGACCTGGGAGGACGTCGACAGCGAGGGCCGGCCGCTCAACCGGACGCTGGGCATCTCCAGCCTGGGCGGGGCGACGCTGGACAACGAGGAGAACTACCTCATCAAGAAGCTGTTCACGGCGATGGGGGCGCTCCAGATCGAGAACCAGGCCCGGATTTGACACTCCGCCACCGTCCCCGGTCTGGGGACCAGCTTCGGTCGCGGTGGCGCGACGGACTTCCAGCAGGACGTCGCCAACGCTGACGTCATCGTCATCCAGGGCTCGAACATGGCCGAGGCCCACCCGGTGGGCTTCCAGTGGGTGATGGAGGCCAAGCGGCGTGGCGCCAAGGTGTTCCACGTCGACCCCCGGTTCACCCGGACCAGCGCCGTGGCCGACACGTACCTGCCGATCCGCGCGGGCACCGACATCGCGCTGCTCGGCGGGGTGGTGCGCTACATCCTGGAGAACGAGCTCGACTTCCGGGAGTACGTGCTGGCGTACACGAACGCGGCCACCATCGTCAGCGAGCGGTACGTCGACGCCGAGGACGGTGACGGCTTCTTCTCCGGTTTCGACCCGGAGACCGGCAGCTACGTGCAGGACACCTGGCAGTACGAGGGGCACGAGGGTGACTCCGGCAGCGGGCACACCGCCAAGGAGCGGGACACCGCGGCCGGGCTGCGCCACGAGTCGCACGGGGCCCAGGTCGCCGGTCAGGTGCCGCGCGACGAGACGTTGCAACACCCGCGCTGCGTCTACCAGATCCTCAAGCGGCACTTCGCCCGCTACACCCCGGAGATGGTGGAGCGGGTCTGCGGCATCCCGCGGGAGAAGTTCCTGGAGCTGGCCCGCGCGTGGACGCAGAACTCCGGCCGGGAGCGCACCGGGGTGCTCATCTACTCGGTGGGCTGGACCCAGCACAGCGTCGGCGTGCAGTACATCCGCACCGGCGCGATCATCCAGCTCCTGCTGGGCAACATGGGCCGGCCCGGTGGCGGCATCCTGGCGCTGCGCGGGCACGCCAGCATCCAGGGCTCCACCGACATCCCGACGCTGTTCAACCTGCTCCCCGGCTACCTGCCCATGCCGCACCACGCCGACCACCCGACCTTCGACGAGTGGGTGGACAGCATCCGGCACCCCGGCCAGAAGGGGTTCTGGGGCAACGCGCGGGCGTTCGGCGCGAGCCTGCTCAAGGCGTACTGGGGTGACGCGGCGACGCCGGAGAACGACTTCTGCTACGGCTACCTGCCCCGGATGACCGGCGACCACGGCACCTACCAGCAGGTGCTGAACATGATCGACGGCAAGGTCAAGGGCTACTTCCTGCTCGGCCAGAACCCGGCGGTGGGCTCCGCGCACGGCCGGGCGCAGCGCCTGGGCATGGCCAACCTCGACTGGCTGGTGGTCCGCGACCTGTTCATGATCGAGAGCGCGACCTTCTGGAAGAACGGCCCGGAGGTGGCCACCGGCGAGATCGTGCCGGAGGAGTGCCGCACCGAGGTGTTCTTCCTGCCCGCCGCCTCGCACGTGGAGAAGGAGGGCACCTTCACCCAGACGCAGCGGCTGCTGCAGTGGCGGGAGAAGGCCGTCGACCCGCCGGGCGACGCCCGCTCCGAGCTGTGGTTCTTCTACCACCTGGGCCGCCGGCTGCGGCAGAAGCTGGCCGGCTCGGACCAGCCCCGGGACCGCGCGCTGCTCGACCTGGCCTGGGACTACCCCACGCACGGTCCGCACGCCGAGCCCGTCGCCGAGGCGGTGCTGCGCGAGATCAACGGGTACGACGTGGCGACCGGCCGCCCGCTGTCGGCGTTCGCCGAGGCCCGGGACGACGGTTCCACCGCCATCGGCTGCTGGATCTACACCGGCGTCTACGCCGACGGGGTCAACCAGGCAGCCCGGCGCAGGTCCCGGCACGAGCAGGACTGGGTGGCCGCCGAGTGGGGCTGGGCCTGGCCGGCGAACCGCCGCACCCTGTACAACCGCGCCTCGGCCGACCCGCAGGGCCGCCCCTGGAGCGAGCGGAAGCGCTACGTCTGGTGGGACCCCGACGCCGGCGAGTGGACCGGCTACGACGTGCCGGACTTCGAGAAGACCAAGCCGCCGACGTACCGGCCGCCGGAGGGCGCGTCCGGGCCGGAGGGGATCGCCGGCAACGACCCGTTCATCATGCAGCCCGACGGCAAGGGCTGGCTGTACGCGCCGAGCGGGGTGCTCGACGGCCCGCTGCCGACGCACTTCGAGCCGGCCGAGTCGCCGATGCGCAACCCGCTCTACGGCCAGCAGGCCAACCCGACCCGGAAGGTCTACGCCCACCCGGTGAACTCGGTGAACCCCAGCCCGCCCGAGGAACACAGCCAGGTCTTCCCGTACATGTTCACGGTGAGCCGGCTGACCGAGCACCACACGGCCGGCGCGATGAGCCGGACGGTGCGGCCGCTGGCCGAGTTGCAGCCGGAGATGTTCGTCGAGGTGTCACCGGAACTGGCCAGGCAGACCGGCCTGACCCACCTGGGCTGGGCGCACCTGATCAGCGGCCGGGCGGTGATCGAGGCGAAGGTGCTGGTCACCGACCGGCTCACCCCGCTGCGGGTGGACGGCCGGGTGATCCACCAGCTCTGGCTGCCGTACCACTTCGGGTTCGAGGGCCTGGTGACCGGCGACTCGGCCAACGACCTGTTCGGCATCACCCTGGACCCGAACGTGCTGATCCAGGAGAGCAAGGTCGGCACCTGTGACGTCCGGCCCGGACGGCGGCCGACCGGGCCGGCCCTGCGGGACATGGTCGCCGACTACCAGCGCCGGGCCGGGATGGTCCCGGGGCGGTCGACGCCCACGGTCACCGGCGGGGTACACCCACCGGCACCCGACGCGGGGGAGGATGGCGACGATGCCTGACGCCAACAGCCTCTACGGCCCCCTCGACCCCGCCCCGGACGCCGGCTGGACCGACGCCGGCCCCCGGATGGGCTTCTTCACCGACACCAGCGTCTGCATCGGCTGCAAGGCGTGCGAGGTGGCCTGCAAGGAGTGGAACGGGGTGCCGGACTCCGGCTTCGACCTGCTCGGCATGTCGTACGACAACACCGGCGCGCTGACCGCGAACTCCTGGCGGCACGTGGCCTTCATCGAGCAGCCCGTGCCGGCCGGGCACCGCACCCCGCCGTTCACCGGCACCCCCACCGGCGGGCCGGTCAGCTCCGCCTCGGCGGCCGTCGCAGCCGGCACCGGCAACCCGACCGGCACCGACCCGGGCGTGCCACCGGGCTCGCCGACCGCCGCCGCCCGGATGGCCGCCGGTCCGGCCGACACCGGTGCCGCGGCAGCGGGAACAGTCGAGGCTGCTCCGGGAAACGGCGCCGGCCAGTTCCTCGGCATGCCCGGCTCGCAGCCGCCCGGCCGGTCCACCGGCGTCGAGGAGCGCACCGACTTCCGGTGGCTGATGATGTCGGACGTCTGCAAGCACTGCACCCACGCCGCCTGCCTGGACGTCTGCCCGACCGGCTCGCTGTTCCGCACCGAGTTCGGCACGGTGGTGGTGCAGGAGGACATCTGCAACGGCTGCGGCTACTGCATCTCGGCCTGCCCGTACGGGGTGATCGACCAGCGCAAGGGCGACGGCCGGGCGTGGAAGTGCACGCTCTGCTACGACCGCCTCGGCGCCGGTATGACCCCCGCCTGCGCGCAGGCCTGCCCCACCGAGTCCATCCAGTTCGGCCCCCTCGACGAGCTGCGGGAGCGGGCCGCCCGGCGGGTCACCCAGCTACACGAGCGGGGCGTACCGGAGGCCCGGCTCTACGGCCACGATCCCACCGACGGCGTGGGTGGCGACGGTGCGTTCTTCCTGCTGCTCGACGAGCCCGAGGTGTACGGCCTGCCACCGGACCCGGTGGTCACCACCCGCGACCTGCCGAAGATGTGGAAGCGGGCCGGGCTGGCCGCGCTGGCCATGACGGCGGCCGCCGTCGCCGCGTTCGTCGGAGGTTCGTCGTGACTCCGGACCGCCAGCCCGTCGGCTCACTGTTCCGTCGCTTCCGGGACCGGCTGGAGACGCAGGGGCCCGGCCGCCTCGGCGGCCCCGGCCACCGGGGCGGGCACGGGCCGGAGACCGGCGCCGACCTGGCCCGTACCGACTCGGGAGCGGCCGAGGCGCCCCTCGCCCCGCGCCCGCCCCGCGACGCCGCACCGATGGAGCGCCGGGATCGCCGCCGACGGGGCGGGCGCGGTGGCGAGGAGCTGCGCGTCCCGGAGGCCGAGTTCACCTCGTACTACGGCCGACCGATCCTCAAGGCGCCGGTGTGGCGGTGGGACATCGCCGCGTACCTGTTCACCGGGGGCCTGGCCGCCGGTTCGTCGCTGCTGGCCGCCGGCGGGCAGCTCACCGGCCGCCCGGCGTTGCGCCGCGCCGGCCGGGTCACCGCACTGGGCGCGGTCACCGCCAGCGCGTACTTCCTGATCCACGACCTGGGGCGGCCGTCGCGCTTCCACCACATGCTGCGGGTGGCGAAGCCGACCTCACCGATGTCGGTGGGCACCTGGATCCTGACCGCCTTCGGCCCGGCCGCCGGCCTCGCGGCGGTGGCCGAGGCGACGCCGTGGCTGCCCGAGCGGGGAGTGCTCGGGCTGGCCCGGCGGGCGCTGCCCCCGGCGGGGCAGGTCGCCGGGCTGGCCGCGGCCGCCACCGCGCCGGCCCTGGCCACGTACACCGGGGTGCTGCTGGCGGGGACGGCGGTGCCGTCCTGGCACGAGGCGTACCCGGAGCTGCCGACCATCTTCGCGGGCAGCGCGCTGGCCAGCGGCGCCGCCGTCGGGTTGATCGCCGCGCCGTGCGCGCAGGCCGGGCCGGCGCGGCGGATGGCGGTGGCCGGCGCGGCGCTGGAACTGGTCGGCTCGCACTCGGTGGAGACCCGGTTGGGGCTGCTCAGCGAGCCGTACCGGACGGGGCGGGCCGGTCGGTTGCTGCGCGCCGGGCGGGCGCTCACCGTGGCCGGTGTGGCCGGTGCGCTGGTCGGGCGGCGCAGCCGGGCGCTCTCCGCGCTCTCCGGCGCGGCGTTGCTCGCCGCGTCGGTGGCCACCCGGTTCGGCATCTTCCACGGCGGCGTCGCCTCGGCGCGCGATCCGAAGTACACGGTGGTGCCGCAGCGGGAGCGGGTGCGCCGCCGGGAGGCCGGCGGAGGCTGAGGCTCCTCGCGCGGCCCGCCGGGGGCTGTGATTGACTCCTGGGCGGAGGCGTTCAGGAGGCTGGTGCCCCTCCCGGTCTTCAAAACCGGTGTGGTCCGGGATCCGGGCCAGGCGGGTTCGATTCCCGTCCGTCTCCGCCAGACCGCTTCAGGAGATGACGCGCATGGGCCAGGTGCCGGCCGACCCACGACGGCGGGTGCCGCGCACCGACGCCCTGCTCGCCGACCCGCGCCTGGCCGCGGCCGTCGCCACCCTCGGCCGGGACCGGGTCAAGGCCGCCGTGGGCCGCGCCCAGGAGCGCGCCCGCCGCGGCGACATCACCCCCGAACAGGTACGCGACGACGCGCTCGCCGCGCTGCCCGCGCCGACGCCCCGCGCGGTGCTCAACGCCACCGGTGTCGTGCTGCACACCAACCTCGGCCGGGCACCGCTCTCGGCCGCCGCCGTCGAGGCGGTCGTGGCCGCCGCCGGGCACACCGACGTGGAACTGGACCTGCGTACCGGCCGGCGGGCCCGGCGGGGGCGCGACGCCCTCGACGCGCTCGCCGCCGCGGTGCCCGACGCGGCGGCCGTGCACGTGGTCAACAACGGCGCCGCCGCGCTGGTGCTCGTCGCCACCGCTCTCGCCGCCGGCGCGGAGATCGTGGTCAGCCGGGGCGAGCTGGTGGAGATCGGCGACGGGTTCCGCCTGCCCGACCTGCTGGAGAGCACCGGCGCGCGGCTGCGGGAGGTCGGCACCACCAACCGCACCACCCTGGCCGACTACGCCGCGGCGATCGGCCCGGCCACCGGTTTCGTGCTGAAGGTGCACCCCTCGAACTTCCTCGTCACCGGCTTCACCTCCGCCGTGCCGGTCCGCGCGCTGGCCACCCTCGGCGTGCCGGTGGTGGCCGACATCGGCTCCGGGCTGCTCGCGCCGGACCCGCTGCTGCCCGACGAGCCGGACGCCGCCACCACCCTGCGGGCCGGGGCGGCGCTGGTCACCGCCAGCGGCGACAAGCTCCTCGGCGGGCCGCAGGCCGGGCTGCTGCTCGGCGACGCCGACCTGGTCGAGCGGCTGCGCCGGCACCCCCTGGCAAGGGCGCTGCGGGTCGACAAGCTGACCCTGGCCGCCCTGGCGGCCACCCTGCACGGCCCGGACACCCCGACCCGGGCCGCCCTGCACGCCGACCCCGCCGCGCTGCGCGAGCGCGCCGAACGGTTGCGCGACGCGCTCGGCGCCGACGGCTGCAAGGCCGAGGTGGTGCCGAGCACCGCCGTGGTCGGCGGTGGCGGGGCGCCCGGCGTAGCGCTGGACTCGTGGGCGCTGAGCCTGCCGGAGGCGTACGCCGGGCCGCTGCGCCTCGGCGCGCCGCCGGTGCTCGGCCGGGTGCTGCGCGGCCGGCTCCTGCTGGACCTGCGCTGCGTGCCCGCCGCCGCCGACGACGCCCTGCGCGACGCGGTGCTGCGGGTCCCGGTGGGCTGACATGTACGTCGTCGCCACCGCCGGCCACGTCGACCACGGCAAGTCGACCCTGGTCCGGGCGCTGACCGGGATGGAACCCGACCGGTGGGCCGAGGAGCGCCGCCGGGGGATGACCATCGACCTCGGCTTCGCCTGGACCACCCTGCCCACCGGCGGCACGGTCGCCTTCGTCGACGTGCCCGGCCACGAGCGCTTCGTGCCGAACATGCTCGCCGGGGTCGGGCCCGTCCCGGCCGCGCTGGTGGTGGTCGCCGCCGACGAGGGTTGGATGCCGCAGTCCGCCGAGCACCTGGCCGCGCTGCACGCGCTCGGGGTGTCGTACGGCCTGCTGGCGGTGACCCGCGCGGACCTGGCGGACCCGGGGCCCGCGCTGCGACAGGCCCGGGCGGAGATCGCCGCCACCAGCCTCGGCGCGGTGGAGGCGGTGCCGGTCAGCGCGGTCACCGGCGCAGGGCTGCCCGAGCTGCGCGCCGCCCTGGACCGGCTGGCCGCCCGCCTGCCGGCGCCCGCCCCGGACGCGCCGGTGCGGCTCTGGGTGGACCGGTCGTTCACCATCCGGGGCAGCGGCACCGTGGTGACCGGCACCCTCGGCGGCGGTCGTCTCCAGGTCGGTGACCAGCTGGAGCTGGCCGCCACCGGCGAGCCGGTCCGGGTCCGTGGGCTGCACTCCCTCGGCGTCGCCCAGGACCGGGTGGCGGCGGTCGCGCGGGTCGCGGTGAACCTGCGGGGCGTGCCGAAGGACCGCGTGGCCCGCGGCGACGCGTTGCTCACCCCCGGCCGGTTCCACCGCACCGACCTGCTCGACGTGCGGCTGGCCGGCGATCCGGCCGCCGACCTGCCCGCCACCCTCACCCTGCACGTCGGCTCGGCCGCCGTGCCGGCCCGGGTCCGCCCGCTCGGCGCGGACACCGTCCGGCTGCGGCTGGCCCGGCCCCTGCCGTTGCTGGTCGGCGACCGGGCGCTGCTGCGCGACCCCGGCCGCCACCACGTCAGCGGCGGGGTGACCGTGCTGGACGTCGCCCCGCCGCCACTGCGCCGGCGCGGCGCCGCCGCGGCCCGGGCGGCCGTCCTCGCCGACCTCGACGGGCGGCCCGACCTCGCCGGGGAGCTGCGCCGCCGGTCCCTGGTCCGCGCCGGCGAGCTGACCCGGATGGGGGTGCCGGCCACCGTCGCGCCGGTCGCCGGCGACTGGCTCGCCGACCCGGAGCACTGGCGGCGGCTGGCCACCCGGCTGGCCGAGGAGACCACCCGGTACGCGCGCGAGCACCCCCTCGAACCGGGGGCCCCGGTGGAGGTGCTGCGCCGGCGTCTCGACCTGCCCGACCGTGCGCTGGTCGAGGCCCTGGTCCGCCCGCCGCTGTCGCTGCGCGCCGGCCGGGTCACCGCCGCCGGGGTCGACCCGCTGCCCGCGCCGGTGGCCCGGGCCGTGCAGCGGGTCCGCGCCGAGTACGCCGAACACCCGTTCCGCGCCCCCGAGACGGGCCGCCTCGCCACCCTCGGCCTGGGCCCCCGGGAGATCGGCGCGGCGGTGCGCGCCGGGGCGCTGCTGCGGCTGGCCGAGAACGTGGTGCTGCTGCCCGGCGCGGTCGACGACGCGGTACGCGTGCTGGCCCGCCTGCCGCAACCGTTCACCCTCAGCGCCGCCCGGCAGGCGCTGGACACCACCCGCCGGGTCGCGGTGCCGCTGCTGGAGCTGCTGGACCGCCGGGGCGCCACCCGCCGGCTGCCCGACGACGCCCGCGAGGTGGTCGGCCCGCCGTCCTGACCCGGATCCGGTCCCGGCGCAGGCCCGGCTGTCCCCCCGAAGCCGCACCGGGGCGGGCCCCGCGTCGCCTACCGTGACGCCATGGACCCATCGGCGGTCTGGCGGGACAAGAACCACCGCTGGCGGATCGAGGCGTACCGGGCACCGGACCTGCGGTTCGCCATCTTCGCCACCAACGGCACCACCGAGTCGGCGCCGCTGTGGCTCTTCGGCATGGCCGCGCTGGCCCGCTGGCTGATGACCCACGCCATCTCCCTGGACGACCTGGAAAACGACTGACCCGACCTCCCCGGCGGTACCGCTGCGGTTGAGTAGGGGCCAGGGTGGCGGAGGGGGTGGCATGCTCGGGCAGCTCGCGCTGGTGACCGTGCTGGTGCTGATCAACGCCGCCCTCTCCGGCAGCGAGATGGCGCTGGTGACGTTGCGGGAGGCGCAGCTGCGCCAGCTGGGCCGCTCCGGTCGGGCCGGGGCGCGGCTCGCCCGGCTGGCCCGGGAACCGAACCGGTACCTGGCCACCATCCAGCTCGGCATCACCC
The DNA here is from genome assembly GCF_036906795.1 of Micromonospora sp. CPCC 205739. NCBI lineage: Bacteria > Bacillati > Actinomycetota > Actinomycetes > Micromonosporales > Micromonosporaceae > Micromonospora > Micromonospora sp. CPCC 205739. Next base: position 25,810 of record NZ_JBAKHS010000034.1, on the reverse strand, counting down.
TCGCCGGGTTCCTCGCCTCGGCGGCGGCGGCCGTCTCGCTGGCCCAGCCGTTGATCGGGCCGCTGGGGTTCCTCGGCGGCGCCGCCCGGCCGGTGGCCGTGGTGCTGGTGACCGTGGTGCTCACCTTCGTCACCCTGGTCGTCGGGGAGCTGGCCCCGAAGCGGCTGGCGATGCAGTGGGCGGAACGCTGGGCGTTGCTGAGCGCGCCGCCGCTGGACGTGCTGGCCCGGGTGTCCCGGCCGGCGGTCTGGCTGCTCAGCCGCGCCACCGACCTGCTGGTCCGGCTCGCCGGTGGGGACCCCCGGGCGCGGCGGCAGGAGGTGACCGAGGAGGAGCTGCGGGAGATGCTGGTCAGCCAGCGGGGGCTGTCGGCGCAGCAGCGGGAGATCCTCGCCGGGGCGTTCGACATCGCCGGCCGTACCCTGCGGGAGATCCTGGTTCCCCGGCGGGACGTGACCGTGCTGCCCGCCGCGCTGTCGGCGGCCGAGGCGATGCGCCGGATGGCCGCCTCCGGGCGGTCTCGCGCCCCGGTCGTCGGGCCGGGCGGGCTGGACGACGTCCGGGGCCTGGTGCACATCCGCGACCTGGTCGACGGCGACGGCGACACGGCCGGCGGGCGGGCCCGCCCGCCGCTGCTGCTGCCCGGCACCCTGCCGGTCGCCGATGCCATGCGCCAGCTGCGGCAGCGCCACGAACAGCTCGCCCTGGTGGTCGACGAGTACGGCGGCATCGACGGCCTGATCACCATGGAGGACCTGCTGGAGGAGGTGGTCGGCGAGCTGTACGACGAGACCGACCGGGACGTCTCCGGGGTGGTCCGGGAGCCGGACGGGGCGCTGCTGCTGCCCGGCGACTTCCCGCTGCACGACCTGGGCGACGTGGGGGTGCGGTTGATGTTCCCGCTGCCGCGCGACTACACCACCGTGGCGGGGCTGGTGCTGGCCGGGCTGGGCCGGCTGCCCGACGGGCCGGGGGAGACGGTGCGGCTGCCCGGGCTCACCGTCGAGGTGGTCGAGGTGAGCCACCGGGCGGTACGCCGGGTCCGGCTGCGCGGCCCGGCGGCCGGCTGCCGGGCGGAGTGACCCGGACGGGGTAACGCCCGCGAAAACCCCCGTGCCGGGTCGGAACCGGTCGTACCGTGCGAGACGTGAAGGACCGAGGGATGCGGACGTTCCTGGCGGTGCTCGCCGGGCTGGCGGTGGTCTACTTCGGCGCGACCGGGAGCAGCGCCGACGGGGAGGGCGGGATCTCCGGCGGAGTGGTGCTGCTCGCCCTGGCGGCCGCCCTGCTGGTGTGGCACCTGACGAAGCCGGGCGACAAGCCGGCCAAGTAGCGCTCAGCGCGCCGCCGCGGTGCGGCTGACCTCGCCCGCGGACTCCTCGCCCAGGGCCACCCGGACCAGCGCCGAGGCGAGCCGGCCGAAATCGGCCTCGCCGACCAGGCCGGCCAGGCCCCGCGGGTTCGCCGGCAGGCCGAGCCGCTTCGCCCCGCTCAGGGTCCGCCGGTCGGCGTACGGGCGCACGTCCGGCCAGACCGCCTGCGCCTCCCGCAGGAAGATGTCGGCCCCGGTCGGGCCGATGCCGGGGAACTCGGTGAGCAGCCGGCGCAGCGCGGTCGGCTGCCCGCCCGCCTCCCGGTGCAGCCGGCGCAGGTCACCGTGCCAGCGGTCCAGGCACAGCCGGGCGCCGGTGCCGAGCATCGTCGCGGTGCGCTCGTCGTACCGGCGGTAGTGCCCGCGTCCCAGCGCGTCGACCCGCTCCTGCCAGCTGGCTGCCTCCATCGCCTGCGGGGTGCGCCAGCCGGCGGCGAAGAGTTCCCGCGCGGCGGCGAGCGCCACCCCGGCCCGGATCCGGGTGCTCAGCAGGGTGGCCAGCACCAGCAGCTGGTACAGCGGCCCCGGCCGGTCGGTCAGCCGGATGCCGGCCTCCTCGGCGTAGGTGCGTCCCTGTCGCTGCAGCAGTGCCCGCGCCACCCGTCGGTCGTCCCCCATCACCGTGCAGTACCCCGTCGGTGGCGGATCAGCCGGGCCGCCGCCGGTCGAATGTGCGCCACGGCGGCGGGTAAGCCGACGGGGTGCGCGACCGGCTGGCCGTGCACCCCGTCGGAAGGAGAGACCCGTGGTGAACCCGCAGCAGATGGAGTTCCGCCGCAACGCCAAGGGCGCGACCAGTCAGGACAGCCGGAAGACCGCCACGGACGCGGGCGGGCACCCGCACAACAAGGGCACGTCCAACGCGGACGTGGGGCGGCCGGTGCCGAAGGGGCAGGTCTCGCCGTACGGCCCGGCCGGTGAGCCGGTCGCCGAGGACGAGAGCGACGACCGGGGCTAACGGCACCGGGTGGAGGGCGGTCGCAGCCGGCTGAAGGTGGCTGCGGCCGCCATTCCGTACGCCAGGTGCGGGACGATGTCGGCGATCCAGTCCCCCCGCGTCCAGGTGCGGGGGTCGCTGATCCGCAACGCGGCCAGCGACCCGGCCGAGGCGGCCATCACCGCGCCGCCGAGCAGCACGGTCACGAGGCCCGACGGCGCGCGGCGGCTGCCGGCGAGCGCACCGAAGGCGGCGCCGGCACCGATGCCGATGACGTACCCGAGGACGGGCCCGAGGCCCGAGCGGCGGTTGACCGCCCGGTCCTCGGGGCCCAGGTCCACGTGCGCCAGCTTCGCCAGCTGCCGGACGGTCTCCTCCGGCGTGCTGCTCGCCGGCCGGGCCCGGACCGCCATGTCCAGGTAGCCGGCCGCGTTCAACGCGCTGCAGCCGACGGCGCCGGCGATCGCGCCGTTCAGCGCACCGGACGCGCTCACTTCGGATCGCCGGGTTCGCGCTCACCCTTCGGGCCGAACGTCCGTTCCCCGCGGACGACGCCCGTCTGGCCGCGATCCTCCTGCAGGGTCCGGTTCGCGACCTGGTTGGCCTCCTGGTCCGCCGCCCGTCCCGACTGTTCGATCAGGTCGCGCAGGCGCGCCCGTGCCTTGTCGTACGCGTTGCTTCCCGGCCGTGGTCCTGGCATCGCCGCCTCCTCGGTCGCTTCACCGCGTGCCGTACCCGCGCCGTCTACCCGTCTGCGGGCGGGTCAACCGCTCACTGGGGGGTACGCACCACGGCCACCGGGCAGGCGCTGTGGTGCAGCACTCCGTGGCTCACCGAGCCGAGCAGCAGCCCGGCCAGCTCCCCGTGCCCCCGGCCCCCGACGACCACCAGCAGCGCCCGGCGTGACGCGGCGGTGAGCGCGGCGACCGGGCGCTCGCGCACCACCTCCCGGGTCACGGGCAGGTCCGGGTGGCGCTCGTCGAGGCCGGCGAGGGACTGGGTGAGCACCTGGTCCTCCTCGTCGCGCAGCTTGGACTCCTGGTAGACCAGCGGCTGCATGTCGCCGGGCCCGTCGGAGTGGGGGTGGCGGTAGGCGTGCACCGCGTGCAACGCGACGCCCCGGAGGCTGGCCTGCTCCGCGGCGAACTCCACGGCCGCCCGGGACGCCGGTGAGCCGTCCACCCCGACCACCACTGGGCCGTCGGCGTGTTCCTCGCCCCGGGCCACCAGCACCGGGCAGTCGGCGTACGTGGCGACCTGCACCGCCACGGAGCCGATCACCAGCGCGCCGAACCCGCCCAGCCCGCGGTCGCCGAGCACGACCAGCGCGGCGGTGGGGGTCTCGCCGACCAGCACCGCGGACGCCTCGCCGTCGATGATCTCGCCGGTCACCCGGATGCCGGGTTCCGTCGCCTCCGCCTCGGCGACCGCGCGGGCGACCAGGTCTTCCGCCTGGTGGCGCAACCCGCCACCGGGCGGGGCGTCGGTGACCGGCTCCACGGGCACCCGCAGCAGCGGCCAGATGAACCCGTGCACCACCCGCAGCGGCCGGCGTCGGCGGGCGGCCTCCGTCGCCGCGAGCCGGACGGCGCGCAGCGCCGGCTCCGAGCCGTCCACGCCCACCACGACCGCCGCGCCGTTCGCCGAGTTCACCGCCGTGCACCTCCCGCTCGGACTCAGTATCGCCGCCCGGGGACTGTCGCCGGGGCGATACCGCCACGGCGGTCGCCTCGCTACGCTGTCGCCCGACCCGCTGAAAGGGAGTGCCGTCGATGGCCGAGCCGGAGCAGCCGAGCACCGCCCGCATGATCGACTTTTGGTTGGGCGGTGAGCACCACTTCCCGGTGGACGTGGCGGCGGCCCGAGCCTTCGAGGAGGCGTACGGGCCGTGCGCGGTGATCTTCCGGGACCTGCGGGCCTTCCTCGGCCGCACGGTGGCCGCCGTCGCCGAGGCCGGGGTCGACGGCTTCCTCGTCCTCGGGGCGGGCCTGCCCACGCGGGGCAACGTGCACGAGGTGGCCACCTCGGCCACCGTGCTCTACACCGACGTCGACCCGGTCACCGTCCGGCTCGGGCAGCGGATCCTGGCCGGCAGCGACCGCGCGGGCTACGGCTACGGCGACGCCACCGACCTCGGCACGCTCGACCCGGCCCAGCTGCACCGCTTCGTGCCGGGCTGGGGGAGGAGGCCGGTCGGCGTGGTCTTCCTCGGCCTGGCCGCCTTCCTCGACGACGAGACGCTGGCCCGGACCCTCGACGAGCTCTACGATGCGGTGGCCCCGGGCAGCTTCCTGGCCTTCGACTTCGACAGCGAGGAGCTGGCCGCGTACCCGCAGGCCCTGGCGATGATGGGCCCCCAGTTCCGGATGCGCGCCCCGGCGTCGTTCACCCCGCTGCTCGGTCGGTGGGTGCCGACCGCCGACGGCATCGTGCCGGTGGCCCGGTGGCGGCCCCGGGGCGAGCCGGCCGCGGTGCCGGACGCGTTCCACGGCGGGCTGGCCGGCAAGCCCACCGACTGACCGGCCGCTGCGCCGCCCCGGCCGGCCCTCCGTATGATGCTTGCCCTACAGCAAGAATGTGTCGGAAGGACGAACATGCCGGACGTGTCCGCGGCGGTGTCCCGTGCGCTGCGCGCGGCCCCACCGGACCAGCTGGTGGAGGCCACCGACCGGGTCCTCCGGTCGAGCCTCGCCGCCTCGCGCACCGACGTCTTCCTGGCCGACTACCGGATCAGCGGGCTCTCGCCGGTGCTCGACGGGGAACTGCCCGACGCGGGTTTCCTGGCCTGCCAGGGCGTCGCCCAGCGCTGCTTCAGCAGCCAGCAGCCGGTGCTGGACGCCCGCGAAGACGGTCACTGCCGGGTCTGGGTGCCGTTGACGGCCTGGGGGGAGCGGCTCGGGGTCCTGCTGGTCGAGCTGACCGGCCCGGCGGACACGGACACGGTGGCCGGGATCGGCGAGGTCGCCGGCGAACTGGCCACCGGGCTGCGGGCGGCCGACCGGGACACCGACCGGTACCGCCGGGCCCGGCGGCGGGAACGGCTGAGCATGGCCGCCGAGATGCAGTGGGACCTGCTGCCCGGGCGCAGTGTCCGGCACCAGGCGTTCCTGCTGGCGGGGCAGCTGGAACCGGCGTACGGGGTGGGCGGTGACCACTTCGACTGGTCCGTCGACGGCGACCGGCTCACCCTGACGGTGCTCAACGGCACCGGCACCGGGATGGCCGCCGCCCTGCTGACGGCGTTGACGGTCAACGCCATGCGCAACGCCCGGCGTTCCGGCGGCGGGCTGGTGGAGCAGGCGGAGCTGGCCTCGGACACCATCCACTACCAGCACCGGGGGAGCCGGCACGTCGCGACGTTGCTGCTCAGCGTGGACACCGGCACCGGGCGGGTGCGCGCCGTGGACGCCGGCTCGCCGCACCTGCTGCGGCTACGCGGTGGCACGGTGACCCCGATCGAGCTGGACCGGCAGCTGCCCCTGGGCATGTTCGCCGAGACGCGCTACGACGTGCAGGAGTTCGACCTGGAGCCGGGGGACCGCCTCTTCGTGGTCAGCGACGGCGTCTACGCCGCGCAGCCCGGCGGCCAGGAGGCGTACGGGGAGCGGGCGATGGCGCGTTCGATGCGGTCCACACGGTTGCAGCCGGCCACCGAGGCGGTTGGTACCGTCATGCGCGAGCTGTTCGCCTACCACGCCGACACGGACCTGGGCGACGACGCCGTCGTCGTCTGCCTGGACTGGGTCGGGGTCAGTGGCCGGGGCGAGCGGTAGCCGAGCCGGCAGCCAGGTACGAGCGGACCAATCGCAGGGGGCACCGGGTGGAGCGAGCTGCGAACCTCGCCGCGGCGATCGACGACGCCGCCGAGGCGCTCATCGGTGTGCTCGACTCCGCCACGTCGCGGCACCACGTCACCGTCCCGCCGACCCAGCTGCGGGTGCTGGCCCTGATCAGCGCGCGGCCGGACACCAACGTCAACCGGCTGGCGGAGCTGCTCGACGTCGTACCCTCCTCGGCCAGCCGGCTCTGCGACCGGCTGGAGGCCACCGGTCTGCTGCGCCGGGTGGCCGACCCGCGCGACCGGCGGGAGGTCCGGCTGGTGCCCACCGCGGCGGCCCAGACCCTGCTGCGGGAGCTGAAGGAGCGGCGCCACCAGGCCGTGCAGACCATCCTGGACCGGATGCCGCCACGGGCCCAGAGCGACCTGTTGCTGGCGCTGCTGGCCTTCGCCCAGGCCGTGGAGGCCGACGCGACCACGCAGCCCGACGCCACCGCCCGCACCGCCTGACCTTCCGCCGCCCAAAAGCGACCTCCGATGATGCCCCACTAGTGTCCTAGGATGCCCTACGCGTGGTGACGCACCGCACACCGGACACCCGGCGACGACGGAGACGCGAGGGTCCGGGACCGATACGTGAGCCCGATATAGTGGCAACTCGCCGGCCCGCGACCACCACGTCCGGAGCGGCAGCAGGGGAGGCCCCGGGCCCGGGGCCACCGAGGCGCCGGCACTGGCCGGCCCGTCAGCGCGCACGTCCCGCCCAGGCGCCCAGGAGGCGTCCGGTCCGTGCTGCGGAGGGAGGTTCGGTGTCGCGTCGGCCGGCTCGGGCAGAGCATTCGCAGGGCACGGACGGCGCTGCCGTCGGCGACCGGGTAATGACCCTGCCGAACCTGATCAGCTTCGTCCGGCTGCTCGGCGTCCCGCTGTTCCTCTACCTCTTCCTGGTCCTGGAGGCCGACGTCGCGGCGATCGTGGTGCTGGCCGTCGGCGGCACCACCGACTGGGTGGACGGCTGGATCGCCCGGCGGCTCGGCCAGGTCAGCCGCCTCGGCGAGCTGCTCGACCCGTTCGCCGACCGGCTCTACATCCTCGCCACGCTGCTCGCCTTCACCGCGCGCGAGGTGGTGCCGTGGCAGTTCACGGCCGCCCTGCTGGCCCGGGAGCTGCTGCTGGTCGGCTCGCTGGCGGTGCTGCGCCGGCACGGGTACGGCCCGCCGCCGGTGCACTACATGGGCAAGACGGCCACCTTCCTGCTGCTGGCCGCCTTCCCGATCCTGCTGGTGGCGACGGCCTCGGAGTCCGCCGCCACCGCCGCCGGCGCGATCGGTTGGGGCCTGGCCTGGTGGGGCCTGGTGCTCTACTGGGTGGCCGGGGCGATGTACGTGGTGCAGGCCGCCCGCCTGGTCCGGTCCGTGCGGGCCCGGTCCGGGGGAGCGAACGCATGAGCGCGCCGCAAGACTCCGGTGGGCGCCCCACCCGGGCGTTCACCCCGGACTTCCTCACCGAACTGTTCCGCAACCCGCTGGACCCGGGGTACGCCGACGCGGCGGCCCGGCGCCGGGAGTCGCCGCCCCCGGCGGGTTGGCGGGGCGCTTCCACGCGCGCGGTGAGCATCGTGGTGATCGCGGTCGTCGGGTTCCTGTTCGCGGTGGCGTACCGGGAGACGATGGCGGAGGAGCCGAGCCGCAGTCAGGCGCGCGCCGGCCTGATCGCGCAGATCAAGCAGCGGGAGAGCGAGACCGACCAGATGACCGCCCGGGCGGACCGGTTGCGCGAGGAGGTCGGTCGGCAGCGCGACGCCGCGCTGAGCGGTTCGCAGGCGGCGCGGTTGCGCAACCTGGAGGCGGGGACCGGGCTGGGCCGGGTGCGGGGCGACGGTGTGGTGGTGCGCCTGGCCGACGCGCAGCCGAAGGACGACGACGCGGTCTCCGGTGACTCGGACACGGGTCCGCCCCGGGTGATCTACACCGACCTGCAGAAGGTCGCCAACGACCTGTGGGCCTCGGGGGCGGAGGCGGTGGCGATCAACGGTCAGCGGTTGACGGCGACGTCGACGATCCGGTCGGCGGGCGCGGCGATCCTGGTGGACTTCCGGCCGGTGACGAGCCCGTACGAGGTGACGGCGATCGGGCCGGGTTCGATGCGGGACAAGTTCGACGAGAGCCGGGCGGCGTATCTGATGCGGCGGGTGGCGAAGGACACCGGCCTGTCGTTCGAGGTCCGCGAGGCGGACGACCTCACCCTGTCGGCTGCGCCGGAGCCGCGGCTACGCTACGCGGAGCCTTCGGTCAGTCCGAGCCCGTCGCCGTCGGGGTCGGTCACCGGCCGTACGTCCAGTCCCGGGCCGTCCGGTCCGGGTACCTCTCCCCGCCCCTCCGGAGGTGTCCGATGATCGCGGTGCTGGCGCTGCTCGCCGGTGTGGTTCTCGGGATCTATCTGGACCCGACCGTGCCCGCCGCGTTGCAGCCGTACCTGCCGATCGCGGTGGTGGCCGCGCTCGACGCGGTGTTCGGTGGGGTGCGGGCGAAGCTGGACCGGATCTTCGACGACAAGCAGTTCGTGGTGTCGTTCATTTCGAACGTGCTGGTGGCGGGTCTGATCGTGTACCTGGGTGACCAGCTGGGGGTGGGCGGTCAGCTCTCCACCGGTGTGGTGGTCGTGCTCGGCGTGCGCATTTTCGGCAACGTGGCGGCGATCCGTCGCCACCTGTTCCGGGCGTAGGTTTAGTGGTGATGAGCGACGAGCAGCGGGACACCGGGACGGGCTGGCCGCAGCCGGCGGAGCCGCGCCGGCCGTCCGGGCCGGCGGGTGAGCCGGATCCCCGGCCGGACGCCCCGGATCCGGACGAGTTGAGTCCGCTGGCGCCTGCGGTGTCGGAGCCTGGGCGGCAGGAGCCGCCGGTGCCCCCGGCGGACGAGCCGTCGGCGTCTCCGCCCGAGGAGGAGGCCACGACCCAGCGCATCGAGGCCGACCCGGAACCCGTCCAGGGCGGGTCCGGGGGCGATCCGGAGTCGGCTGGGACGGCGCCGGCGGGTCGGCGGTGGACCTCCGCCGGGGTGATGATCACGGTGTTGTTGGCGCTGCTCGGGTTCACCCTGGTGGTGCAGCTCAAGACGACGTCGACGGATCCGACGCTGGCGGCGACCCGGCAGGAGGACCTGGTCCGGATCTTCTCGGATCTGGATTCCCGGGAGAAGCGCCTGCAGCAGGACATCGAGGCGCTGGAGGAGAGCCAGCGGCAGCTGCGCTCGGGTGAGCAGGGCCGGCAGGCGGCGCTGGACGAGGCGCGGCGGCGGGCGGACGAGCTGGGGATCCTGGCGGGGACGTTGCCCGCGCGGGGTCCCGGGCTGAGCGTGGAGTTCCGGCCGGGGGCGGGCAAGCCGATCCGGGCGGACCGGATCCTGGACGCGGTGCAGGAGTTGCGGGGCGCGGGCGCGGAGGCGATGCAGATCTCCGGCGGCGGCGGGTCGCCGGTGCGGATCATCGCGTCGACGTACTTCCAGGACGGGTCGGGCGGGTCGCTGGTGGTGGACGGGCGGCAGTTGTCGGGTCCGTTCACGATCACGGTGATCGGTGATCCGAAGACGATGGAGACGGCGTTGAAGATTCCGGGCGGGGTGGCCGCATCGGTCGCGGGTGACGGCGGTACCGTGAACGTTGAGGAGCGTGGGGTTGCCGAGGTTTCGGCGCTGCACGCGCCGATGAAGCTGGAACACGCCCGTCCGGTCTCCTGACCGGCGCGGCCGCGTCGGATCACTTCCGGCGCACCGATGGATGAAGGACGCGTCTGGTGATTCCTGAGGACCTGCGTTACACCGCCGAGCACGAGTGGGTGGTCGGCGCCGACGGCGGCACGCTCCGCGTCGGCATCACCCACTTCGCGCAGGACGCGTTGGGTGACATCGTGTTCGTCCAGTTGCCCGACGAGGGCGCGGTGGTGGCGGCCGGTGAGCCGCTGGGTGAGATCGAGTCGACCAAGAGCGTGTCGGAGATCTACGCCCCGGTGAGCGGGACGGTGGCGGCGCGGAACGAGGCGCTGGGCGACACGCCCGAGGTGATCAACACGGACCCGTACGGTGCGGGTTGGCTGTTGGAGATCACGCCGGATGATCCGTCGGTGGTGGACGGGTTGCTGACCGCTGACGCGTACCGCGAGCTCACCGAGAGCTGAGTGTTGCCCTGGCCGGGCGTGTGGATGTTTCCGCGCGTCCGGTTGCCCTGCATTTCGGCGCTGGCTAGGCTCGCCCAGTCGACCGAGAACCCCAATAGTTGAGCGTTGTGTAATTGCCTTCCCGGGCACGGGGAGCCAGCCGCCGGGTGTGCGACTGCCCGGCGGCCAGACCCGCCATTACCCCGACGCTGACCGAACAGATCCGTGAGGTGGTCCCATGACGCGCCCAGGCGACGAGTTCCCCCCGCTCGACGTCACTTCGACGCTCAATCTCGGTTCGTTGGACGAAGTGCTGGAGGGCCCGGACACCGATGTGGTGCCGAGCCGGATGTCCGGCTCGTTGCCGCCGGGAATGGCGCTGCTGGTGGTTCGTCGTGGCCCGAACGCGGGTGCGCGGTTCCTGCTGGATCACGACGTGACCACGAGTGGGCGGCACCCGGACAGTGACATCTTCCTGGACGACGTGACGGTGTCGCGGCGGCACGCGGAGTTCCACCGCGACGGTGGCACGTTCACGGTGCGGGACGTGGGCAGCCTGAACGGCACGTACGTGAACCGGGAGCGGGTCGAGGCGGCCACGTTGAGCAATGGTGACGAGGTGCAGATCGGTAAGTTCCGGGTGGTGTTCATCGCCGGTCCGCGCCCGGAGGAGGAGGCCGGCCGGGGGTGAATGAGCCTGCGGCTTCCACGCCCCCCGGGGCGGCTCGTGCGCACCCGCTGATGAGTATCGGCGAGGTGCTGGGGCAGTTGCGGGTGGAGTTCCCGGACGTCACCATCTCGAAGTTGCGGTTCCTCGAGGCCGAGGGTCTGGTGGAGCCGCAGCGGACGGCGGCGGGTTACCGGAAGTACAGCTGGGACGACGTGGCCCGGCTGCGGTTCGTGTTGACCGCGCAGCGGGATCAGTATCTGCCGTTGCGGGTGATCCGTGACCAGTTGGCCGAGTGGGACGCCGGTGACGGGCCGGGTCGGCAGCGGCCGACGTTGGTGGCGGTGGGTCCCGGTGGTGAGGTGCCGGGCCGCCCGGTGGAGGAGCCCGAGCCGTCGCAGGTGCGGCTCGGGCGCGCCGAGCTGGTGGCGCACAGCGGTGTCGACGAGTCGACGTTGGGCGAGTTGGAGCGGCTGGGTGTCCTGGTGTCGGATCCGCCGGGGTGGTACGACGCGGATGCGTTGATCATCGCGCGGGCGGTGGCGGGTCTGGCGGCGTACGGGTTGGAGCCGCGGCACCTGCGGGCGTACCGGTCGGCGGCGGATCGTGAGGTCGGTCTGTTCGCGCAGTTGGTGGCGCCGTTGGCGCGGCAGAGTGATCCGGCTGCGCGGGCGCGGGCGGCGGAGACGGCGCGGGAGTTGATGGCGTTGTCGCAGCAGTTGCATGCCGCGTTGGTGCGGGTGGGGTTGCGGTCGACGTTGGGTCGGTGAGCGGGCCGTCGAGGTGCCGTGCGGAAAGATCTGCCCCGGGAAGCGTGTCGTAGGCTTGCCGGGGTAACCCCTTTCTGGCCCGGGGCGTGGTGCTGGTGCGCATGGGACGACCGTGTCGCGGTCCGTGTACCGTGCAGGGAAGGGCGCGGTGCGGGCGTAGGTGACAACGACACGGAGGCGGCGGTGCGCGAGCTGAGCGTGGTCGGAGTTCGGGTGGAGCTGCCCAGCAACCAGCCGATCGTCCTGCTCAGGGAGGTCGAGGGCGACCGCTATCTGCCGATCTGGATCGGTGCGGTGGAGGCCACGGCGATCGCTTACGAGCAGCAGGGGGTCAAGCCGGCCCGGCCGTTGACGCATGATCTGTTGCGTGACGTGCTGGCGGCGTTGAAGGCGCCGTTGCGGGCGGTGGAGATCACCGAGTTGAAGGAGAACGTCTTCTACGCCGATCTGCTGATCGGGGACGGCGTGCGGGTGTCGGCCCGGCCGAGCGATTCGATCGCGTTGGCGTTGCGGGTGGGTGCTCCGATTCGTTGTGCCGAGCAGGTCCTCAGCGAGGCGGGGATCGTGATTCCCGACGAGCAGGAGGACGAGGTGGAGAAGTTCCGCGAGTTCCTGGACCAGGTGCGTCCGGAGGATTTCGCCGGCTGAGGGTCGAGCCCCGGTCATCTTCTGTCGGGAGCGTTACGGTGAGTGACGCTCCGAGTGTGTGCGGTGGTGCGTGGTGTCGCTGCGCGGCGTGTCGCGACCGTTCCTGCGCGGTAACCCCTGGACCCGGCGATAGGGTTGCCGTGTCGAGGGGTGCACGTCCCGGAAACGACGTGTCACCGCACTGACGGGGAGGTTGTCGGGATGCACGAGCCGCGGGATCCTGAGCCAGGTGTGGAGCGGGGCGAGCCGGGTGTGGTGTCGTCGCCGGTGGGCACGGACGGTGACGGTTCGGTCGGTTACCGGGGTGTGACGGCCTGCCACGCGGTGGGGATCAGCTACCGGCAGTTGGACTACTGGGCGCGGACGGCGCTGGTGGTGCCGAGTGTGCGGGACGCGTCGGGGTCGGGGACGCAGCGGTTGTACTCGTTCCGCGACCTGGTGGTGTTGAAGGTCGTGAAGCGTCTGTTGGACGCCGGGGTGTCCCTGCAGAACATCCGTAAGGCGATCGAGGCGTTGCGGTCGCGCGGGGTGGAGGACCTGGCGGGGATCACGTTGATCTCGGACGGCACGACGGTGTACGAGTGCCGGTCGCCGGAGGAGGTGGTCGACCTGTTGCAGGGCGGCCAGGGCGTATTTGGCATCGCGATCGGTGGGGCGTTCAAGGAGATCCAGGGGTCGTTGTCGCACCTGCCGGCGGAGCCGGCGACGTCGGGTGGCGGGGATGAGCCCGCGGAGCCGGCGTCGGATGTGGTGGGTGACGAGTTGGCGGCGCGCCGGGCGCGTCGTCGGGCGGGCTGACAGCTTTTCCTGACGGGGGCGCCGCGGCCGGTGACGGTGCGCGGCGTTTCCCGCTGCGCGCATCTCCGGGACCCCGTATCGACGGGGGTCGTCTGGTGGGTGCGGGCCGGTCGGTTTGTGCGGTAAGGGCGGCCGGCGGGGAGTGTCCGGTGTGTACATTCCCGCATGGAGTCGGCTTGTTGACAGTTGTGGTGTTCCCAGGAATCCTGTCCAGGGCGCTCACCAAGGGCACCGGCCCGTCACTGTGAGTGACGACTGGTGGGTGGCGCCGAGCTGATGTGGGGGGCGACGCGAGGGTCGCGTCGGGGCCTGCCAGAGGACGGGGAAACGAGCCGAAGTGCACACTGACCACCATTCCGGCGTCCGTTCCGTACGTGCCGGCGGTGCTGTCGCCGACCACCCGGCGTCCGGCTGCCCGGTGACCGGGATGCCGGCGCACCGGGAGCCGATGGACGCCGGCGCCGCCGTGGAGCGCGCGGAGGACATCGCGGCGGAGGCGGCGGAGTTCCTGGAGCTGTACCACGGTGAGCGGCGACTGCCGGGGCTCGCCGCGCGGCTGGCGGAGGTCCGCGAGGAGATCGCGTTGACCGGGTCGTACCGGCACACCCGCGACGAGCTGGTGTACGGGGCGAAGGTGGCGTGGCGGCACTCGGTGCGGTGTGTGGGCCGGATCCGGTGGGCGGGGTTGAAGGTCCGCGACCGGCGGCACGTGACGACGGCGGCGGGGATCGCGCAGGAGTTGGCGGCGCACCTGGCGGCCGGGGACAACGGTGGCCGGATCCAGTCGGTGGTGACGGTGTTCGCGCCGGACCGGCCGGGGGTGGGGCCGCGGGCGCGGATCTGGAACGACCAGTTGATCCGCTACTGCGGGCACCGCCGCGACGACGGCTCGGTGCTGGGTGACCCGGCGCAGGTGGGGATGACGGAGGCGGCCCGGCGGCTGGGCTGGCGTCCGTCGCCGGTGCCGGGCCGGTTCGACCTGCTGCCGTGGGTGATCGAGACGGCGCAGGAGGAGCCCACGGTGGTCAACGTGCCCCGGGAGCTGGTCCGGGAGGTGGCGCTGTCGCATCCGGAGCATCCGTGGTTCGCGGACCTGATGCTGCGCTGGCACGCCCTGCCGGTGATCAGCAACATGCGGCTGCGCATCGGTGGGGTGGACTACAGTTGCGCCCCGTTCAACGGCCACTACCTGGGTGACGAGATCGGCACCCGGAACATGGGCGACCGGGAGCGCTACGACCAGTTGCGGGTGGTCGCGGCGGGGTTGGGGTTGGACACCAGCCGGGAGGACACCCTGTGGCGCGAGCACGCCGTCCTGGTGATCAACCAGGCGGTGCTGCACTCGTTCCGGCTGGCGGGGGTGCGGGTGTCGGATCCGCACACCGAGTCGGAGCTGTTCATGAAGTTCTGCGCGCAGGAGGAGCGGGCGGGGCGGCCGGTGCACGGTGACTGGTCGTGGCTCAACGGCAGTGTCGGGTGGGCGGCGTTGCACGCGGTGCACCACCGCTACTACGACACCCGGGTGCCGAACCCGAACATCTGGCCGACGGAGCGGGTGTACGACCCGAGTGGTGTGGTGAAGACGACGCTGCGGGAGCGTCACGACACGGCCCGCGCGCAGGAGGACTGACGGACATGGACAACGTGGCGCTGCGCCAGAGTTGGACGCAGTTCTCGGCCGCCGGCGCGGAGGCGGCGAAGTACTTCTACGCGACGCTGTTCGTGGTGGCGCCGGAGGCGCGGTCGATGTTCCCCACGAACATGCAGTACCAGGAGGACAAGCTCCTCAAGGCGTTGGGCCACATCATCACCAACCTGGACGATCCGGCGACGTTGACGGCGTTCGCGCAGCGGTTGGGGGCGGACCACCGGCGGTTCCACGGTCAGGACCAGCGGGGCAACCCGGTGGTGCTGGGGGAGCGGCACTACATCTGGGTGGGTCAGGCGCTGCTGGCCACGTTGGAGCGGTTCCTCGGGCCGTACTGGACGCCGGCGTTGAAGGCGGAGTGGGCGGCGGCGTACGAGCTGGTGGCGAAGCTGATGCTCGCCGGGGCGGCGGAGGCGGAGCGGACGTCACCGCCGTACTGGGAGGCGGAGGTGCTGGGCGCGGAGCGGCGTCGCTCGGACATCGCGGTGTTCACGGTGCGCCCGAACTACCTGTGCAACTACCGGCCGGGGCAGTCGCTGCCGGTGCAGGTGCCGCAGTTGCGGACGTGGCGGTACCTGTCGCCGGCGAACGCGCCGCGCGCGGACGGGACGATCGAGTTCCACGTGCGCGCCGCCGGGCGGTTCTCCACCCATCTGGTGCGCAAGCTGCGTACGGGGGACCGGCTGCTGCTGGGCCATCCGACGGGGACGGCGTTGTCGTCGTACGACCGGTCGCCGCAGCTGCCGCTGCTGCTGATCGCGGGGGGCACCGGGCTGGCGCCGCTGCGGGCGGTGGTGGAGGCGTTGCAGCAGGGCTCCGGCCGGCGTACGACGCTGGTGGTGGGCGGGCGCACCCCCGACGACCTGTACGACGACAAGGCGGTGGCGCAGCTGGCGTCGATGCCGCCGGCGGCGGCGTGGCAGAACGGCGGCGCGAACTGGTTGCGGTACGTCCCGACGGTGGAGATCGGGTGGGGTTGGCAGGGGGCGATCGGCAAGGCCGCCGACACGGCGGTGCGGCTGGGTCCGTGGGCTGACACCGAGGTGCTGGTCTGCGGAAGCCCGGAGATGACGCGGGAGACGATCACGATTCTGGCCCGGTCGGGTGTGCAGCCCGAGCAGATCCTGACCGAGAGCTACGATCACTCCCTCTACCCGCCCCTCGCCGAGGCCGGTCCCGCGGCCCCGCGCGACTTCAGCTGGACAGGTGCCCGATGAGCATCGACCACTCCGACCGTATCGCCCTGCCCGGGCTGCCCGACCAGGGGGAGCTGGCCCGCCAGCTGTCCATGCTGGAGGCCCGGCGGTTCCGGGGCAGTCACTGGCTGTCCGCCGACGAGGTCTCCGTGGTGATCCGCACGGCGGACGACCGGATCGCGTTGCTGGTCAACGAGTTGGAGCGGCAGCGGCGGGAGAACCACGGCCTGCTCAGCCAGGTGGAGATGCTGCGGCACGGGACGCTGCCGAGCAACGCCCCGCAGGGACCGGACCCGATGGCGGTGGAGCTGGCGATGCGGGCGCAGGACGAGGCGAACCGCACGATCGGTGAGGCCAGCGCCGAGGGCGCGGAGATCATCGCCGACGCGCGGCGGCAGGCCGACGAGATCCTCGCCGAGGCGCACCGGCGCGCCGGTGACCTGAGCTCGGCGGGGCCGGTCGTGCCGGCCCTGCCGCCGGCGGGTGGGCCGTCGCCGGAGGTGCAGCGCCGGTTGCAGGAGCTGGAGGAGCGGCACGCCGCCGCCCTGGCGGCGGTGGCGGCGGCGCAGCAGCAGTTGGACCGGTGGCAGGCGTACCTGTCGGCGCAGTCGGAGCAGTTGCGGGCGGACGCGGCGGCGGCCGGCGGGACGAGCGCGCAGCTGCGGGCCCTCCTCGGCGGCTAGCTGTCGCGGGGGTTGTCGCGCAGGGACTGACCGGGTCGGTCAGCGGGTCCCGGCCATCGCCGCGAGGCGGCGGGCGAGCAGGGCGGCGGCCTCCCGCAGCTCCGGTGGCTCCAGCACCTCCGCCTCGAAGCCCAGCCGGGCCACCTGCGCGGCGAGCCAGTCGAGGTTGTCCCCGCCGACGACGAGCACGCACCATCCGTCGCGGTCGTCCTCGACGCGCCCCACCTGGGGCGGCACCAGCTCCCGCACCCGGTCGGGCCGGGCGTGCACCCGCACCCGGGCGAGATACCGGTACGGCGCCTCGGTCACGGACCGCTGCACGTAGGCGACCGGGTCCGGATGCTCCCTCGCCCGGAAGCGCCAGGTCGTCGCCACCACCTGGTGCATCCGGTCCAGCCGGAAGGTGCGCCAGTCGTCGCGGTCGACGTCCCGGGCCATCAGGTACCAGCGGCGGCCGGTGGTGACCATCCGCACCGGCTCGACCGTGCGCTCGCGGTCCCCGCCGTCGCGGCCGGCGTACCGGAACCGCACCCGCACGGCGTCGCGACAGGCCCGGGCGAGCGTCACCAGCAGCTCCGCGTCGATCTGGACGCCGGGGCCGACGAGGGTCTCGGTGGCGCCGTGCACCGCCCGGACCTCGGCGCGCAGCCGGGCCGGCATCACCTGGTCGAGCTTCGCGAGCGCCCGCAGTGCCGCCTCGCCCGCCCCGGCGATCGTGCCGCCCGACGCCATCCGCAGGGAGACCGCCGTCGCGATCGCCTCCTCGTCGTCGAGGAGCAGCGGCGGCAGCCGGGTGCCCGCGCCGAGCTGGTAGCCGCCGCCGACGCCCGCCGTCGCGTGCACGGGGTAGCCGAGTGCGCGCAGTCGCTCCACGTCGCGGCGCACCGAGCGGTCGGTGACCTTCAGCTCGGTGGCGAGTTCGGCGGCGGTCCAGGACGGCCGCCGCTGCAGCATCGCCAGCAACCGCAGCACCCGCTCGGTCGTCGCCTCGACGGTCACCGGCCCATCGTTGCACGGATCACGGAACGATCCTGTCCGCTATCTGCGCGAGGCTGGAACCATGACCGACCAGAACTGGAATCCCCTGCTCCGGGACCAGCTCGCCTGGCACTGGACCAGCCAGCTGCGCGACCGCCTCGACGGGCTCGCCGACGACGAGTACTTCTGGGAGCCGGTACCCGGCTGCTGGAACGTGCGCCCGCGCGGCACCGGCACGGCACCCGTGCAGGCCGGGTCCGGCGCGATGACCATCGACTTCGCGATGCCGGAGCCCGACCCGCCGCCGTTCACGACGATCGCCTGGCGACTCGGGCACGTCATCGTCGGCGTGCTCGCGGTGCGCAACGCCGCGCACTTCGGTCGCGCGCCCACCGACTACCAGTCGTTCGCGTACGCCCCGACCGCGGCCGCGGCGCTGGCCCAGCTCGACACGGAGTACGCCACGTGGCTGGCCGGGGTCGAGTCCCTCGGCGAAACCGGCCTCGCCCGCCCGTGCGGGGAGGCGGAGGGACCGTACGCCGACCGTCCGCTGGCAGCGCTGGTGCTGCACATCAACCGCGAGCTGATCCACCATCTGGCCGAGGTGTGCCTGCTCCGCGACCTCTACCTGCACACTCACCGGCAGACCCGACGGGAGGCGAGCTGAGATGGCCCGCGACGTACAGATCACTTTCGACTGCGCCGACCCGGCCGGGTTGGCGGCGTTCTGGGCCGAGGCCCTCGGCTACCGGGTGCAGGACCCGCCCGGGGGCTTCGAGTCGTGGGAGCAGGCACTGGAGGCGATGGGCGTGCCGCCTGAGAGGCGCAACGACGCCTCGGCGGTGGTCGACCCCGAGGGCTCCGGGCCGCGGCTGTTCTTCCAGCGGGTGCCGGAGCGCAAGCAGGCCAAGAACCGCGTGCACCTCGATGTGCGCGCCGCCCCCGGGCTCGAGGGCGACGCGCGGATGGCGGCCCTGGAGGCGGAGGCCGAGCGACTCGCCGGCCACGGCGCCACCCGGCTCAGGCGCTACGAGCCGGCGCCCCCGCTCGGCGCCGGTCACATCGTGATGGCCGACCCCGAGGGCAACGAGTTCTGCCTCGACTGATCAGCCGCGCGGCGGGCCGGCGACCTGGCCCGGGCCGAGGCTCCCCACGGTTACGCAGGGGGGTGATGCGGCGACCCGGCGGCGGCGACGGCCTCGCCGATCGGGGTCTGCCCGTCGACGAGTTCGAGGATCCGGCCGGCGCTGCCCGGGTGGTAGAGCAACGCGACCAGGACCCGGGCCACGTCGGTGCGGGTGACCGCGCCGCGCGGGACCCGCCGGTCGAGGCGGATGCGGCCGGTGGGCGGGTCGTCGGTGAGCCGGCCGGGCCGCAGCACTGTCCAGTCCAGGTCGCGGCGGGTCAGGTCGTCCTCGGCGGCCTTCTTGGCGCGCAGGTACGCCGCCCACACCTCGTCGGTGCCGGCGGCCGGTGCCTCCTCCACGCCCATCGAGGAGACGAGCAGGTAGCGGCGTACCCCGGCGGCCTGCGCGGCGTCGGCGAGCAGCACGGCGGCGGCGCGGTCGACGGTGTCCTTGCGGGCGGCGCCGCTGCCGGGGCCGGCGCCGGCGGCGAAGACCACCGCGTCGGCGCCGGTGAGGTGCCCGGCGATCTCGTCGACGCCGGCGTGTTCCAGGTCCGCCAGGACGGGGTGGGCGCCGACGGCCCGCAGCGCGGCGGCGTGATCGGGGTTGCGGATCAGCCCGACGGCGCGGTCGCCGCGGCCGGCGAGTTCCCGTTCCAGCAGGAGGGCGATCTTGCCGTGGCCTCCGGCGATGACGACGCGCATACCCGTCAACCTAGCCCGGGTGGGCTGCCCGGCGACGAGGGTCACCGGGTTCCGGTCGCCGCCGGGGGTGGCGCTGAGGCAGCATGGACGGGTGACGGAGACGATCGACGCGCTGGCCGGCCTGGTCGCCGGTGGTGGTGTCGTGGTGCTGAGCGGGGCGGGGCTGTCCACCGAGTCGGGCATCCCGGACTACCGGGGGCCCAGCGGCGCGGCCCGCCGGCACAGCCCGATGACCTATCAGACGTTCACCCGAGACCCGCTGGCGCGGCGGCGGTACTGGGCGCGCAGCCACCTGGGGTGGCGGATGATCGCCCGGGCGGCGCCGAACGACGGGCACCGGGCGGTGGCCCGGTTGCAGGACGCCGGGCTGGTCGACGGGGTGATCACCCAGAACGTCGACGGGTTGCACACCGCCGCCGGCAGCCCGCAGGTGGTGGAGCTGCACGGCCGCCTCGACGAGGTGGTCTGCCTGGACTGCGGCAACCGCACGTCGCGCGAGGAGCTGGACCGCCGGTTGCGGGAGGCGAACCCGGGGTTCGACGCGGCGGTCGGGGCGGTCAACCCCGACGGTGACGTGGAGCTGGCCGACGAGCAGGTGGCCGGGTTCCGCACGGTCGACTGCACGTTCTGCGGCACGGGGATGCTGAAACCGGACGTGGTGTTCTTCGGCGAGACGGTGCCGGCGCCGCGGGTGGCGCACTGTTTCGCGATGGTGGGCGCGGCGCGGCTGCTGCTGGTGCTCGGCTCGTCGTTGACGGTGATGTCGGGGCGGCGGTTCGTGCTGCGGGCGGCGAAGCTGGGCATCCCGGTGGTGATCGCCAACCAGGGTCCGACCCGGGGGGACGGGTACGCGGCGTTGACCGTGGACGCGCCGCTGGGGCGGCTGCTGCCCGCGCTGGCCGACCGCGTCACCGGCGCGCCGCCGTCGCGGCGGGTGCCGGCGGCCGGACCGGCTACCGGTGCGGTGCCCGCGCCGCTAGCGCGCTGACCCCGGGCGTGGCCGTCGGCGGTGGTCAGGTCGGCGGTGGTACGGCGAAGCGGGGCTGGTCGAGCACCCAGCGCCAGGTGCCGTCGGGTTGGCGGCGGGCCACCTCGGCGGTGGTGGAGCCGTCGTCGAGACGGGTGGAGGTCAGCGCCAGCTCCCCGCGGCGCAGGGTGGGCTGCGGCCGGCCGGGGGTGAAGACGGGCCGGTCGGCGAGCATCTGGACGAAGGCGGCGCGGATCGCCGCCGCGCCGACCGCCGGGCCGGCGGGGGTGGCGAGCACCGCGTCGGGTTCGTAGAGGGCGACCAGGCCCTCGACGTCGCCGGCGTTGGCGCGGGTGACGAAGAACCGGCCGAGGTCCTCCGGTCGGGTCGCTGGCTCGTGCACGATGACACCTCCCTGTGCCCACGATGCTGCCCCGGGGGTACGACATCTGCCGGAAACACGGGCGCTGGTAGCGTTGACCATGCCGGTACCACCCACGCGGGAGAGACCGCCCAACAGCACCCGGGCGGCGCCGAAGGGGCATATCCTCCCCGGAACCTCTCAGGCAAAAGGACCGCGGGGGCAGGCACTGTGGAGCGCCTTCGGGTGCGACTCAGGGGGAGGCCGACCTGTCGACCTCGCCCCCTGCAGGAGCGCCGCGCATGACCGTAGAGAAGTTCGCCGACCGGCACATCGGCCCGGACCCGGACGACGAGCGCCGGATGTTGGAGGCCGTCGGCTACGGCTCGATCGACGAGCTGATGGACGCGGCGATCCCCGAGGTGATCCGCTGGCACGGCACCCTGGACCTGCCGGAGCCGGCCAGCGAGCGGGAGGCGATCGCCGAGCTGCGCGCCCTGGCCGCCCGCAACACCGTCGCCGTGTCGATGATCGGCCTGGGCTACCACGGCACGCACACCCCGGCGGTGATCCGCCGCAACGTGCTGGAGGACCCGGCCTGGTACACGGCGTACACGCCGTACCAGCCGGAGATCAGCCAGGGCCGGCTGGAGGCGCTGCTGAACTTCCAGACCATGGTCACCGACCTGACCGGGCTGGCCACCGCGAACGCGTCGATGCTCGACGAGGGCACCGCCGCGGCCGAGGCGATGACCCTCGCGCGCCGCGCGTCGAAGAGCAAGAGCCCGGTGTACGTCGTCGACGCCGACACCCTGCCGCAGACCATCGCGGTGATCGCCAGCCGGGCCGAGCCGCTGGGCATCGAGGTGCGGGTGCTCGACGTGGAGCGCGACGAGCTGCCGGGCGAGTTCTTCGGCCTGCACCTGCAGTACCCGGGGGCGTCCGGGGCGGTGCGCGACCACGCCGGCCTCGTCGAGGCGGCGCACACGGTGGGGGCGCTGGTCACCGTCGCGGCCGACCTGCTGGCGCTGACCCTGCTGCGCCCGCCGGGTGAGATCGGCGTCGACATCGCCGCCGGCACCACCCAGCGGTTCGGGGTGCCGATGGGCTTCGGCGGGCCGCACGCCGGTTACCTGGCCGTCCGCTCGGGGCTGGAGCGGATGCTGCCCGGCCGGCTGGTCGGGGTGTCCCGCGACGCCGACGGCAACCCGGCGTACCGGCTGGCGTTGCAGACCCGCGAGCAGCACATCCGGCGGGAGAAGGCGACCAGCAACATCTGCACCGCGCAGGTGCTGCTGGCGGTGATGGCCGGCATGTACGCCGTCTACCACGGCCCGGACGGGCTGCGGGCGATCGCCCGGCGTACCCATGACATGGCGGCGCGGCTCGCGGCCGGGCTGCGCGCCGGCGGCGTCGAGGTCGCGGAGGTCGCGTTCTTCGACACCGTCACCGCGACCGTGCCGGGCCGGGCGGCCGAGGTGGTCGCGGCGGCCGCCGAGCGGCGGGTCAACCTGCGGCTGGTCGACGCCGACCGGGTGGGCATCTCCTGTGACGAGACGACCACCGCCGAGCACCTGGCGGCGGTCTGGGCGGCGTTCGGGGTCGACGGGGTGGACGGCGACGTGGACGCGGCGCTTCCGCCGGCGCTGACGCGCACGTCGGACTTCCTCACCCACCCGGTGTTCCGGACCCACCACTCCGAGACGGCGATGCTGCGCTACCTGCGGCGGCTGTCGGACTTCGACTACGCCCTGGACCGGGGCATGATCCCGCTGGGGTCGTGCACGATGAAGCTGAACGCCACCACCGAGATGGAGGCGATCACCTGGCCTGAGTTCGCCCACATCCACCCGTTCGCGCCGGACGCGCAGACCGCCGGCTACCGGGAGATGATCTCCCAGCTGGAGTCGTGGCTGGCGGAGGTGACCGGCTACGACGCGGTCAGCGTGCAGCCCAACGCCGGCTCGCAGGGGGAGCTGGCGGGGCTGCTGGCCATCCGGTCCTACCACGCCTCGCGGGGTGAGGGGCACCGCGACGTGTGCCTGATCCCGTCGTCGGCGCACGGCACCAACGCGGCGAGCGCGGTGATGGCCGGCATGCGGGTGGTCGTGGTGGCCTGCGACGCCGACGGCAACGTGGACCTGGTCGACCTGGATGCGAAGATCGACAAGCACCGGGACGCCCTGGCGGCGATCATGGTAACCTACCCGTCAACGCACGGGGTGTACGAGACCGGCATCGCGTCGCTGTGCGCGAAGGTGCACGACGCCGGCGGCCAGGTGTACGTCGACGGGGCGAACCTCAACGCCCTGGTCGGGTTCGCCAAGCCCGGCCGGTTCGGCGCGGACGTGTCGCACCTGAACCTGCACAAGACGTTCTGCATCCCGCACGGCGGCGGCGGCCCGGGCGTGGGTCCGGTGGCGGTGCGGGCGCACCTGGCGCCGTTCCTGCCGGGCGACCCGCTGGGCGCGCACGTCGACAGCCGGCCGGCGATCTCGGCGGCGAAGTACGGCTCGGCGGGGATCCTGCCGATCCCGTGGGCGTACCTGCGGATGATGGGCGCGGCGGGGCTGACCCGGGCGACCGGGGTGGCGGTGCTGGCGGCGAACTACGTGGCGGCGCGGCTGCGCGGGCACTTCCCGGTGCTGTACGCCGGCAACAAGGGCCTGGTGGCGCACGAGTGCATCCTGGACCTGCGGCCGCTGACGAAGACGACCGGGGTGAGCGTGGACGACGTGGCCAAGCGGCTGATCGACTACGGCTTCCACGCGCCGACGATGTCGTTCCCGGTGGCCGGGACGCTGATGGTGGAGCCGACCGAGAGCGAGGACCTGGCCGAGCTGGACCGGTTCTGCGACGCGATGATCGCCATCCGGGCGGAGATCGACAAGGTGGGGTCCGGGGAGTGGCCGGCGGGGGACAGCCCCCTCGCCAACGCCCCGCACACCGCGGCGATGGTCGCCGGGGACTCGTGGGAGCACCCGTACCCGCGCTCGGTGGGGGCGTACCCGGCCGGGGTGGACCGGGCGGGCAAGTACTGGCCGCCGGTGCGGCGGATCGACGGGGCGTACGGCGACCGGAACCTGGTCTGCTCGTGCCCGTCGCCGGAGGCCTTCGAGGAGTGACCCGTACGCTGCGCCGGGGCGGACGTCGTGCCGCCCCGGCCGGTGGGTCCTGGGGAGGGCGGTCCCTGGCCGGGGACTAGCCTGGTGCCGGTGAACAGCTCCGGTGACGGAGCGTGATCAACTCAGGCGACGAGAGCGTGGCGGGCGGGCCCGCGGTGCGGAGCGATGGTGCTGCCGTCGGGGAGTAGTTCGCCGGTGTCCTCGAAGACGATGACACCGTTGCAGAGCAGGCTCCAGCCCTGCTCACGGAAGCAGGCGATGACGCGGGCGGCCTCGCGATCGGTCGCCTCAGCAGAGGGGCAGGTGGGTTGGTGCTGGCACATCGGGTTCTCCGGACTGTGGGGGCACTGTGTCATGGTTCACATGACCAGTGACGCACAGTACCAAGGTCATGCGCGCGGAATCGAGCAGGCATCCGTCATGTTCGCCGGAAATCCACTGAACGGATGAGGAAGAATGGGCCAACCGGCGTGGAAACGCTCCCATACGCGCTGATCGACGTACCGGGCGTACCGCCGTCGTGCCGCAGCGTGCTCGTCGAGCGCGACCGCTACGAGTGGCGCCCCGCCGACGGCGGCGACCCGGCCGCGCTGGCCGAGGAGTTCCTCGCCGGGCACGGGCTCGACCTGAGCGACCTGGCCCGGCCCGCCACCCACCAGCCGACCGGCGTCTGCGGCGCCGCCCTGTACGTCTCCGCCGCCGCCGGCGCCCGCCTGATCGGCGCCCCGCCGGGCGCGCCCACCCCGGCACCGGCCCTGCCGGAACTGGCCGTGGTCGTTTACGGTCACGACCCGTCCGCGACCGGCCCACCCACCCCGACGCGCGACGGGCGCGCCGGCCCCGGCTGGTGGCTGGGGGACTGGCGGGAGAGCTGGACACCCCGGCAGCACGCCGACGCCGTCACGGCGGTCCGCGCCGCCATCGCTCGCGGCGACGTGTACCAGGTCAACGTCGTCGGGCACGCCGCCGCGCGCTACCTCGGCGACCCGCGACCCGCCCTGTCCCGCCTCGGCGCGCTGCCCGGCGCCCGCTACGGCGGCACCCTGCACGGCGACGGTTGGGCGATCGGCTGCGCCTCCCCGGAGACCCTGGTCGAGGTGACCGACGGCCGGGTGATCACCCGGCCGATCAAGGGCACCCGCCCCGCCACCGCCGCCGGACGCCGCGACCTGCTCGCCTCGGCCAAGGAACGCGCCGAACACGTGATGATCGTCGACCTGGAACGCAACGACCTGGCCCGGGTGGCGCGGACCGGCTCGGTGCGGGTGGACGAGCTGTTCGCGGTACGCCGCTGGTGCGACCTGTGGCAGGCCGAGTCGACGGTCTCCGCGGCGGTCGCCGACGGGCTGGGCCTGGCCGACCTGCTGCGCGCCACCTGCCCCGGCGGCTCGGTCACCGGGGCACCGAAGCTCGCCGCCCTGGCCCACGTCGCCGCCCTGGAACCCGTCGGACGCGGGGCCAGCATGGGTGCCCTCGGCTGGGTCGGCCCGGGCCGGGTGGACCTGGGCCTGACCATCCGCACCGTGGCCGCCGACGGCGACCGGCTGCACGTCTGGGCCGGTGGGGGCATCACCTGGGACAGCGACCCGGACGCCGAGGTCGCCGAGGCGGCGGCCAAGGCCGCCCCGGTGCGTGCCCTGCTCGCCACCGGCTGACCCTGCCGCGCCGGTGGGCCACCGGCGGGTGCGGGAACTGCTCACCGGCCGGCGCTCGATGGTCGGCCCTGATTGGGGCGGGACTGCCGCCGGCAGTCCCCTGACTGTCACCAGAGCACCTCGCCCCTGGCGCGGGCCTGCTGCCCGGCTGCCGTTGCCGCGCGCCTGCCACCCCAGCGGCTAGTAGTGCTTTGTTAGGTTCGGTGGCGTTTGTTGCGGTGTAACGGTTTCACGGGTTGGTGG
>NZ_JBAKHS010000033.1:0-39125 GCF_036906795.1 Micromonospora sp. CPCC 205739 | reverse complement strand
GCCCTCCAGCGCCGATGGTACTGCACTCGGGAGGGTGTGGGAGAGTAGGACACCGCCGGACAACCATTCAAATCAGGGCCACCCCTATCGGGGGTGGCCCTGATTTGTGTTTGCGGCCCGGTTCGTCCCCCTCGGACGACGAGCTGTGCCGATATGATCTCCGCGTGGCCACATTCGACACCCCCGACGGCACCCGGCTCGCGTACCACTGCAGCGGTGACGGTGACCCGCTGATCTGCCTGCCGGGCGGTCCGATGCTGGCCTCCAGATATCTCGGCGAGCTGGGCGGGTTGTCCGCGTACCGCGCGCTGGTGCGCCTGGACCTGCGGGGGACCGGGGAGTCTGCGGTGCCGGCGGACCCGGCGACCTACCGGTACGACCGGTTGGTCGACGACGTCGAGGCGCTGCGCTTGCACCTCGGGCGGGACCGGATGGACCTGCTCGGACACTCGGCCGGCGGCAGCCTGGCGGTGCTGTACGCCGCCCGTCACCCGGACCGGATCGGCCGTCTCGCGCTGGTCAACCCGAGCCCCCGGCCGGTCGGCCTGGAGATCACCGACCTGGACCGTCGTGAGCTCGCCGAGCTGCGCCGCGGGGAGCCCTGGTTCCCGGCGGCCTTCGCCGCCTTCGAACGCATCTGGTCGGGTGCGCCGACGGCCGAGGACTGGGCGGCGATCACGCCGTTCACTCAGGGACGGTGGGACGACGCCCGGCAGGCCCACCTGGCCCGGGAGGAGAGCGACAGGAACCCGGACGTGGCGGGCGAGTACTACGCCGCCGGGGGACCCGACCCGGACGCCACCAGGTCCGCGCTGGCCGGCCTCGAGGCGCCGGTCCTCCTCCTCACCGGCGAGTACGACGTGGCGCTCCCCCCGAAGCGCGCCGCCGAGTACGCC
This sequence comes from Micromonospora sp. CPCC 205739, assembly GCF_036906795.1. Classification (NCBI taxonomy): domain Bacteria; kingdom Bacillati; phylum Actinomycetota; class Actinomycetes; order Micromonosporales; family Micromonosporaceae; genus Micromonospora; species Micromonospora sp. CPCC 205739. The sequence goes on along the minus strand of NZ_JBAKHS010000033.1, from coordinate 38,229 downwards.
GGACTGTTTCCGCAGGGCGAGCTGGCCGTGCAACCGGGCGGCGGACACTACCCCTGGCTCGACGACCAGGAGTCGTTCGTGCAGACCCTGGCCGCATTCCTGCGCTGACGGATCAGCGGGGCGGGTCACGGCCACACCTCGGCGCCGCCCGACATGTCGGCGCCGCTCATATCCAGTGAGGTCTATCTCACGTTAGCGTCGGCGCACGCCGACACCACCGCCGGCGCTCCCGGACAGGAGAGCGTCTTGAAGACACCGCTGAAAGCCGCCGCCGCCGTCCTCGCTGCCGTCCTGCTGCTGATCCCGACCACCGCGGCTCCCGCCCAGGCCGCCACCCCGGCCACCAAGGCCCCGGTCTCCGGGTCGCTGCGCGCCTACAACGTCTCCGGCGTCTACGTCACCGGCGTCTCCTCCGGTGGCTACATGGCCACCCAACTGCACATCGCCTACTCGTCCCGGATCCGGGGCGCGGCGATCTTCGCCGCCGGGCCGTACTACTGTGCGCAGAACAACGTCTCCCAGGCGATCTACGGCTGCGGCGACAACCAGTACCCGACCAACGTGTCCGCCCTCCAGTCGTACACCCGGACCTGGGCGTCCTACGGCTGGGTCGACCCGGTGAGCAACCTCTCCGGCGATCCCGTGTACGTCTTCCACGGCAACAACGACAACACGGTGAAGAAGTCGGTCACCGACGACCTGGTTCGCTACTACCAGCACTTCGGCGCCAGCGTGCAGTACGACAGCGCGTCCTCGGCCGGGCACGCCTGGGTGTCGCCGTACGGGACGGTGGGGTGCACCGCGACCGCGTCGCCGTTCCTCAACGACTGCGGGACCGACCCGCAGAACAGCCTGCTGCGCAAGTTGCTGAGCGGCGTCTCCGCGCCGAACACCGGCCCGCTCGGGGGCGCACTCATCCGGTTCAGCCAGAGCACCCACGCGGTCAACGGCTGGGCTCCCGGCCTGAGCATGGACGACAACGGCTTCGCCTACGTGCCGTCGTCCTGCACGACCGGGCAGTCGTGCCGGCTGCTGGTCGCCCTGCACGGCTGCCTGCAGGGGTACGGCAAGGTCGGCACCGCCTTCGTGGACCGGGCCAACCTGAACCAGTACGCCGACACCAACAACCTGATCGTGCTCTACCCGCAGGCGAGCGCCAGTTCGAGCAACCCGAACGGCTGTTGGGACTGGTGGGGCTACCTCGGCGCGACCAACTACCCGATCAAGGGTGGCGCGCAGGTGGAGACCATCATGAACATGGTCCGCCGGCTGGACGGCTGAGCCGCCGCGTCACGACGGCGCCGCGGGTGCGCGCCGGACGGCACACCTAACCGCGGCTGCGCCGTCCGTCGAAGGGCGCCACCTGGTCGGCGACCTGCCCGAGTTCCGCCGGAAGCTGGGATACGACGTCGTCGTAGTCGCCGGGCGGGATGGTCTCGCGGAGGGTGTCGAACACGGCGCGCATGCCGGTCTCCGCCAGCGCCGGCTCCACCTCGGCGCGGCCACTGACCCGCTGCACGAAGACGTCGAGCCCGAACCGCTCGCCGGTCTCGCTGGAGGCGAACGCGTACGCCTGAAGTTCCTCGGGAAGCTGGGTGGCGAGGTCACGGGCCTCGCCCCCGTCTATCCGTTCCGCCAAGGTCCGCAGCGTGGCCCGGGTGAGGGCGGTCGCTCGCGCCGACGACGTGTTCGCGCGCTTCGCCACCATGCCGATGAAGTCGTTGCTGTCCACGTTCGGAGCCTTCCTCTTGGCCGATGGCGGCATCTACCCGTGCACCACCACGGCAAACGGCGTTGCGCCCCACGGACACCCCCGGCGACCCCCGCCGCTCGGTAGCGAGGTGAGCTTCGGCACTGGGGCCGACAAATCGGTGGTTACCGGATGGCGACCCGCTTTCCTGGCTACCGTAGGTCCGGAGCCGGTCAGCGGCGAGCGGTCCGGCCGATCGGCCGGACGGCCAGGCGTCCAGGGCTGGCCGAAGGAGCCGATCGCTGGAGGCGACAGCGGTGACGATGGAAGCAGAGCGCACTCTCGGCGAGGAGCAGCTCACCCAGCTGGCTGAGCTCGCCGCCCAGCTGCGGGTGGACGCGATCCGGTGCAGCACCAAGGCCGCGTCCGGGCATCCGACGTCGAGCCTCTCCGCCGCCGACCTGCTGGCGGTGCTGATCTCCCGGCACGTGCGTTACGACTGGGCGGAGCCGCGCAATCCCGCCAACGACCACCTGATCTTCTCCAAGGGCCACGCCTCGCCGCTGCTGTACGCGGTCTTCAAGGCGGTGGGCGCGATCAGCGACCAGGAACTGGTCGACACCTACCGCCAGTTCGGGTCGCGTCTGCAGGGGCATCCGACACCGGCCCTGCCCTGGGTCGACGTCGCCACGGGTTCGCTCGGTCAGGGACTGCCGGTCGGCGTCGGTATCGCGCTGGCCGGCCAGTATCTCGATCAGCTGCCGTACCACGTGTGGGTGCTCTGCGGCGACAGCGAGACGGCCGAGGGCTCCGTCTGGGAGGCGCTGGACAAGGCCGGCCACTACGGGCTGCGCAACCTCACCGTGCTGGTCGACGTGAACCGGTTGGGGCAGCGGGGGCCGACCGAGCTGGAATGGGACCTGGACACCTACCGGCGGCGGGTCGAGGCGTTCGGCTGCCAGGCGATCGTCATCGACGGCCACGACCTGGCCGCGATCGACGACGCACTGGGCCGGGCGCGGCGGGCGACCGGTCCCACCGTCGTGCTCGCCCGCACGGTCAAGGGCAAGGGCGTACCCGAGATCGAGAACCAGGTGGAATGGCACGGCAAACCACTGAAACCCGATCTCGCCGAGCGGGCCATCGACGCTCTCGGCGGGGTACGCCAGATCCGCGTCACCGGGCCGCAGCCCGAGCCCGCCCCGCCCACCGGCGCCCCCGCCGCTCAGCCGCTCCAGTTGCCGCAGTACGACCGGGGCGCGAAGGTCGCCACCCGAAACGCGTACGGTGACGCGCTGCGGGCGGTGGGCCTCCGGCCGAACGTGGTCGTCCTCGACGGTGAGGTCAGCGACTCCACCCGCGCCGACCGGTTCACCGACTCCTACCCCGACCGCTACTTCGAGATGTTCATCTCCGAGCAGCAACTGGTCGCCGCGGCGGTCGGGCTGCAGGTGCGCGGGTACCGTCCCTTCGCCTCGACGTTCGCGGCGTTCCTCTCCCGCGCCTACGACTTCGTCCGGATGGCCGGCGTCTCCCGGGCCGACATCGCCCTGTCCGGGTCGCACGCGGGCGTGGAGATCGGGGCGGACGGTCCCTCCCAGATGGGGCTGGAGGACCTGGCCGCCATGCGCGCCGTCCAGGGGTCCACGGTGCTCTATCCCAGCGACGCCGTCTCCTGCGCCGCTCTCGTCGCCCAGATGGTCGACCGCAAGGGCGTCAACTACCTGCGCACCACCCGAGGCGGGTACCCCGTGCTCTACGACAACGACGAGCCCTTCCCGGTGGGCGGCAGCAAGCTGCTGCGCGGCGGCGGCGACGACGATCGGGTCGCGCTGATCGGCGCGGGGGTGACCGTGCACAACTGCCTGGCCGCCGCCGACGAGTTGGCCGCCGCCGGGATCAACGCCCGGGTCATCGACCTCTACTCGGTCAAGCCGCTGGACCGGGAGCGGTTGCTCGCCGCCGTCCGGGACACCGGCGGCCGCCTGGTGGTCGTCGAGGACCACTACCCCGAGGGTGGCCTGGGGTCGGCCGTCCTCGAATCGCTGGCCGACCTCGCCGAGCCGATCCGGGTCACCCACCTGGCGGTACGCGGGCTGCCCACCTCCGGTACGCCGACCGAGCTGATGGACCAGGCGGGGATCGGGGTCAGCGCCATCGTCGCGGCGGCGCGCGCCTCGGTCTGAGGGCTTCCCGGCCCGGTCGGCGGTGCCGGTGGGGGTGGGCCGCCGCGCGGGACCGACTCGTTTCAGCCATCCACCGACGGGTACCCGCACCGTCCGGTGCGAAAGGGGGTCCGAGGTGAACCACGCGGAGTTCATCCAGGCGGTGGCGGCGCGACCGGGGGTGTTGCCGTCGCAGGCCGAGCCGGTCACCCGTGCCACGCTGGAGGCGTTGGCAGAACGGATCAGTGGCGGCCAGGCGCGGGACCTCGCCGCGCAGCTTCCCGACGAGCTACGGGCCTACGTGTCCGGACCGGACGACGATCCCGTACCGTTCGGGCTCGCCGAATTCTACGAGCGGATCCAGGCCCGGGCCGCGGTGAATCTTCAGACGGCGACCGACGGTGCGCGCGCCGTGCTGGACACGCTGCGCGCGGCCGTCAGCGAGAAGGAGTACGGAGACTTCGTCTCCCAACTGCCGAAGGAGTTCTGGCAGCTGACCGGGCCGGCGACCACCCGGCTCGAACCGGGCCGGATCGGCACCTAGGCACGGGTTCCGCAGCCCGGGCCCCGCTTCCATCACCTGCGCGAACGTGAGCCGGCGGCGATCCGGAAAGGACGCATGAGCGGGTGGCCGCCTGGGCACAGTGACCCGGTGGACGACTTGCTGGACGAGACAGCGCCCAGGCCGGCCGGCCCGGCGGACGTCGAGGTGCGGGCGACGGTCCGGGTCGCGGTGGTCGGGGAGCCGGGGCTGCTGCGTACCGCCGTGGCCGCGGTCCTGGCCGCCACCCCCGGGTTCGAGCCGGCGGGGGAGTGCGACCCGGCCGAGGGCGTCGCGGAGGCGGTCGCCGCCGGGCGGCCCAACCTGGTCCTGGTCGACCTCGACGCGGTGCGGGACGCCTCGGCCCTGACCGCACGCCTGCACGCCCGGTTGCCGGACTGTGCGGTGGTCGTGCTGACCGCCCGGCGCACCGCGCGGGTGCTGCGCTGGGCGCTCGGTGCCCGGGTGCGCGGGGTCATCGCCAAGGACGTGCCGCCCGAGGAGTTGATCGGCCAGCTCCGCGCGATCGCCGACGGGCAGCTGATGATCGATCCGTTGACCGCGCTGGCGGCGCTCGACGCGGCGGTGAATCCGCTGAGCGAGCGCGAACGCGAGGTGGCGGTCGCGGCGGCCCGGGGATTGCGGTCCAAGGAGATCGCCGCCCGGCTGCACCTGGCCCCCGGCACCGTCCGGAACCACTTGTCGACGCTGTTGCGCAAGACGGGCGGGCGCAACCGGTGGGACGCGATCCAGCGTGCGCAGGATGCCGGCTGGATCTGACGACACGCGCACCGGGCTGTCGCCCGAGGACCGATTTCAATAGGATTCCTGACCGTGCGTCATCGCGTGCGCACGGGACGTCAGCAACGGGGGTTGATGACGGGGAGTCTGCATGGTCCGCACTCTGCTCGCGCTCAGGGGCGCACTGGTCCGGGGCGCGCTCGCCCAGTTGCTCGACGCCGAGGACGGCATCGACGTCGTCGGCGAGGCGGACACGCCGGACGAGCTGCGATCGGCGTTGCGGTCCGAGCGTCCCGACGTCGCCGTCGTCGACGGCGACATGGTGACGGTGGAGCAGCTCTCCGACCTGGCGTCCACCGGCCCCGCCGGTCGCCCGGACGACGGCGGGGCCGGCCGGCTGCTGGTCCTGGTCGAGCAGCGTCGGGCTGCCCGCCTGGGGCCCGTGCTCGCCGAGCACTGCCGGCGGATCGGCTTCCTCAGCCACGACGTGGCGCCCGGGCGGATCGCCGACGGTGTCCGGCGGCTCGCCCAGGGCCAGGTCGTCCTCGACCCGGACCTGGTGGTGGCGGCGTTGGAGGTCGCCGACAGCCCGCTGACCCCGCGCGAGCGGGAGGTGCTCGACGTGGTGGCGGAGGGGCATCCGGTCCGGGACATCGCGGAGCGGCTGGTGCTGTCGGCGGGGACGGTCCGCAACCACCTGTCCCGGATCATGGCGAAGACCGGCGCGCGTACCCGGCTGGAAGCGGTGCGGATCGCCCGGGAATCGGGCTGGATCTGACGGGCTCCTCCTGGCCGTAGCCGACCAGTTCCCGGTACGCGGCCGAGCGGTCGAGCAGCCCCCGGTGGGTGTCGAGCAGCGCGTCCCGCCCGTCGAGCAGCAGCACTCGGCGGGCGCGCCGGGCCGAGCTGAGCCGGTGCGCGATGACCACCAGTGTCCCGGGCCGCTCGGCGAAGGCCTCCTCCAGCCGGGCCTCGGTCGCCGGGTCCAGGTGGCAGGTCGCCTCGTCGAGGATCATCAGGGGCGCGGGGGAGAGCCAGGCCCGCAGCAGGGCCAGTTGCTGGCGTTCCCCGGCGGAGACCTCCGCCGGGCGCAGCGTCGCGTCGTACCCGCCGAGCCGGTCGAGCAGCCCGGTCAGCCCGAGCCGGTCGGCCGCCCGGGTGACCGCCGCATCCGGCAGGTCGGGCCGGAGGTACGTGACGTTCTCCCGCACCGTGCCGGTGAAGACGTACGCCTCCTGCGGGATCAGGACGCGGCGGCCGGCCAGCTCCGTCGGCGTGGCACCGGCCACCGGCACCCCACCGACGCACACCGTGCCGGACTGCGGCGACAGCACCCCGGCGATCAGCCCGGCCAGGGTGGACTTGCCGATCCCGCTCGCGCCCACGATCACCAGGTGGTCCCCGACCGGCACGTCGAGGTCGAGTCCGTCGAGCACCGGGTCGGCGTGCGGGCCGTACCGGAAGGTCACCCCGCGCAGGGACAGGGCCGGCGTGTCCGGTCTCGGCGCCGGCAGCGGCACCCGGGCGGTGGCCGGCGGCCAGGTGCGCACCGCCTCGCCGGCGCGCAGCAGCCGATCGAGGGTGACGGCGAAGCGCAACCCCCCGGCGGCGACGCCCTGCACCAGGGTGTGCAGGGCGGGTTGCACGCCGCGCACGACGTAGACCAGGGCGCCGAGCACCGCGCCTGGTCCGAGCCCCTGCCGGACCAGCCACGGGGTGGCCAGCAGCACCACCGGCACCGGCACCCACCCGCCGACGGCCAGGCTCAGCCCCCGGGTGGCCGCCATGACGGCCAGCCGCCGCTCCACCCGCGCCTGGGCGTCGACGTAGCCGCCGAGCCACCGGACGGTGCGGGTCCGTGCGCCGCTGACGGCGACGTCGCGGTGGCCGGCCACGGCGGTGACCGCGACCCGGCCCAACCGCTCGTCGGCCAGCACGTACTGGCGCTGCCGGGCGATCATCGCGGGCAGGGCCGCCGCGAACAGCCCCAGACCGGCCAGCACCGGCACCGTCACCAGCAGGGCTACCGGCGCGGCCAGCGAGAACAGGCCGACGATGGCGGCGCCGGCGGCGAACAGGAAGCCGCGCACCACCATCAACAGGCCCGCGTAGGTGTCCCGGACCATCTCCACCTGGTGGGTCAGTCGGGCCACCGCGGCGTCGTCGCCGCGACCACCCGACGCGCCGGCCAGCGCGCCGGTGACCACGCGGCGCAGCAGGTCGTCGCGGAACGGTTCGACCACGGCACCGAGCAGGGCGTACGCCCGGTTGGTGCCCAGCGCGCCGACGAGCACGGCGACCGCCAGCAGGCCCAACCAGGCCAGCCCGGTCGTGGGGCGGCCGGCGAGGAATCCGTCGTCGACGGCCCGCGCGGTCAGCAGGCCGGCCAGTCCCGCCGGCAGGGCCTCCGCGACCGACCAGCCGGCCAGCCGCCACAGCTCGGGGCGGCGCGCTCGCAGCGCCGCCCGGGTCACCTCGCCGACCGTGCTCACGCCCGGAACACCGCCCGGTAGCCGGGGTCGTCCCACAGCACCCGGTGCGGGCCGACCGCGCGGAGCCGCCCGCCGTCCACCCAGGCCACCAGGTCCGCCCGCGCGGCCATGCCGACCCGGTGGCCGACCACGATCCGGGTACGCCGGTCGCCCGGCCCGGTGAGCGCCTGGGTCACCCGGTACTCGGTGACGGTGTCCAGGCTGGACGTGGCGTCGTCGAGGACCAGCAGCCGTTCGGCGCGCAGCGCCCGGGCCAGCCCGAGCCGCTGCCGTTCCCCGCCCGACATGGCGACGTCGGCCAGCGGCGTGCGGTACCGCTCGGGCAGCCGCTCGACGAAGTCGTGGATGGCCGCCGCCCTGCTCACCGGCACCGGGTCGGCGCCGCACCCGACGGCCTCCCCGACGGTGTCACCGACCAGCACCGGCCGCTCGAACCCGTAGCCCACCGCCGCGTGCATCGCGGCCTGGGTCAGCTCGGGCAGCGGCACACCGTCGAGGCGTACCTCGCCGGAGTCCGGGTCGCGCAGCCGTCCGGCGACGGCGGCGAGCAGCGACTTGCCCGCTCCGGAGGGCCCGACGACGACGAGCAGCGCCCCGCCGGGGACCCGCAGGTCGACCCGGTCCAGCAGGAGACGCCCGTCGTCGCCCCGCACGCTGACCTCGCGCAGTTCCAGCTCGCCCGGTCCGGGGGGCAGCGTCCGGGTGCCGTACCGGCGGACCGGTTCACCCAGCACGTCGGCCGCGCGCCGGCAGCCGGCCCGTACCCGGACCGCCTTGTTCAGGGCGCTGACCACGGTGCCCAGGCCGGCGCCGAGCGCCGCGTACTGGAGGGCGGCCAGCAGCTCGCCGGGGGTCATCCGCCCGGCGGCCAGCGACAGCCCGCCGACGGCGACCACGGCCAGTTGCAGCAACGGGTTGATCACCGCGCCGCGGGTCGCCGCGCCGGCCAGCACGGTCCAGGTGCGCGCGCCGTGCGCGCGCAACGCCGCGACCGGGGTGAGCACCCGCGCGACCTCCCGTTCGGCGGTGCCGGCCGCGGCGATGGTCCGCGCCCCGGCGAGGGTCTCCACCATCCGGCCGGCGAGTTCCCCCTGGGCCTGCTGGTAGCCGGCGACCGCCGCGGAGGCGTCGGTGACGAAGCCGCGCAGCAGCACGCCGAGCAGCAAAAGGCCCACCACGAAGGTGACGCCGAGCCACGGGTCGATCAGGGTGAGCGCCACCAGACTGCCCAGCGGCGGCAGCAGCACCGTGCCGGCCAGCACCACGGTCGGGGCGGCCTGCCCGGCGTCGGCGACCTGACCCACCAGCCGGCCCACCAGGTCGCCCACCGGACGGCGGGCCGCGACCCGGGGATCGAGGGCGAAGATGTGCCGGGCCAGCGTGTGCCGCAGCCCGGCCACCGAACGGGCGGTGGCCGCGCCCGTGCCGTAGTCCCGTACCGCGTCGGTGGCGACCAGCACGGCGATCAGCCCGACCACCCCGGCGAGCCAGTGGCCGGACGAGCCGCCCGCCGTACCGACGGCGGCGTCGACGGCGCGGCCCAGGGCCGCGGGCAGCGCCAGCTCGGCCGCCACGCCGACCACGGCGACCACGGCCAGCACCGGGGTCCACCAGCCGGCGGACCCGACGGCACGCAGCAGGAGGCGGTCGGCCGGGGTCATCACACCTCTTTCATGCCGCGGCCCCGGACCGGCGTGAACCGGCCCGGGGCCAGGCGGACTGATCGTCAGTTGCAGGTGGTGACGCTCAGCGAGCTGTCGCCGCAGAGCAGCAGGCTGGCGCGGCTGCCACCGGTGCGCTCGGCGGCCGGCAGTTCCATTCCCTGGAGGTCGAGCAGAGCCATGTCGGTTCCTCTTTCTTCAGTGGTGCGGATGTGGACTGTTGGGGTGGTCGTCGGGTCGACGACCGCCGCCTCAGTTGCAGGTGGTGACGCTCAGCGAGCTGTCGCCGCAGAGCAGCAGGCTGGCGCGGCTGCCACCGGTGCGCTCGGCGGCCGGCAGTTCCATTCCCTGGAGGTCGAGCAGAGCCATGTCGGTTCCTCTTTCTTCAGTGGTGCGGATGTGGACTGTTGGGGTGGTCGTCGGGTCGACGACCGCCGCCTCAGTTGCAGGTGGTGACGCTCAGCGAGCTGTCGCCGCAGAGCAGCAGGCTGGCGCGGCTGCCACCGGTGCGCTCGGCGGCCGGCAGCTCCATCCCCTGGAGGTCGAGCAGAGCCATGTCGTTGCACCTCCTTCCACATGAGTCGGGTCGGTCGGCCCCGGGGTGACCCGGGGAGCTTCGTGGGCCGGTCAGTCGGCCGAGCCCGCGGGCGTCGCGTCCGGCAGCGGCGTCAGGAAAGGCAGCCGGGCGGCCTCCGCCGGTCGGGTCGCCGCGAGGGCGGTGAGCACGCCGGCGGTGCCGGTGGCCAGGTCCATGGAGAGCCGCAGCAACTGGTCGCCGGGGAAGGCGGTCAGCCCCCGGTACGGCAGGGCGTGCCAGCTCAGCAACCGGGCCTGCTGCCGCGCCGTGTCGTACTCGCCCCGTCCGGCCAGGTAGCTGACCATCCCGGCCCGTCCGGCGAAGAGGCCGGACTGGGCGTAGAAGGGGAAGTCGGCGCAGCGCCGGGTCGCCGCCGCCGCGGTCTCGAACTGCGGGTCCGGGCGGTGGCGCAGGTACTGGTCGAGCACGAGGCCGATACCGACACTGCCCTCGGCGAGGTACGGCATGGTCCGCCAGCCCTCGTTGACCTCCAGGCAGCCGGCATCGCGCTCCACGCACCGGCGCAGGTCCTGGCGCAGCGCGGTGGCGGCGTGGTCGAGCAGCACCGGGTCGTGGTCGAGCTCGTACCTGCGCAGCAGCATCAGCGCCACCCCGGCCCCGCCGCGGGTCAGTCCCGCGTACGGGTGTCGGCCGCCGCTGACCTCGGCGACCGAGTCGACGTCGCCGAGCCGCTCGACGACCAGGTCGACCGCCTGCCGGGCGGCGTCGGCGTACCGGCGCTCGCCGGTCACCCCGGCGAAGTGGGTCAGGTTGAGCGCGACGCCCGAGAGCCCGCCCATCAGGTCGTTGCCCAGCTCCGTCCACGGCTGGTCCAGGCAGAGGTCGACCAGCCGCAGCGCCTCGTCGCGGTGTCCGAGCCGGTCCAGCACGTACGCGATGCCGTGCAGCCCGTCGTAAAAGCCGAGCCGGCTGCCGGAAGCGGGTTCGCGTACCCGGTCGATCAGCCACCGCTCGTGCTCCGCTTCGGTGGGCGCGCCGCTGGCGTGCAACGCCCAGAGCACTCCGGCCGCGCCGTGGGCGAGGTTCAGCCCGCCGTCGCTGCCCGAGAACTGCCGGATGTCGCCGGGGAAGAGCCGGTCGTCGCGCTGCGGGGTGGCGCTGGCGACGATCGCGGCGGTGAGGCGGTCGCGCAGTCCCGGCCAGTCGTCCGGGTCGACCCGGACGGTGCCGCTGGTGCCCGCCGGCACCGCGGCCCGTTCGTCCGGCGCCCCGGTGTGGCCGTCCGGCGCCTCGGCCCGGCCGCCGACGATCACGGCGACGGTCTCGTCGAGGAGGTCCCGGGGGACGGGGAAGTTCTCGGCCACCACGTCGGCCAGGTGCGCCGCCTTCTCCGGGGCGAGGCGCAGCATGGCCGTCAGCGGCAGGAAGAGCGCCAGCCGCAGGCAGGCCAGGGCGTACCGGTCGACGGCGAAGCCGGTGCGGTCGCGCGGGGCGGCGAAGGCCTGGTTGCGCAGCGCCGGCCGGCCCGGCGCGTCGGCGGGCGCGGCGACCTCGAAGTCGACCAGCGTGGCGGTCCCGTCGTCGCCGACCATGATGTTGAACATGTGCAGGTCGCCGTAGACGATCCCGTGGGCGTGGATGGCGTCCACCGCCTCGGTCACCTGCCGGTGCACGTCCAACGCCCAGCGGGTGTAGTCAGCTCGGTCGGCGTCGAGGTGGACCAGCGGGTAGCGCTCCACCACCAGCTGGTTGAGCGGACGACCCTCGACGAACGCCAGGGCCAGGAACTCGTGCCCGCCGAAGCTGAACTCGTCGTGCACCCGGACCAGGTGCGGCACGTCCGCGAGCTGCCGCAGCACCTCGGCTTCGCGCCGTAGCCGCGTCACCGCGTCCGCGCCGGTGGCGTCCAGTCCCGCGTACGGCCGGGCCTCCTTCAACACGACCCGGTCCCCGGTACGGGTGTCCCGGGCCTCGTACAGGCCGCCGCCGTTGGAGAAGTGGATCACCTTCTCGATCCGGTACGGCAGCTCGGTGGTGCTCGCCGCGTTGCGCGCGGCCAGGTGCGGGGCGAGGAAGTCGGGCAGGGTGACCCACTCCGGCACGTGGAAGACCGGGTCACGGCGGTCCGGCACCAGGGTGCCGCTCGCGTCCTCGATCGCCGGCACCACCTGTCCTTCCGGGGAGAGGCAGTACCGGGCGGCGAAGCCGCCGTAGCGCAGGTAGACCGGCCCGTCGCCGTAGCGCAGGTCGCTGAGGATGTACGGGCCCTGCTCGCCGTCGAGCAGCGCCGCGAGTTCCTTGGCGGTCAGCTCCAGCTCGGCGTCGTCGCGTGGGTAGACCGTGATGAACTTGCCGCTGCTGGCCCGGCTGGCGTACTTGCTGTTGCGCATGAGCAGCATCCGCGGCCCGCGCAGGTGCTTGAACGGGATGCCGCGCGGCCGGCAGTAGTCCATCACCCGGGTCAGCACCCGTTCGGCGTTGTCCAGCCGGGCCGACACGTGGATCTTCCAACCCTGCTGGGGGAGGCTGCCGCCGACCGGGCCGTGGATCAGCCAGTCGTCCTTGACCTCGCACTCCCAGCCGTCCGGCACCGGGCGGTCCGTCGCATAGCCGGCGACCACGGTGCTCGCGCTGGCCAACGAGTCGTAGAAGAGCGGATCGACCGCGCAGTACGAGTCGTACCGTTCATCCATGTCGCCTGCCTCCGCCGCCTGATCGGTCGAGGTCCATCCTGCGGACGGCCGAGGGGCGTGCGAAGTGCGATGCGTCATCGTTCGGCGGTGAGTTTCCCACCCCAAATTCGTGACAACGGCGGAGTTTGAAATCGCGAATACCGCGTGACCAGTAACGATGCGCCGGCGTCGGTGGTCGGGCGACCGGCGCGCCAACGGATCGGGGGCGGGCCGACCGGCCCGCCCCCGTCACCGTCGTACCGGCTCAGTGCGCTGCCGCCTGCGCGGCCGCCTCCTCCTGGGCGCGTCGCTCGTCCCCGCTGAGGGTGTGCAGCGGCTTCTCCTTGATGAACAGCACGACGATCAACGCGAGCAGCGCGATCGGCGCGCCGATCAGGAACAGGTCGGCGGTGGCGGTGCCGTACACGTCCTGCACGATTCGCAGGAGCGGCTCGGGCAGGGTGGACAGGTCGGGCACCTCGGCGGAGCCGCCACCGGCCACCGCGGCCGGGCCGAGCTTCTCGGCCGTCAGCGAGGTCACCCGGTTGGCCAGGATGGCACCGAGCGCGCTGACCCCGATGGCGCCGCCCATGCTGCGGAAGAAGGTCAGCACGGAGGTGGCGGCGCCGAGCTCCTGCGCGGGCACGTCGTTCTGCGCGGCGAGCACCAGGTTCTGCATGAGCATGCCGACGCCGATGCCCAGCACGGCCATGTAGATCGACAGGACGAGGACGCTGGTGTCGGCGTCGATGGTGCCCAGAAGCAGCATGCCGACGGTCATCACCGCGGCGCCGGCCACCAGGTACGCCTTCCACCGGCCGAACTTCGTGATGAGCTGGCCGGCGATCGTCGACGAGACGAGCAGACCGAAGATCATCGGAAGGCTCATCAGGCCCGCGACGGTCGGCGACTTGCCCAGCGAGATCTGGAAGTACTGGGACAGGAAGACGGTGCCGCCGAACATCGCGACCCCGACCAGCACGCTGGCGACGGTGGCCAGCGAGACCGTGCGGTTGCGGAAGATGCCCAGCGGGACGATCGGCTCCGCGGCCCGCGACTCGACGAGCACGGCCAGCGCCAGCAGGACGAGACCACCGACGACCATGAGGGCCGTCCAGCCCGAGGCCCAGGCGAACTTGTTCCCGGCCAGGGACGACCAGATCAGCAGCGTGGAGACGCCCGCGGTGATGAGCACGGCGCCCAGCCAGTCGATCTCGACCTTGCGGCGTACGACGGGCAGGTGCAGGGTGCGCTGCAGCAGGACGATGGAGAGCAGGGTGAACGGGACCCCGATCAGGAAGCACCAGCGCCAGCCCAGCCACGAGGTGTCGACGAGCAACCCGCCGATCAGCGGGCCGGCGATGGTGCCGACACCGAAGACGGCGCCGAAGATGCCGGCGTAGCGGCCCAACTCGCGCGGCGGGATCATCGCCGCCATCACGATCGTGGCCAGCGCCGTCATGCCGCCCGCCCCGATGCCCTGCACGACCCGGCTGACCAGCAGCACCTCGACGTTCGGCGTGAAGCCCGCGATCAGCGAGCCCGCCACGAACAGCCCCAGCGACAGCTGGATCAGCAGCTTCTTGCTGTACAGGTCGGCCATCTTGCCCCACAGCGGCACGGTCGCCGTCATGGCGAGCAGTTCGCTGGTGACGATCCAGGTGTAGACGGTCTGGCTGCCGTGCAGATCGGCGATGATCCGCGGCAGCGCGTTCGCCACCACCGTGGAGGCGAGGATGGACACGAACATGCCGACCATCAGGCCGGAGAGGGCCTGAAGAACCTCCCGGCGCGACATGCGCCCGCCGACCTCGGCGGTGTCGGCGGGCGGGGCGGTTGCGGTCATTGACGCTCTCTTTCGGATGTACCGGAATGGGCTGGCCTCGGCACGGTCGCACCGGGGCGGGGAGGTCAGGACGACTGGCGGGGATCCGGCAGGCCGGCGGCGACCGCGGCGAACGCCTCGTCCACGAGATCGCGCAGTGGCCGGCCGCCGCTGTCGGCGGCCCAGCGCAGCAGAGCGGTGCGGAAAGCGGCGCCGGCCACGGCGGTGACCAGCGCCGGGTGGCCGTGGTCGGGATCGACGCCGAGCCGGGTGGCGATCGCCTCGATCATCGCCCGCTCGGTCTCGGCGTTGCCGGCGATCAGCCGGGGCAGCAGCGAAGGATTCTGGGCGATGACCGCCAGCCGCAGCCGCCACAGTTCCCGGTCGGCCTGCATCGTGTCGATCGCCTCGTCGAGGGAGAGCCGGACGGCCTCCAGCGCCGACACCCGCGGCGGGGCGGCGGCCAGCAGCGCCACGACCCGCTCACGGTCGAGCGCCCGGTCACCGATGAGCGCGTCGTCCTTGCCGGTGAAGTAGTTGAAGAAGGTACGCGAGGAGACGTCCGCCGCCTCGCTGATCTCCTCCACCGTCACGTTCTCCAGGCCGCGTTCGGCGACCAGCCGCAGCGCGGCGGCGGTCAGTGCCGCCCGGGTCAGCCGCTTCTTGCGGTCGCGGCGCCCGGGGGCGGCCTGGTCGGCACCGGTCATTCCGGCGACGCTACGAGGCAACTTGCGGAGTCTGCAAGTTTTTATTCTGTGAAGTGATGTTCCTGACCGCGCCGATGCTCTTCCGGCAGGTCAGGCCACGGTGGGGCCGATCTTGCTGGAGCGTCTGGCTGCCGCGCACGGATGGACCGCGATCCCGAGCGGCACGCAGACAAATCCGTGCCGTCCGACACTCGTTGACTCCAACATGACCCGCCTTCCACGTACCGAACCGGACATCCTCGCCGACCTCCCGTCCTGGCCCGACCCCGTCGCCGCACCGACAGCCCCCGTCGGAGATCAGGTGTGGCGCCGACCCGGCACTGCGGATGAGGCGGTCCGGTGATGCGCGGCATGGACCCCGAGGACGCCGACGTGGTGGCCGCCGGCAACCAGCTCGCCACCATCGCCCGGGAGATCATCACCGGCGTGGCCACGGGCGAACGCAGCGACATGTGGTCACTGGTCTACGGCCACCTGCACGACCGGGACGACCGTGCCGCCGTCCCGGTCATGTTCGACAGCAACCGCAGCAGCGAGCAGCTGGTCGCCGCGTTCGTCGAGCAGTACAACGCGCTCAACCTGGGGGCGATGGCCCTGATCACCGCGCTGGCGCAGCTGTACGCCGGCACCGCCGGAATCACCGAGATCGAGGCGATCGACCGGGCCCAGGCACTCATGCACGCCGGGTTCGAAATCTGACGCGGCCGCTTTGTGTCGTACCGCTGGCGTTCAATCGGCCTGCATCATCGTCACCGGGGTGCACGCGCGCTGACGGCGCCTGACGGCGCAGCGCCGCCGGGCGCGCGCCGGTACGTCTCGTGGAACGTGTCAGAGGAAGGTTCAGATCATGAGTAGACGCACCACCGGCCTGGCCGTCGAGGCCGACGGCCTCACCCGGTCGTTCGGGGAAACCCGCGCGCTCAACGGCATCGACCTCCAGGTCCCCGCCGGCACCGTCTACGGCCTGCTGGGCCCGAACGGTGCCGGCAAGACCACGGCGGTACGGGTGCTGGCCACGCTGCTGCGTCCCGACGGCGGAACAGCGCGGGTCTTCGGTCACGACGTGGTCACCGAGGCCGACGCCGTCCGCGCGCGGGTCAGCCTCACCGGCCAGTACGCCTCGGTGGACGAGGACCTGACCGGCACGGAGAACCTGGTGCTGCTCGGGCGCCTGCTGGGGCTGAAGAAGCCGGCGGCCCGCGCGCGTGCCGAGAGCCTGCTCGCCGCGTTCGGCCTGACCGAGGCGGGCGATCGGCAGGTCAAGAAGTACTCGGGCGGCATGCGGCGGCGCATCGACATCGCGGCGAGCATCCTCAGCACCCCCGACCTGCTGTTCCTCGACGAGCCGACGACCGGGCTGGACCCGCGCAGCCGCAACCAGGTGTGGGAGATCGTCCGGGCCGTCGTGGCGCACGGCACCACGGTGCTGCTGACCACGCAGTACCTGGACGAGGCCGACCAGCTCGCCGGGCGGATCGCGGTGATCGACCACGGCCGGGTGATCGCGGAGGGCACGCCGGGCGAGCTGAAGTCGTCGGTCGGCGCCGGGACCGTGCACCTGCGGCTGCGTGACCCGGGGCAGCGGCCCGAGGCCGAGAAGGTGCTGCAGGCGGCGCTCGGTGTTCCGGTGCAGCTCGAGGCCGATCCGGTCGCGCTGACGGCGCGGGTCGGTGGAGGCGGCAGCGACCTCGACGCCAGCAGGCACGCCGCCCGCGCGCTCGGCGACCTGGCCGGCGCGGGCATCGTCGTGGACGACTTCTCCGTCGGCCAGCCCAGCCTCGACGAGGTCTTCCTGGCCCTGACCGACCACCCCGCCTCGGCCGACGAGCGCGACGACCAGCTGGAGGCAGCCCGATGAGCGACACCGCCACCACCACGACCGGGCGCGCCCCGTCCGTCTACGTCCCGTCCACCGAGGCCCTGGGGACCGTACTCGCGCCGGGCGCGCGACCGCCCCGGCCGAGTGCACTCTCGGCGTCGCTCACGTTCGGCTGGCGCGCCATGTTGAAGATCAAGCACGTGCCGGAGCAGCTCTTCGACGTGACCGCGTTCCCGATCATCATGGTGCTGATGTTCACCTACCTGTTCGGCGGCGCGCTCGCCGACAGCCCGCGGGACTACCTGCAGTTCTTCCTGCCCGGGATCATGGTGACCAGCGTCGTGATGATCACCATGTACACCGGCGTCGGCCTCAACACCGACATCGAGAAGGGCGTCTTCGACCGGTTCCGTACGCTGCCCGTCTGGCGGCCGGCCGCGCTGGTCGGAATGATCTTCGGCGACGTGCTGCGCTACGTCCTGGCGGCCGTGGTCATCCTCGGCGTGGGGTTGGCGCTGGGGTTCCGGCCCGGCGGCGGGCTGTTCGGCGTGCTGGCCGGGATCGGGCTGCTGGTGGTCTTCTCGTTCGCGTTCTCCTGGGTGTGGACGTTCTTCGGCCTGGTCCTGCGCAGCGAGAAGTCCGTCATGGGCGTCAGCATGATGGTGCTGTTCCCCCTCACGTTCCTGAGCAACGTGTTCGTCGACCCCGCCACGATGCCGGGCTGGCTTCAGGCGTTCGTGAAGGTCAACCCGGTCACGCAGCTGGTGGCCTCGGTGCGCGCGGCGATGTCGGGCTCGTCCGACCCGTCGAGCATGATGTGGACGCTGCTGTGGAGCGCCGGGTTCGTCGTGGTCTTCGGCACCCTGACCATGTACCGGTACAACCGCCGGTGATCCTGACCGACGACGGATCGGCAACGCCCGCCGGCGAGTGAAGGTTTCTTTCATGGGTTGTGATTGACAGGAAGGGTATTGACAGGGGCGGTTTCCCGGGGCGAGGGTGTGCGTGCAGTGGCCCCCGTCCCAGCTGGAGGTTCCATGCGCCCCATCGCCGTACCACGCAGACGTGTCCTGCTGGCTGCCGCCGTCGCCGCAGCCACCGCCCTGCTCACCACCGCGCCGGTCGCCGCCGACCCGCTCCCCGCCGGGACCTCCGCAGCCGACGACCGGCAGCAGCAGTACGCCGCCGCGGCGGCCGAGTACGGCGTGCCGGAGAGCGTCCTGCTCGCCGTGTCGTACCTGGAGTCCCGGTGGGACACCCATGCCGGGCAGCCGAGCACCAGCGGCGGCTACGGGCCGATGCACCTGACCGACGCCGCGCAGGTCGCGTCGACCCCCGCCAGTGGCCACGTCGACGAGGACGAGGACCCCCGGGGCGACGAGTCCCGCCCGCTGGCCGTCGACCCGGCGCTGGGGGCCGCGCCCAGCGGGGAGCCCCTGCCGCAGGCCTCCCTGCAGACGCTCGACGCGGCGGCCGCCCTCACCGGCGTACCCGAGGAGGCGCTGCGCACCGACGCCGCCGCCAACATCCGGGGTGGCGCGGCGCTACTGGCGTCGTACCAGAAGGAACTCGGCGGGGCCGACGGCGCCGGCAGCGACCCGGCGGCCTGGTACGGCGCGGTGGCCCGGTACTCCGGCGCGGACACCGCGGACGCCGCGGCGGCCTTCGCCGACGAGGTGTACGACCAGCTCGGCCTCGGCGCCAGCCGGACGACCGACGACGGCCACCGGGTGACCCTCGCCGCGCGGGCGGTGACGCCGGACCAGTCCGGGCTGGACCGGCTCGGGCTGCGCCGCGCCGAGCGGCCGGACGGGCTGGAGTGCCCGGTCCGCCTCGCCTGCGAGTGGATCCCCGCCCCCTACGAGAAGTACGGCCCGAAGCCGGGCGACTACGGCAACCACGACCTCGCTGACCGGCCGGCCCAGCAGAAGATCGAGTACATCGTCATCCACGACACCGAGGGCTACTTCGGCCCGAGCGTGAAGCTGGTGCAGACGAAGACTTACGTGGGCTGGCACTACACGCTGCGCTCGGTGGACGGCTACGTCGCCCAGCACATCAAGGCCAAGAACGTCGGCTGGCACGCGGGCAACTGGTACGTCAACGCCAAGTCCATCGGCATCGAGCACGAGGGCTTCGCCGGTCACGGCACCTGGTACACCGAGGCGATGTACCGCACGTCGGCGAAGCTGGTCCGGCACCTGGCGCTGCGGTTCCAGATTCCGCTGGACCGCCAGCACATCCTCGGCCACGACAACGTCCCCGGCACCACCGCCGGGAACGTGGCCGGGATGCACTGGGACCCGGGCCCCTACTGGGACTGGTCGCACTACTTCGACCTGATGAAGGCGCCGTTCCAGGGCACCGGCACCCCGCAGACCGGCCTGGTCACCATCGACCCGGACTTCGCCACCAACCAGCCGGCCTTCATCGGCTGCAACCAGCAGCCGCCGGGCGTGCCGAAGCCGGTGCCGCCGGCGGTGCCCTGCCCGCTGCGCGGCTCGTCCTCGGTCATCCTGCGCACCGCGCCCAGCCTCGACGCGCCGCTGGTCAACGACCGGGGCCTGCGGCCGAACGGCACGCCGGACACCATGTACATCTCCGACCACGGCGCCCGCGCCTCGGCCGGCCAGACCTACGCCCTCGCCGGCGTGCAGGGCGACTGGACTGCGATCTGGTACCTCGGCCAGAAGGCCTGGTTCCTCAACCCTTCGTCGGCGCCGACGGCCAAGTGGGCGCAGGGGTTCGTGGTGACTCCGAAGCCGGGTAAGGCCACCATCCCGGTGTACGGGCGGGCCTACCCGGAGCAGGCCGCCTACCCGTCCACCATCCCGTACCAGCCGATCTCGCCGTTGCAGTACACCTTCGCGGCCGGCCAGCGGTACGCCCTCGGCGGGGTCCTGCCGGGCGAGTACTACCGCGCGGTCTCCTTCGACGGCTCCGCCCCGGGCGACCGGACGGTGGTCCGCGGCGAGAACAAGTACGTGCAGATCCAGTTCGGTCACCGGGTGATGTACGCGAGCCTGGACGACGTCCTCGTCCTGCCCGCCGCGGTGGGCGCGCCACAGTAGGCGTCCCCGGCACCCCACGGGTCCGCCCCGGTTCGCCGGGGCGGACCCGCTCGTCTGTGCCCCCATACCGCCAGAGGGATGACCCAGCGGGTAGGGCAACCTAATCGACTAGCATCAATATGATGTCCGCAATCGAGCAGCAGGTGCGCTCCCGGGGCGTGCCGGTCGGAATGCGGAGGAACAGATGCTTCGTTGGCGCACCCTCACCGGCCTGCTGGCCGCCGCGTTGGCCGCGGTGACCGCGGGCAGCCTCACCCTCGCCGCGCCCGCCGCCGCGGCCGAGCCCACGCCCACCCCGTACGTCGTCGGCGGCACCCGTGCGGCCCAGGGGGAGTTCCCGTTCATGGTGCGGCTCTCGATGGGCTGCGGCGGGGCCCTGTACAGCCCGCGACTGGTGCTCACGGCGGCGCACTGCGTGGGCCGCACGGGCACCAACACCAGCATCACCGCGACGCTCGGGGTGGTCGACCTGCAGTCGTCCAGCCGGATCACCATCCGGTCGAACTACGTCTACCGCGCGCCCGGCTACAACGGCAGCGGCAAGGACTGGGCGCTGATCCGGCTGGCCACCCCGGTCACCGGGCTGAGCACCCTGCCGATCGCCACCACGACCGCCTACGACAACGGCACGTTCACCGTCGCCGGTTGGGGCGCGGCCAGAGAGGGCGGCGGCCAGCAGCGGTACCTGCTCAAGGCGACCGTGCCGTTCGTCAGCGACGCCACCTGCAACGCCAACTACGGCGGCGAGGTCATCGTCGCCGAGGAGATCTGCGCCGGGTACGCCGGCGGCGGCACGGACACCTGCCAGGGCGACTCGGGCGGCCCGATGTTCCGCCCCGACGCCGGCGGCGCGTGGATCCAGGTCGGCATCGTCAGCTGGGGCAACGGCTGCGCCCGGCCCAACTACCCCGGCGTCTACACCCAGGTGAGCTACTTCGCCTCGTCCATCGCCTCGGCCGCCGCCAGTCTCGGCGGCTGACCGTACGACCGATCGCGGCCCGGCTGACCACCAGCCGGGCCGCTCGCGTGCCGTCGTAGGTCTGGTGTCAACGGGCTGTCACAGGAGACGCACAGATTCCGCCGCGCGGTGACGCTGGGGTGACGCCGACCGCGCAGACTTGCTGCTGAGGCGAGCGATCCCCAGCCCACCCGAGCCCCCTTCACCGGTCCAGCCGGCGGTCGGTCGGCTCCGACAGGCCTTCGCCGTCCATGGTCCCGGTGCAGGGAGTTCGATCGTGAACTGTGAGAAGAGCGCACGGTTGTCCACGGCAGGGGGCACCCCGGCACAGCCGGGGTCCGACGCCGAGCCGAAGGTCCGGCTCCTGCTGCTCGGCGGCTTCCGGCTGCTGCGCGGCAGGCGGCCGGTGGTGGTGCCACGCGGCCTGCAACGCACCATCGCGCTGATCGGGCTGCGCCCGGGTGCGACCCGCGCCCAACTGGCCGGCGCGCTCTGGCCGGAGGTGCCGGAGGAGCGCGCCCTGTCCTCGTTGCGCACCTCGCTGTGGCGGCTGCGCCGGGACCAGTCCTGCCCGGTGCTCACCGACGGCGACACGGTCCGGCTGCACCCGAGGGTCGTCGTGGACGTCGACGAACTCACCCGGGCCGACGCCCGGGTGAGCCAGGGCGGCGGCCCCCGGTCGGCGGCGGTCCTCGCCGCCGGGCGCCACGACCTGCTGCCCGGCTGGTACGACGACTGGGTCCTGCTGGAGCGGGAACGGCTCAGACAGTTGCGGCTGCACCTGCTCGACGAGATGGCTCGGGCCCATCTGCGCGCCGGCGAGCACGGGGAGGCGTTGCAGGCCGCGCTCGAGGCGATGGCGGCCGAACCGCTGCGGGAGACCCCGCACCGGCTGGTGGTCCAGACGCACCTGGCGGAGGGCAACGCGTACGAGGCGCTGCACGCCTACTTCGTCTACCGCGATCTCCTGCGGCGCGAGTTGCAGCTGGAACCGTCCGCGGCGATGCGTGCGCTGATCAGCGACGTGCTCGCCTCGCACGACCGGCTCGCGCGGCGGACCCCGGCCCAGCCGGGGCGCGGTGTCCCGCGACTCGTCCCCGCCCCGTCAACGGTCCCGGACCCGGCGCCGGCCGCCCGTGACGGCGGGGTGACGCGAGGTCCGGCACGGTCGCAGGACGACGTCGTCGCGATCCGGGCGCTGCTGGGCGGGACCTGCCACCCGGCGCCGCAGGGAGCGCCGCTGTTCGGTCCGGGCGACCGGTCGAGGAAGGACGGGCGTCGGCCGTTGTCCCGGCCCTGACGCCGGCGGGCCGGTCGAGGAACCACCTCCGCGGGGAGCAGGAAGGGAGCCGTGATGATCCGCATAACGCTCATCCGTCGAATGGTGCAGCGAGGCGGAGTTCTTCACCTGGAGCGGCAACCACGCACACGCGCAGGAGGAGGCCGGGCCGTTCGCGCCGATCCTCCTCGACTTCCGGCGGCGCCTGTTCCATAGCGTGGCGCACCCCGACAGCAGGCACAGGACCGAGTACGGGCAAGGAGATCGACGTGCACACGACAACGGACGTCCTCATCGTCGGAGCGGGGCCCACCGGGCTGACCGCCGCCGTCGAGCTGGCCCGGCGCGGCATCGAGTGCCGGGTGGTCGAGAAGCGGGCCACCCCGCCGGGGCAGGCCGACAAGGCGATCGGCGTGCACTTCCGCACCATGGAGATCTGGGAGAGCCGGGGCATCGTGCGCGGCGTCGGGCGCGCGGTGCGGATGGCCTTCACCGACGAACTGGACCGCGACGACCTCAAGCGGCAGTTCGTCCAGGAGATGTCCATGTTGCTCAGCTACTCGGACAGCCCCCTGGTCGGCGAGTCCCTGTCCGCTCCCGACGCCCTGCGCGGCGGCCCCGGGCCTGGCGACCGCGCACCCGACGCGGGCGGCCTGCACCGGCGCGGCGTCGGGCACCCGCTGCGCCTGCACGAGCTGACCCACGGCACCCGGCACACGCTGCTGCTCTACGCCGACGGCTCCGCCGACGAGGGCACCATGACCGGCCTCGGCAAGCTCTGCGCCGACGTGCGTCGGCAGACGTCCGGGCAGGTCGACAGCTACCTGCTGCTCAGCCGGGACGCCCCGGTTCCGCCGCTGCTCGATCCGCCGGTGGTCATCGACGCCGGCGGCGGGTTCCGCGCCGCGTACGGCGTCGACGGCACCGGCCTCTACCTGATCCGCCCGGACGGGCACGTCGGGTTCCGCAGCCGGCCGATCGACGCCGACGCGCTCGGCAAGCACCTGCAACTGGTCTTCGGAGGCGCGATATGACGGTACGCACCGTGCTCGCCATGCGTGTCAAGGAGGGGTGCGAGGAACGGTTCGAGGCGGAGTGGCGCTCGGCGGCGGAGGCGGTCCGCGCGCTGGACGGGTGCCTGAACCAGGACCTGGTCCGCGACGCCGACGACCCGCGCAGCTACCTGATCATCAGCGACTGGGCGGATCGCGAACGGCTGGACGCCTTCGGCCGCAGCGAGCACCGGGACCGGCTGCTGCACATGATCCGCGAGCTTCGCGAATCCGCGCAGCGGCACACCTACCAGGTTCTGCACACCGTACGCAGCGAGCCCGAGGAGCCGCGATGACCGAGGACGCCGTACCCGCGTCGCAGCTCTACACCCACGACTTCGCCGCCAATCCCTATCCCACCTTCGCTCGGCTGCGGGCGGAGAAGCCGGTGTGCCCGATCAGTTCGCCGCGGTTCGACTCCTACCTGATCACCCGGTTCGACGATGCCAGGGCGGCGCTGGTCGACCCGCGGCTGTCCAAGGATCTCTACGGCCCGGGCCAGGAGTACCTGCGGATCTTCGGGCCCAACTCCGAGGCGTTGAACAAGAACATGCTCAACGCGGACCCGCCCGAGCACACCAGGCTGCGCCGGATCGTGTCGCAGGCGTTCGCGCCGCGCCGGGTCGAGGCCCTGCGGCCGCGCGTCGCGGAGATCGTGGACAACCTGCTCGACAAGGTCATCCCGCAGGGCCGGGCCGAGCTGATGCACGACTTCGCGATCCCGCTACCGATGATGGTGATCAGCCAATTGCTCGGCATCCCGGAGACCGACCACGAGCCGGTCCTCGACTGGACCCAGGTGATCAGGACGTCCGGGTCGTCCGGCCGTAGCCCTCAACAGGACCGGGCGGCCGTGCAGGAGGCCCAGCTGCGGCTGCACCACTATCTCGCCGACCTGGTCCAGGCCAAACGCGAGCACCCCGGCGACGACATGATCAGCGCCCTGATCGACGCCTGCGAGCACGACGGCAAGCTCTCCGAATCCGAACTGATCACCACCACGTTCCTGCTGCTGTTCGCCGGGCACCAGACCACCGCGGACTTCCTCGGCAACGCGACGGTGGCGTTGCTGACCAATCCCGACCAGCTCGACCTGCTGCGCGCCAAGCCGGAACTACTGCCCTCGGCGATCGAGGAACTGCTGAGATTCGACGGCCCGTTGCCGGTCGCCAGTCCCCGGATCGCCACCGAGGACGTCGAGTACCAGGGCGTCCGCATCCCGCGCGGGTCGATCGTCGGCGTGGTGATCAACGCGGCGAACCACGACCCGGCCCACTTCGTCGACCCGGACCGGCTGGACCTGCGCCGCGTGCGGGGCCCGCACATCGGCTTCGGCCACGGCGTCCACTACTGCCTCGGGGTCTCGCTGGCCCGGATGGAGGCACAGATCGCCATCGAGGCGCTGCTGACCCGGCTACCGGAGCTGCGGCTCGCGGTGCCGGTCGCCGAGCTGCGCCGGCTGCCGGCCGGGTCACCGTTCCGTGGCCTGCTGGAGCTTCCGGTCGAGTTCACCGCCGGGGGCGCCGCAGCGCCGCCCCCGATCGGCGCGGGCGCCGCAGCGCCGCCACCGATCGGCAGCCAGAGATCACCGTCCACGCAATCACGCGTCCACACACCCGAGGAGCGGTAATGGTCTTCCGTAACGTGATCGTCTGTCACATGGTGCCAGGCAGTGACGACATCGTCGGCGATGTCTTCGGCTACTACGACAAGTCAACCCGACCGCAGGACCTCGGCGTGATCGGACGCCGGCTGCTGTCGCTGGACGACCTCTACATCCATGTGATCGAACGCAAGGAAGACCCGAGGATCTCCGGCCAGAAGCGGGGACTGCCGGCGTTCCAGAAGATCGCCGAAGCAATCGCCCCGTACGTGACGCCGTACCCGAGATACTGGAAGAACCCGTCCGACTCCGTCGCCAAGGAGTTCTACAGCTGGGTCCCGGACGCCGACTCCGCACCGGAGTCGTCCAACCGGAAGCTCACCGTCGTCATCGGACGGATCAAGCCCGGCGCGGAGCCCGATGTCGCGCGCATCTTCGGCGAGTCCGACGCCGGGTCGCTGCCGGTCCAGCTGGGCGTCACCGGACGCTGGCTGTACTCGATCGACGATGTCTACGTGCACCTGCTGGAGCGCACCGCCGCGGCGGCCGACGGCGCGGGACCTGACCACAACCAGCCGGCCTTCGCCAAGGTCATGGCGGAGCTGAGTCCGTACATCAGCCCGTACAACCCGGAGACGTGGCACGGGCCGAAGGACTCGGTGGCCAAGGAGTTCTACCGCTGGCAGGCAGAGGACTGACGATCACGGCAGAGCGCTGAGGATCAGCAGGTCAGCGGTTCGGGTCCTCCGGGCGCGCAACATCACCAGGCACTCGACCCGCGGGATCGCGGATCGAGTGCCTGGTAGTGTCCGCCTGCCGCGGACGATGGGTGTCACGGCGTGGTCGACCACTTACGACGGTACGAACCAGACCGCGGCGTCCGGCGGTAGCAGGAGGATCGGGTCGGCCGCCTCAAGCGGTGCACTCGCCAGCAGTACCCGTCCAACGCCGGTCAGCGGCGCCGCCCGGTCGCCGACGTTGACCACGCAGCCGAACCCGTCGCCGCGTCGAAGAGCCACCACGTCCGGCCCGGTATCCCACCAGGTCAGCTCGTCGAAGGCGGCAACACCGTTGCCCAGCTCTCGGCGTAGCCGGATCGCCGCGCGGTAGAGCGCCAGGGTGGAGTCCGGTTCCGCCGTCTGCCGCTGCACGCTCCAGGCGCCCCAGCCGTCGGGCTGCGGCAGCCACGGCGGGTCGGCTCCCTCGGGCGAGAAGCCGTACGTTGCGCCGTCCGTCGTCCACGGGATCGGCACCCGGGACCCGTCCCGCCCGCGCACGGTCCGCCCGGAACGTTCCCAGAGCGGGTCACGGAGCGCCTCGTCGGGCAGGTCCACCTGAGGCAACCCCAGCTCCTCCCCCTGGTAGACGTAGGCCGCGCCGGGCAGCGCCAACATCAGCAGGGCGGCGGCCCGCGCCCGGCGCAGCCCCCGCTCTCCGCCGCCGTAGCGGGTGCCGGACCGGACCGCGTCGTGGCTGTTCAGCACCCACGCCGGCAGGGCATCCACCCGGCGGTACGCCTCGAGCGTGCGCCCGATGGTGTCCCGCAGCGCCGGGGCGGACCAGTCGCATTCCAGTAGCTCGAAGGTGAACGCCTGGTGCAACTCGTCCGGCCGGACGTAGCGGGCCTGCCGGTCGGCGTCGAAGAGGCACACCTCCCCGATCAGCGCCCGTTCCCTCGGCGCCGAGTCGACCATGGTCCGCCACTGCCGGTACAGAGCGTGCAGCGGCGCCTGGTCGAAGAAGGGCATCAGGTGGTTGCGGCGGAACTCGGTGTGCTGTCCGGGGCCTGCGTCGACCAGGTCGGGGTGCTTGAACAGGGCGTGCGCCATGTCGATGCGCAACCCGTCCACGCCCCGGTCGAGCCACCACCGGATGATCTCCCCGTACTCCGCCGGCACCTGCGGGTCGTCCCAGTTCAGGTCGGGTTGCTCGGGGCTGAACAGGTGCAGGTACCACTCGTCGGGCCCGCCGTTCGGGCTCGGCACCCGCCGCCAGGCGCTCCCGCCGAACGCCGAACGCCAGTCGTTGGGTGGCCGGTCCGGGTGGTCCTCGTCGACTGGACGGAAGACGTACCGGCGGCGGGCGGCGCTGCCCGGCGGTGCGGCGAGCGCCGCCCGGAACCAGGGGTGCCGGTCCGAGGTGTGGTTGGGCACCAGGTCGCAGACGACCCGCAGGCCGAGCCGGTGCGCCTCGGCGACGAGCGCGTCGACGTCGGCGAGGGTGCCGAAGAGCGGGTCGACGTCGCGATGATCCACGATGTCGTATCCGCCGTCGACCATCGGTGACGGGTAGAACGGGGTCAGCCAGACGGCGTCCACACCGAGGGAGACCAGGTGGGGCAGGCGGGCGGTCACCCCGGGCAGGTCACCGGTCCCGTCTCCGTCCGAGTCGGCGAAGCTGCGGACGTACACCTGGTAGCAGACGCCGCCGCGCCACCACGGCTGGCCCGGCGCGGACTCGGTCAACGGTGGACCAGGGTGAAGCCGCCGGGCAGCACGGTGACCCGCAGCTGGGTGGCGGTGCTGGTGTGCCGGGAGTGGAGCGCGCCCGCCGCGTCGTACACCTCGACGGTGGCCGGTCCGGTGCCGTCGGCGGTGACCTGCGCGGTCTGGCTGGCCCGGGCGGCACTGCGCAGCAGCGTCGTGCTGTGTCCGTCGCCGGCCAGGGTGAGCCGGGAGACCAGCGGTTCCAGCATGACCGCGTCGACGGTGGCCCGGTTGCCGGCCGTC
The DNA here is from genome assembly GCF_036906795.1 of Micromonospora sp. CPCC 205739. Taxonomy (NCBI): domain Bacteria; kingdom Bacillati; phylum Actinomycetota; class Actinomycetes; order Micromonosporales; family Micromonosporaceae; genus Micromonospora; species Micromonospora sp. CPCC 205739. Next base: position 10,686 of record NZ_JBAKHS010000033.1, on the reverse strand, counting down.
GCCTGAGCGGTCAGTTCGGTGGCGTGGGCGGCGAGTTCCCGGGGCAGGGTGACCGGGAGCAGCGCACCCGGCGCCGGGGAGTTGCCCTGGCCGCCGACCCGGGCGTGGTCGACCTCGCCGAGCGGTCCGGCGTCGCTGTGCCAGACGGTCCGGGCCGGTACGCCGGGGCGTAGGTTCACCACCGGCAGCACCAGCCGGGGCTGGTCGGCCGGTGGGAGCTGCCAGCGCAGCCCGGCCCCGGCGGGCAGGTCGACGTAGCTTCCGCTGATCAGCGATTCGCCGGTCCACGCCGACGGCGGGGTGACCACGGTCGCGCCGCCCTGACGGGAGCCGTCCTCGGCTTCCAGGGTCACCGTGCCGACCCGTTCGACGATCTCGGTGTGGTGGGCGAGTGCGGCCAGTCCCGGCCGGGCGTCCAGGGCGAGCATGCTGAGCAGGGTGTGGATGGTGGACTCGGCGCCGGAGTTCCGGTTGACCTGCCCGTCGCCGTTGATGCCGTCGATGGCCCGGCCGGTGTGCGGGTCGTAGCCGGGTGTCCGGGCCGGGTTGGCGCCGAAGTACCAGGCGGCGGCGAGGGCGGCGAGCTGCGCGAATCCGGAACGTCCGGTGGCGTCGGCGACGGCGAGCAGGGACTGCACGCGGGAGTCGACGCCGTAGGCGATCTGGGTCCGGTCGGTGCGGGTGGGCAGCCGGCCGTTGTCCGGGCCGCCGGAGGTGAGCAGCCAGGGGGTGAAGACGGCGGAGTCGGTCACGGCGGGGCCGAGCAGGGTCCGGTCGTCGAGTGCCTGCGCGGCCCGGGCGAGCGCGGCCGGCATCTGGGCGCCCCAGCCGTGCCAGACGGAGCGGGACAGCGCCCAGGGTCGTACCGAGCCGAACGGCCATTCCCGCACGCCGCCGTCGGCGAGGGCGGCGATTCCCTCGGCGAGTTGGCGCAGCGCCCGGCGGGCGGTGGCGCCGCCGCCGGCTTCGACGTAGGCGGCGAGTCCGAGGACCGCTTCGGCGGTGGCGTCCGCGCCGTCGACGATCAGCCAGGCCGGGGTACGGTCCCCGTCGATGATCTGCCACTGGCCGTGGCGGACGAGCACCTGACGCTGCACGGCGGCGATCGCCAGGTCGAGGCGGTCGCGCAGGAAGCCGGCGAAGTCCGGGTCGGTCTCGCGGAACGCCGCGTACCCTTCGCCGAGCGCCCAGATGGTCCGGGCCAGCCAGTACGACGCGTCGCTGTCGGACGGGTCGGGCAGTTCCTTCGGCTCGGCGCTCGGGTTGAGCGTGCCGTCCGGCTGCATCCACAGCACCACGTTGCCGGCGTACGGGCCGTCGGCGGTCTGCAGGTATGTCAGCCCGCGCAGGAGCTGGTAGGCGGCGTTCCGGCTGGTGGCGGTCGCGGTCTGCCGCCAGTGCCGCAGGTAGACCACCGCGGCTCGGGAGATGTCGTCGGCGTTGTAGGCGCCCTGCCCCCAGGTGTCGGTCTCCAGGTCGTACGCGCCACCGCCGACGCGGCGGAACACGCCGTCCGGCCCGGGTTCGGCGTAGGTCCAGAGCACCCCGACTTCCGGGGTGTCGGCGAGCCGGTAGGTGGTGTGCCCGTGCTGGTCCGGCGGCGTGACGTCCTGCCGGAGGAAGCCCAGGTGGTCGAGGTTGGTCAGCGGCCTCTCAGGCGTGGCCGTACTCCGTCGGGTGTCGGCGGCTTCGGCCGCCGTGGGGGTCAACAGCGGAGCGGTGACGGCGAGGCCGCCCAGCAGCAGCGATCGGCGTTTCACGGGGGTCTCCTCGGTCAGGACGGGCAGGCTGTGGGGTGTTCCGGGGACCGCCGTCCAAGGTGGATGGTGCGGTCCTTGCGGGCGGAGCGGGCGGCCGCGGCGGCGACGGTCACCGCGGTGGCGCCCTCGGTGATTCCGGCGACGGGTCGGTCGCAGGTGCGGACGCAGCGCACCAGGTCGTGCATGGCGGCGCGGACGCTCTCGGCGTAGACGTGTGGTTTGGCGGCCTCGCCGCCGAGGTCGAGAGTGATCCGGCAACGGTGTGGCAGCCGCCGCTCGTGGCCCCGTTCCCGGGCGTGTTCCGGGCCGGCGTGCCGGTGCACCGCCACCGTGACGGCGGCCGGGTCGGGCAGCCGGTGCCCGTCAACGGCGAGCAGTTCCCCGGACCGGGCCGGCAGGCCCTCGACCAGCGCCGCTCCGGCGTCATCGGTCCAGAGGTCGACGATGGCGTGCACCGGGATCCAACCGGTCACCCGGGCCTCGGCGGTGCCGAAGTCGATCCGCATCAGTTGCCGCTCGCAGCGGTGGGCGTGGCTGAAGCCGTGCGCGAAGGTCGCCACCGCGCCGTCCGGATAGCGGGTGGTGGCGACCGCCAGGTCGACGAGGTTGCTGCCGGGGCGGTGGCCGAGCATGCCCTGCACCGATTCGGGGACCGCGCCGACGAGGGCGTCGGCCACGTCGAAGAAGTGCACGCCGTGCTCGACGAAGATCCCGCCGCTGACCCGCTCGTCCCAGAACCAGTGCCCCGGGCCGAGGTCCTCGTCGCTGGCGTCATTCTCGAAGGCGAGCTGCCGGACCGGACCGAGCAGCGGGTCGGACGGGGCACCGGGCGGCGCGGCGAACCGTGGGTCACGCAGCCGAGCCAGCGCCCGTACCACGGGGTTGTAGCGCAGCACGTGGTCGACCACCAGGACGCGACCGGTGGCCGCGACCGCGTCCCGGATGGCGACGGCCTCGTCCTCGTTGACGGCCAGGGGTTTCTCGGCGAAGACATGCCGACCGGCGCGCAGCGCCGCGAGGGTGGTCTCCGCGTGCCCGGCCGGCGGGGTGGCCACCACCACGACGTCCACGTCGTCGGCCGTGACCAGCGCCCGCCAGTCCGGCACCGGCCGGGCGGCCAGGATCCCGGCCAGCCGCCCGGCCCGGTCGGTGTCCGGGTCCGCGACCACGGTCACTGTCACCGCCGGCAGGTCCCGCAGGGCGCCAGTGAGGAAGGTGGCGAAGCCACCGGCCCCGACGATGCCGAGGCGCAGCGCGGCCTGGCCGGTCACCGGATCCGCCCCCGTCGGTGCAGCCCGGCGCGATGGCCGGCCGGGCCGCACGGCTCACCGGACACGGTCGAGCCGGGCGACGCCGATCTTGGCGTCGGCCATTCCGTAGAAGACGTACCGGACGCCGTCCACCTCCTCGATCGCGGTCGGGAAGACCACGTTCGGGACGGTGCCGGAGCGCTCGTCCTCAGTCTCGGGCACCAGGACCGGCTCGGCGGTGCGGGCCAGCACCCGACCCGGGTCGGCCGGGTCGAGCAGCATCGCCCCGGCCGCGTACTCGACCTGCTGTGTGCTGGGGTCGAAGGGGTCGGGGATGTGGCCGGTCACCCCGTGGTGGATGAGCAGCCAGCCCTCCGGCACCCGGACCGGCGGCGGGCCGGCACCGATCTTCAGCTCCTCGTAGGGGAACTCGGACAGGGCGACGCAGCGGTGGTCGCGGAGCCGGACCAGGGCGGTGATGTCGGCGTGCACCTCCTCGGCCGGGACGTAGGAGATCCAGATGCCGGGCCGCTCGTCGGTGATCCCGGCCGGCAGGTGCACCCCCTCGCCGGGACGGAACCAGCCCAGGTCCCACATCGGTCGGTGCAGCATCGCGTAACAGGGGCCACCGTCCGGGCCGGGCACCGGCTCGGGGAAGAAGACCGCATCCTTGTTCGGAAAGAGGTTCAGGTCTGTGTCCAGGTCCGGTTGGTATGCGAACTGCACCGGACCGAGCCGCCGCCAGGTGCGTAGGTCGGTGGAGACGGCCAGGGCCAGGCGTGGGCCCAACGGACCATAGGCGACGTACGTCATCAAGTGGCTGCCGAGGCCCGGCACCCAGGTGGTGCGCGGATCCTCGACCCCGGCGTTGTTCAACCCGCGCTCCCACCCCTCGTCGGGGGCGAGGACCACGCCGCGCCGGGCCACCCCGGCCGGCACCCCGTCGTGGAACTCGACCTCGGCGAGCCCGACCCGGGAGACGTTCCCCTCGGCGACCAGCCGCGGCAGCAGGTGCAGCTTCCCATCGGGGGTACGGCCGCTGGCCGGGTTCAACACCCCCTCGGCTTCCAGCGGCTCGCCCGGTGCGGGTGCCATGACGACGCCCAGTCGGGTGAGGGTGTACGGGACGGCAGCGGAGACAGTCAACGGTTCAACCCTTTACGCCAGATCCGATGTTGTTCGAGGTGAAGTGCTTCTGGAAGGCGACGAAGAGCGCCACGGCCGGGGCGGCGAGGACGCAGGCGCCGGCGAGGACCGCCCCGTACGGGTTGGCCGCCCGCGCGGCAACGTTGCTCAGATAGTTGGCGAGCGAGACCGCCAGCGGCTGCATGTCGGTCTGCTTGGTGATCAGGAACGGCCAGAGGAACTCGTTCCACGGGCCGATGAAGGTCAGCAGCACCACGGTCAGCAGTGCCGGACGGACCAGGGGCAGCGCGACCGACCAGAGGATGCGCAGTTCGCTCGCGCCGTCCACCCGGGCGGCGGCGAACAGGTCGGCCGGCAGTTGCAGGAAGAACTGCCGGAAGATGAAGACCGCCGTGGTGTTGATCGCGAACGGCAGGATCATGCCGAGGTAGGAGTCGGCCAACCCGTAGCCGCGCACGATCAGCACGTACAGCGGGATCAGCAGGAGCTGGAACGGGACCACCTGGACCAGCAGGACCAGGCTGAACAGCGCGCCGCGGCCCCGGAAGCTGAGCTGTGCCAGCGCGTAGCCGGCGAGCAGGCCGAACACGACCGTGCCGAGGATGACCCCGCCGGTGAAGATGCCGGAGTTGACCAGCGACCGCAGCAGATTGATCTCGGTGTTGATCTCCCGGTAGTTGTCCAGGGTGAGGCCGTCGGTGGGGAACGCCCCGGCCGGGGAGGTGTCCGGTTCGGCCTGCAACGACCCGATGAACATGTAGTAGAAGGGGAAGAGGAAGGCCAGCGAGAAGGCGATCAGCGCCGCGGCCCGCAGCACCCGGCCGAGGGTGCCGGGGCGGCGGGCTACCGGCGTGGGCGTGACGGTGGGCGCGGTTCCGGCTGCGCCGAGGGTCCGGGTCGACATGTCAGGACCTTTCCAGCAGTCGACGGTTGATCATCGATACGCTGACGACGCCGACGACGAGCAGCACCCCGATCGCCGCCGCCACGTCCGGGTTGCCCTGCTCGATGCCGCGCTGGTACATCAGCAGCACCGGAGAGGTGGAGGCGCCGTTCGGGCCGCCGCCCCCGGTCAGCAGGTAGGGCTCGGTGAAGAGGTTCGCGCCGGTGATGGTCGCCACGATCACGACCAGGGTGGTGGCCGGGCGGACCGCCGGTACGGTCACCGAACGGAACCGCTGCCACGCACTCGCCCCGTCCACCGCTGCCGACTCGTACAGCTCCTTCGGCACGTTCTGCAACGCGGCGAGGTAGAGCAGGATGAAGAAGCCGAGCTGCTTCCAGGCCACGAAGACCGCGATGAGCGGCATCGCGAGCGTCTCGTTGACCAGCCAGGACGGGTCCGGGGCGAGCGGGCCGAGGACCGTGTTGACCAGGCCGTCCGAGCTGAACAGGAAGAGCCACACCCCGACCACGGCAACGCTGGCCGTCACATAGGGCACGTAGTAGGCGACCCGCAGGAAGGTGCGCCCCCGGATGGCCTGGTTGAGCGCCACGGCGAGGGTTAGCGACAGCACCGCGGTGAGCGGGACGTTGATCAGCAGGAAGACCAGGATGTTACCGAACGCCTTCCGGACCCCCGGGTCGCCGAGCACCGTGCGGTAGTTCTCCAGCCCGACGAAGGGACGCTCGACCTGGGCTCCCGGCGCGGCGAAGAAGTAGTCGTGGAAGCTCATCCAGACGGCGAACCCGAACGGATACGCGAAGACCAGCACGAGGAACGCCGCGTACGGCGCGATCAGGGCCAGCCCGACCGGGTGACGGCCGATCAGAGCCGTCACCGGTCGGCGGCCGGGGCGCGGGTGCGCGCCCCGGGTGAGGTGAGCGGTCATCGCTGGCCGGCTAGCCCGTCGACCTTCTTCGCGGCGTCGCCGAACGCGTCGGCCACCGACCGCTTACCGAAGATCACCGACTCCGAGTAGGCGTCCCGGAACGTCTGCCAGATGGTGATGGAGTTCGGCACGTTCGAGACCTCGACGGTGCGCCCGGCCTGGTCGGCGAAGTCACGGTAGGCGGGCTTCTCGGTGAAGAAGTCCGGGTAGGTGGCGGTCAGGTTGGCGCGCAGCGGCATCTGGCCGGTCGCCTTCAGCAGCGCGCCGTCCTGCTCCTGGCTGGTGGCGAACTTCAGCACCTCCCAGGCGGTGCCCCGGTTCTGGCAGGAGGAGTACATCGCGACGTTCTTGGCGTCGCTGAAGGTCTTGATCTCGGCGGCGGGCTTGCCGGCGGAGGTGGGGATCGGCTTCAGCCCCCACTTGATCTTGTCGCCGTACACGGGGATCGCCCACGGGCCGACGATGGCCATGGCGGACTTGCCCTCGCCGAAGGCGTCACCGTTGTACTGCTCCTTCGGGACCAGGCCCTCGGCGTAGAGCGTCTTCCAGAAGTCGGCGACCCGCTGTCCCTCGGCCGAGCTGAACTGCGCCTTGCCGTCCTCGACGAGCTGCTTCCCGCCGGTCTCGGCGATGAACAGCGGGTAGAAGTCGAACCAGGACTGGAAGAACTGGCTGGCCGGCGAGGGATAGATGGCCGCCTGCGCCGCACCGGAGGACTTGATCTTGCGGCTCGTGTCGAGGAACTCCGCGTACGTGCTGAGCGGCGGATTCTCCGGGTCGACGCCGGCCTTCTGCATGACCGCCTTGTTGTAGACGATCATGACGGGGTTCGCCTTCCAGGGCATCTGGTAGTACTTGCCGTCCGGCGACCGGTACTGCTCGGCGGCCGAACCGGTTCGCTGTTCGAGGTAGCCCTTGGCGCCGTCGAAGTCGTCCAGCGCGACCAGCCCGCCCTGCTTCTGGAACTGCGGCACGGCGGCCGGGGCGGTGTTGAAGATCAGGCAGGGCGCGTTCCCGGCGGTGATCGCGGCGCCGATGACCTCCTCGGAGGACTTGCCGGCCGGGATCTCCTGCGCGGTGATCTTCTGGTCGGCGTGCTGGCCGTTCCACGCCTCGACCATCGCGTTGCCCCAGGCCAACTCCTCCTTGTTGTTCGACAGCCAGATGGTGATCGGCCCCTTGGTCGAGGAATCGGCCTTGGCGCCGGAGTCGCCGCCACCGCAGGCTGCGGTGAGGCCGAGGGAGAGGGCGAGGAAGGCAGCGGGGACGGTACGTCTCATATCGGTCTCCGATCTCGACTGCCGTGACGTTGCACCGACCAGGCCGAGGCGATGCCCGGGCGGTGGGTCACGGCGATTGGTGTGGTGTGGGTGGTGGAGCGGTGGAGGCGCGGACGACGAGCTGCGCGGGGGGCATCTCGACGTCCGGGCCGCCGTTGCCGTCGATGAGGTCGAGCAAGGTACGGGCGGCGACGCCGCCCCAGCCGGACGGATCGGTCCGGACGCTGGTCAGCGCCGGGCTGATGTGGGCGGCCAGTTCGGTGTCGTCGAAGCCGGTGACCGAGAGTTGGCCGGGGACGTCGAGGCCACGTTCCCGGGCCACGGCCATGCCGGCCATCGCCATCACGTCGTTGGCGTAGATGATCGCGCTCGGCGAGTCGGCCAGGTCGAGCAGGTGGTGGGTGGCCCGGGCCCCACCGGCCGCCGAGAAGTCGGACGACACGCAGGGACCGGGGGACAGTCCGGCGTCCCGTAGCGCGTTCTCCCAGGCGTCCCGCCGCGCCGAGCCGTGCAGGAAGTCGTCCGGGCCGGCGACGTGCGCGACGTGCCGGTGCCCCAGCTCCACCAGATGCCGTACCGCGGCGGCGATCCCTGGCCGATCGTCGACGAGCACCGCCGGGAACGGGGTGGGCACGTCGGGACGGCCGAGGGTGACGGCGGGCAGCCGCAACTCCTCCAGCAGGGCGATCCGCGGATCGGCGACCCGCAGGTCCAGCAGGAACACCCCGTCCACCCGACCGTCGGCGGCCAGCCGCCGGTAGCCGTTCTCCTCCGCCCGCTGACTGGTGACCACCTGGAGAACCAGCGCCTGGCTCTGCTCGGCGAGGACGCGTTCCACACCGGCGATGAAGGCGGGGAAGAACGGGTCGGCGCCGAGCAGTTCCGGTGGGCGGGCGAGCACCAGGCCGACGGCGAACGCCCGGGAGTTGGACAGGGCCCGGGCTCGATGGCTCGGGGTCCAGCCCAGCTCCTTCGCCACCGCCAGGATCCGCCGGCGGGTCTCCTCGGCCACCCCGGGCCGGCCGTTGAGGGCGAAGGAGACCGCTCCCTTGGAGACTCCCGCGGCACGGGCGACGTCGATGATCGTCGGTCGGCGCTGGCTCACCGACTCGACCTCCTTCCCGTACCTGCGGGTCCTGGAGCGAGCACCGGTCGCTAAACCGGTTTGGAAGATGCTAGACCGGTTTAGCAAGCGGATCAATGGCTGGCTCCGGTGGACTCTCCGACGGGCGCAGTCCTTTATGGAGTAGCGGTAGGCGTCGGGGTGGCGGCGCCGATGACGCCGCCGAAGGAGACCATGACGGTGAGCGCGACCGCCGGGGTGACGAAGACGTAGCCGAGCACCAGCCCGGCGGCGGCGATGCCGCGCCTGGACTTCCGGCCTTCGCGGGTCTCGTGCAGCCCGATGTGCCCGAGGACGACGGCGAGCAGGCAGGAAAGGCCGAACACACACCATCCGCCGAGCACGCCGACGATGCCGAGCACCATCGCGGCGGTGGCGGTGCCGGACGTGGGCGGTGCCGCGATCAGCAGCGGCGCCGGATACGGCGCGGCAGGCGGATACGGCACGGCAGGCGGGTAGGGGCCGGTGGGGACGGCCGAGACCGGTGGCAGGGGCCGGGTCGGTTCGTGGCCGGGCTGAGGGTAGGTCATCGTCGCGGTTCCTGCGGGCCACCTCGGCGCCCGGCCCGAGCCGACCGCGCAGCATCAGCTGCTTGGCCCGGCCCTGCCGGCACGCGGCCACGGCCGGTCGGACCCGCCGCCAGTAGTCGTCGATGCCGCGTTTGCCGCCGTGCGGTCGCCGCCGGGCGGCTTCTCCGCGCCGACGCCGTGCGCCTCCGCAGCCTCGACAGGCGCTGTCGACCCGGGCACGATGCCCGGCTGGCTTCAGGCGTTCGTCAAGGTCACCCGGTCACGCAGCTGGTGGCCTCGGTGCGCGCGGCGATGTCGGGCTCGTCCGACCCGTCGAGCATGAGGTGGATGCTGCTGTGGAGCGCGGGTTTCGTGCTGGTCTTCGGCACGCTGACGGCGTACCGCTACCACCGCCGCTGATCCCGCCGGACGACGGGCACGGCCACGTCCGTGGCGGCGCCCGCCCGCACGGCACCCGCCACGCACGACGGGTCCGCCCTCGGCGGTTTGCCTGGGTCAAGGGCGGGTAGGGCGGGGTCATGGGAGCCGTTCCCGTGGCGCACCGGGTCGTCGACGTCGACGGCATCCGCACCTTCTACCGGGAGGCCGGGCCAGTGGACGCCCCGGTGGTGCTGCTGCCGCACGGCTACCCGTCCTCGTCGTTCCAGTTCCGCAATCTCATGCCGGCGCTCGGCGACCGCTGGCGGCTGCTCGCCCCCGACCTGCCGGGCTTCGGCTACACCCGCGCCGACGCCGACCAGTTCGCCTACACCTTCGACGGGTACGCCCACTTCCTGCGGCGGTTCACCGACGTCCTCGGGTTGCGTCGCTACGCCATCTACCTGCAGGACTACGGCTCCCAGTTCGGGCTGCGGCTGGCCATGAGCGCGCCGGAACGGGTCGCCGCGCTGGTCATCCAGAACGGCGACATCTACGAGGAACAGCACGGACCCAAGTACGCGCCGCTGAAGAAGATGTGGGCCGATCCGAACCCGCAGGCGCTGGCCGAGGTGGCGGAACACGTGTCGGAGAGTGGGTTCCGCGACGAGTTCCTGGGCGAGGTGCCCGGCGAGATCGCCGACCGGATCAGCCCTGACCTGTGGACGCTCTCCTGGGCGCAGGTGGGCCAGCCGCCCGGCCCCGACCACCTCGTGCACCTGATCGCCGACCAGCGCACCACCGTGGACTGGTTCCCGCGTCAGCAGGCGTACCTGCGTGAGCACCGGCCACCCACGCTGATCGTCTGGGGGCCGCACGACGGCTACATGCCCGAGGGCGCCGCCCGCGCGTACCTGCGCGACCTCCCGGACGCCGAGCTGCACCTGCTCGACGGCGGCCACTGGCTGCTGGAGACCCACCTCGACGAGGTGGTGTCGCTGATGCGCGACTTCCTCGGCCGCGTCCACCGTCCTCACGCCGGGACGTAGGCGGGGTATTTCGGGGCCGTCGGCAGGGGATCTCCGCCGTTGCGTCACCAGCGAGTTCGGCTGGTGGGCAAGCATGCGCGTTGCCCAGCCGGACGGGTTTCATCGATCTCAGCCCTAAAGAGACGCGTGTGTGGGAAAGTCCGATTTACCCATATTTGCGCTTAGGTGCCGTCTCCGGTCGCTGTCGTGGCGACGCCCGCCGGAGACGCACCCATGAGAGGGCACATCGTGACAGTTACTCCAATTCGTCGTCTTCGGCGAGCGGTACTGCCGGCGCTCGCAGCCGTCACCGCGGCCGGCGCGGCCGTCGCCGTGCTGATCGTCAGCGGCACCGGCGCGAGCGCCGCTGAAGCACCGGT
>NZ_JBAKHS010000032.1:0-49815 GCF_036906795.1 Micromonospora sp. CPCC 205739 | reverse complement strand
CGGGACGGTCCGCATCCAGTCCGCAAGAGGTCCACGGAGGGTGGGGAGCGGTGAGAGACGCCGGGAGGTATTTCCGCTGCTAGACCATCTAGCACCCAGGTCAGCGAGGCAGGCAGTTTGATCTCGTAATGCGTAGGTCGCCGTGCCATCCACGTGCCAGTACCCGGTACCCCAGACCGCCGGCGCGGCAGAACCCGTCGCTGCCTGAACCGGGCCAGGATCGCCAGGCAGAATCAAAAACACCCATCAACGTGGCTACAACCGGTCGGCGATGCGGCGCCTCAGTGGATCCACCGCGTCAAGCGCCTGCTCAACAGCCTCAGCCGACCCCCGTCCTGTTCTCATGATCTCCTCTACTGCCGACTCGGCGGCTGCCATGTCCTTGACGAGGGCCGAGTCGGCCAGAGCCCTGGCCGTGGCGAAGAGCAACGCATGCACGTCGACCACGGTGGCCTGTCGGTCGAATAGCCGGTCGAACGCATCGAGGAGCGCCTCAAGAAGAGGCAAATCATCTGCCGAGCTCATGCTTCATGACCCTATCGATCCGTCGCCTAAAGACAGGGGTCCGCGGCGTGCCATTAGCGAGCCATTGGGCCAGGACAGGAGGGGCGAGCCGAAGCCACGAGAGACCGCCAGGATCAGGGCCGCCAACCCAGCAGACGGCCAGAGACCGACACTTCCCAAGCTGGCAGTCCGAGCCCTGGCAGAGCGTGCCGAGGAACGACCAGCATGATGGCGATGTGAGTTTCGACCTCGTGGTTCTGGCCGTGGCCCCGAACGCCAGCCTCGCCGAGGCCCGAGCGATGCTCGATCACTGCACCAGCGGGCACCATCGTGACGGCGAGCTTGATGAGCACATCGTTGCCTTCTACGAGGAACTCCGGGCGCGCTATCCCGACGAGCCGCCGCTGCCCCCTGACTCGCCATGGATGTCTACTCCACTCGCCGTGGGCATCGACCACGTCTCGATGAACATCACCTGGTCCGGACATGGCACCGAGGCGGTGGAGGCCGTACTGGAACTGACGCAGCGGCACGGCTTGGTCCTCTACGACCCCCAGGGCGACGAGTTCGTGGGCCTGCGCGCGGTGCGCTCGTAGCTGCGGCCAGCGCGTCAGCAGAAAGTCAGCGAACGCCTGACAGCGGTTCCCCATCAACGAGCCGCAGGCGCCTGCCGATCCTGGGTCACCGCGACCGAGCGGCAGCGGCCGATAGCGGATGACAGCACCGACGGCCGTTCGGGACGAAGAGGTCGTCGGTTCGAATCCGGCCACCCCGACCAGAGGCTGGGGCCAGGTGAGATAACTCTCACCTGGCCCTTTGTCATGTTCCGATGATCTCCTCCATCGGCCCTGGTCGTGAGCTGTCCGCCGCTTTCGTCCTCGTCAGGTCGCCGGCGCCGAGCTGGCACCCCGCCGAACTTCGGCCCTGACGCAACCCGACGGTCGTCCGGACCCGTCGAGCTTGCGGAGGAGGGAGCCCCAATGGCGGATGCCGAGCGTGAGTTCGTGGAGTACGTCTCCGCGCGACTGCCGAGCCTGCACCGAACCGCGTTCCTGATGTGCGGCGACGCCCACCTGGCCGACGACGTGGTGCAGCAGACGATCACGGCGCTGTACGTGAACTGGCGCCGGGTCAGCCGGGCCGACAACGTCGACGCGTACGTGCACCGGATGCTGGTCCACAAGCTCGTCGACGAGAAGCGGTTGAGCTGGGCGAAGGTCCGGCTGCTGGGGTCGATGCCGGAGCCGGAGCGCCCGCCGGTCACGCCGCACGACGAGCTGGCCGAGCGGGACAGCCTGGTCGCCGCGCTCGCCCACCTTCCCCGCGGCCAGCGCACCGTACTGGTCCTGCGGTTCCTGTGCGACCTGTCGCTGGCCGACACGGCCGCCGCGATGGGCTGCTCCGAAGGCAACGTGAAATCGCAGACGGCTCGGGCGCTGGTGGCGGTCCGCCAGCTGCTCGACGTCACTGAGATGTCCGGGAGGAATCCGAGATGACCACGTTGGACGAGCAGCGGATTTCCGAACTGCTGCGATCGGCGCCGGTTCCCGAGCCGCGGGTTGACGTGGGCCGCGCGGTCCGGGACGGCCGGCGTCGCCGCCGGCGCCGCCGCGTCGGCGGGATCGCTGCGGTGACGGTGATGGCCGGGCTCGGCGTCGTGGGCGCCGTCCAGCTCGGCGGGGCCGCCAGCCGGCCGGCTCCGGCCACGCCGGCCGTTGCGGCGTCACCGGCCGGGACCGTGTCGGCCGCCCCGGGCTCGCCGGTCACCTGCGAGGCGTCGTGGTTGCCGCGGCCGATCGGCGGTCCGGTCGCGGTGGCGAACGGCGTCGACCCCACCGGGCGGTACATCGTCGGCGACATCGGCACCGGGCGGGAGGACGGGCGGGTCGTGCTGTGGACCGACGGCCAGGCAGGCGTCCTGCCGGCCGGTGCGCGGCACGCGGCCGCGGTCAACGCCGGCGGCGTCGTGGTCGGCACCAACGGCGACGGCACGGGCTGGGTCTACCGGGATGGGGGGCTGCGCTTCCTGGCCACCCCGCCCGGCTACCACGCGGTCCTCGTGCACGCGGTCAACGGCCGGGGCGACATCGCCGGCACCGCCAGGGGAGCCGGCGACTCGCACCAGGCCGTGCTGTGGTCGGCGGACCGCCCGCAGGAGTACCGGCTGGTCGGCCAGCCGGGATCCGCCGCGACCGGGATCACCGAGGACGGCACGGTCGTCGGTGTGATGGGCCAACTGCCCTACCGGTGGACGCCGCAGGGCACCGGGGCGGCGCTGGCGGTGCCCGACGGCTACCCGCGCGCCTCGGTCGAGTCGGCGCACGGCGAATGGGCGATCGGCATGGTTCCCGGCGTCCGGCAGGGCGGTGCCGTGCAGATGCTGCCGGTACGTTGGAATCTCACGACCGGGGCGGTGAGCCTGCTGCCGTTCCCGGGGACGACCGGGATCGCTGGCAACGGCGACCTGCTGGTCGGCGACGGTGCGCCGCTGGTCGTCGCCCCGGACGGCACGTCCCGCCGGTTGCCGGGCCGGCCCGAGGTCCGGGCGACCGAGGCGGGCACGTACACGGCCAACGGGATCAGCGACGACGGTCTGACCGTGGTCGGTGCCGTCTACGAGAACCAGGTGCACCGGCCGCTGGTGTGGCGCTGCCGCCGCTGAAGGTCGCGCGCCCAGCGCCGACGGCCCCGGACGGTGCGGTCGCGGTGCGACCGGCCGTCCGGGGCGTCAATGGCTCAGGTGATCCTGACCGGCGCCGAGCGCACAGGCGCGGGGCCCGGCGGTCCGACCGGGTGGTCGGTCCGCCGGGCCCCACCGGCGTACGTCAGAGCGGGCGGTTCGGCTCGCTGACCGGACCATTCGGGTAGGTGGTGGCAGCCGGGTCGGGCACGACCTCGGCGTCGGTCACCACGTACTCGGTCTCGGTGGTGGTGGTCGGCGTGCGGTCCTCGTCGTCGCCGGAGCGGTGCTTGGCGGCGGCGAGCCCGGCGGCGGCCGCGGCACCCGCGACGGCGGCGCCGGCCGTGACCGCGGTGCCCGAGACACCGGCCTTGCCGCTGTCACCCTGCGACGACGCCGCGTGCGCGACGCCCGGCGTACCCACGCCGTGCCCCTCGCCGACCGAGCCACGCCAGGCACCGGTCTCGGCGCCCCGGGACTCGATGAAGCTCTTGAACTTCTCCAGGTCGGACTCGGCCTGCTTCTCGACGATGTTCAGCTTGTCGCCGGCCTTCTCGACCAGCCCCTCCGGCTCGTACTCCAGGTGCAGCCGGACCATCGTGCGGCCCGCGCCCACCGGCTGGAAGTAGACCGCGCCGGCGTTGGTCGCGCCCTCGGTCGCCGCCCAGGCGACCTTCTGGTCCGGCACCTGCTCCAGGACCCGCGCGTCCCACTCGCGCTTGACCCCGCCGATCTGGGCGACCCAGTGCATCCGCTGATCGTCGAGCTGACGTACCTCCTGCACGCCGCCCATGAAGCGGGGGAACTCCTCGAACTGCGTCCACTGGTTGTAGGCGGTGCTGACCGGGACGTCGACTTCGATCGACTTCTCGACCACGGTGGTCATGGCAATCCTCCTCGTTCCGGTCGGCCTCCCTCCACGCGGGAGGGAGCAGCGTTCTCGTCCACCAGAATCCCTACCCACCGCCGGGCGACTGAACCGGAAAATGCCGAAGCCGGCGACTTCCCGCTGGTCACGGGGGTCGCCGGCCTCGGCCGGGGTACGGGTCAGTAACCGGCGATGAAATAGCCCGCCTGGTCGACGATCGCGTCGGTGTGTCCGGGGCTGTCGTTCCAGACGGCCACCTGTTCCCCCTCGCCCATGCCGACCATCACCAGGTTGGCGGCGGTTTCACCGGCGACGAAGTTCACGTTCGACGCCTGCGCCGGAACAGCACCGTTCGGGTGCACGGTGAGGACGCCGGCCGCGGTCGGCCCGGTGGCCGTCACGTTCGCCACCACCGCGGTGATCTCCGGTTGGCTGAATCCGATGTACGCCGACCGGAACCCCGCGCGCAGGGTCGGGCCGATCGGGTCGACCGGACGGGTGTCGAGGACCCGGCGCGGGTCCAGCGGGACCAGGACGTCGGTGGCGTCCGCGCCGAACCGGCCGAGCAGGTCGACCACCACGTGGGTGCTGCCGGAACTGGCGTTGTAGATCACCGCCCGGCCGTTCACCACCGGCACCAGCACCATGTTGGGGATGGTCTGCCCGGCGACGAAGTTCAGGTTCGAGGCGGTCGGCAACGACATCGCGCCGTACGGGTAGACCTTCAGCACCCCGCTCGCCGTCGGCCGGGTGACGGTGACGTTCAACGCCACGGCGGTCGTGCCGGACGGGACCCGACCGGTCAGGTCCAGCACCCGGTAGCTGTTGGAGGCCAGGGGCGTCGAGCCGCGGCTGTCGAGCACCCGCAGCGGGGTCACCGCCTTGAACCCGGAACCGGCGGCGGCGTAGAACCCCTGGAGGTCGGCCACCACGTGCACGGTGCCGCTGCCGGTGTTGCGGATCCGCAGATTGCCGTTGGACATCGGCACGGTCACCAGGTTCGGCACCGTCTCGCCCGCCACGTAGTTGACATTCGACACGTCCGGCATCGTCCTGCCGTCCGGCCAGATCCGGATGAAACCGGACGCGGTCGGCTGGGTCACCGTCAGGTTCAGCACCACCGCGCTGACGTCTGCGGCCGGCACCCCGTCGACGGTCTGCATGGGCAGCACCAGCTCGGTGTTCGCGGCCAGCGGCACCGTGGTTCCCACCCCGACGGCGGCCCGGGTGTCGAGCACCCGGACCGGCGACACCGCGGTGTACCGCGCGCCCACGACCGCGCACTCGGGGGGCGGGGTGAAGATGATCTCGGGGATCAGCCGGAAGCCGTCCGTGCTGGCGAACTGCTCGGCACAGACCGGCCCGGCGCGCCGGGCCCGGTGCTCGGCCCGCCCGCCGGGCACGGCGCGGTAGAACGCCTCCCCGCTCCACCGCCGCACGATCGTGCCGACCGGTCCGTCAGTGGGCCAGTCGGAGGTCACGGCCAGCGAGGTGGTCACGTCGAACGGGTTCACCCCGCCGACCGGCTGAACCTTCCCGCCGGTGACGGTCAACTTGCCCTGCAGCTCCACCGCGCCCCGGTCCCGGAAGGCACCACCGGTGTTCGGCGCGGTCGGCGCGTCGGCGTGCGCGTTGAGCAGCAGGTCCGTGGCGGTGGCCCCGGTCGCCGTCGGATCGGCCGAGTCGACCGCCGGCGAGGTCGACGCGAGCGGGAACCAGCCCCGCTCGGTGCCCTGCTGCGCCTGGAGCTGCGCCGGCGCGGCCAGGTCGTCGGCGCCCTGCCCGGTGGTCGCCCGGAAGGCCGCCAGGTCGGTGTGGTCGGTGCCGGCCCATGAGTAGAGCGGGCCGCCGCCCGCCGGGTCGATCAGGTTGTGGTGCGCGGTCGACTGCGGCACCGAGTCGGCCGAGACGCTGATCGCCGTGGCGGCGGCCGGGTCGGCGCAGGGCTGCGGGTCGGGGACCGGTCCGGCCCCGGTCCGGATCAGGTTGTTGGCGACGGCGGTGCCCGGCGACGCGCCGGTCACCCGGACGCCGGCCGTGCAGTCGGTGACCACCGTGTTGCCCGTGACGGTCGTCCCGGGCGCGTCGGTGACCAGCAGGTGGCTACTGCGGAACGTGCTGGCGGTGACGACCGTACCGCTCACCCCCGGCTCGACCACCACTCCGGCGCCACCCGCGCCGGCGAACCAGCCACGGCTCACCGTGACGTCGGCGGACCCGGCGGCCACCCGGACCACCGGACGGGTGCCACTCGAGCCGGCCAGGCCATCGAAGGTGACCCGCTGCGACCCCCGCACCCGGGCGAGCTCCGCGAAGGAGGAAGAGGGGCCGCCGTGCAGGGTGAGCCCCTCGACCCGCACGTCGTGCACGCCGTCGACGTCCAGGGCGGGACCGGTCCAGTTGAGCGAGTTGAAATTGCCCACCCGGACGGTCCGGCCGTACTCGTTGACCGCGCGGAACACGATCGGCGCCGCCTCGGTGCCGGAGCGGGTCAGCCGCACCTTCTCCGGGTAGTTGCCGGCGGCGATCCACACCGTCTGGCCGGGCTGTGCCACTGCGGCGGCGGCGGAGATGGTGCAGAGAGGCGACTCCTGGGAGCCGGTCCCGCCGGCCCTGCAGGTGGACTTGCTGGTGACGTACAGGTCGGACGGTGCGGCGGCGGACGGTGCCGCCGGCGCGGGCGCGGCCGGCGCCACCAGCGCCGCCGCACCCAGCAGCGGCACGACGGCCAGCCGTATCCGCCCAAATGTTCTCGTCATCGACTTCCCCCGTGACGTGTTGGTCGTTGCGTGGTGCTGCCGCAGACTACAGCGACGGTCGCTGATGCGGTTGCCGCCGAACGGCGGAGCCGGCGGCCACCCGCTGGGCGCGGGGGACGCCGGCTCCGGAGGGCGGTCAGGACAGCGGCGCGATGAAGAAGCCCGCCTGGTCCACGATCAGCTCCGAGGCGCCGGGGCTGTTGTGGTGGACGCCGATCTGCCCGCCGGTGCCCGCACGGACGACCGCCATGTTCGCGGCCGTCTCACCGGCCACGAAGTTGACGTTCGACGCGGTGGGCGGCGCGGCATCGGTACGCGGGTAGGCGGTGAGCACGCCCGGCGAGGTGGGCCGGGTGACGGTCGTGTTGAACACGGCCGCGGTGGGCGTCGCGCACGTCGCCGGGCACGCCGTCTGGACGTACCAGGGCAGGAAGGCGACCTTCTCGTACGGCTGGAGCGGGCCGCCGTACCCCCGGCCGTCCAGGCCGATGCTGGCTCGGGTGTCCACGATCCGGTGCGGGTCGACGGGCACGTAGCCGTCGGTGGCGCCGGACGCGGCGGAGCCGTAGTAGCCGGCCAGGTCGGCGATCACGTGCGTGCTGCCCGAGCTGGCGTTGTGGATGCTCACCTTCCCGCCGACGACGGGCACGGTCACCAGGTTGGGGACGGTCTGGCCGGTGACGAAGTTCAGGTTCGACGCGGTGGGCACCGGCGAGCCCGACGGGAAGACCTTCAGCACCCCGCTCGCCGTCGGCTTCGTCACCGTGACGTTGAGGATCGCCGCCGTCGCGCCCGCCGGCAGCTTCGCCGAGAGGTCCAGCTGCCGGGTGGTGTTGGCCGGGAACGGCCCGGCAGTGCCGGCACGGGTGTCCAGCATCCGGGCCGGCGCGAGGGTACGCAGGCCGCTGCCGGTGGCGCCGTACCAGCCCTGGAGGTCGGCGACGACGTGCACGGTGCCGCTGCCGGTGTTGCGGATGCGCAGCTTGCCGTTGGACATCGGCACGGTGACCAGGTTCGGCACGGTCTCCTTCGGCACGAAGTTGACGTTCGAGGCGTCCGGCAACTTGACGCCGTCCGGGTACACGGTCAGGAACCCGGCGCTGGTCGGCTGGGTCGCGGTGACGTTGAGCGCGACCGCCGTGATGTCCGCCGCCGGCACCCCGCCGATCTCGGGAATCGAGAGCACGACCTCGGAGTTGCCCGGCACCGGCGTCCGGGTGGGCACGCCGACCGCGGCTCGGGTGTCCAGCACCCGGGTCGGGTCGATCGGCTGGTAGAGGGAGCCGACCAGGGTGAACAGCGGGCCCACCGAAGCGTTGCCGGCGCGCGACTTCGTGCTGAGGTCGGCCGCGCGGAAGCCGATGAAGTCGATTCGGGCGTTCATGACGACGCTTCCCGCCCGGCGGAACGTGTGCCGCAACGACCCGGCGGTCCCGATCCGCCAGTACCGGTCACCGGTGAACTTGAACGCCACCGAGCCGCCCGGCCCGTCCGTCGGGTACCCGTACGTCGGCACGGCGGTGGCCTCCGTGTCGAGGAACCCGCCCCCGGGCACCCGGCGGAAGCCGGTCGCACCGACCTTGCCCTGCCCGACCCACTCCACCGCGCCGCGGTCGTGGTACCCGTTGCCGGTGCCTTTGTTCGGCACGTGCGGCAGGTCGGCGTGCGGGTTGCCCAGCAGGTCGGTGCGGAGCACACCGGGCGCGTCGGCGTCAGCGCTGTCCAGGCCGGGTGAGCCGCTCCCGAGCTCCCACCAGCCGCGAGACTGGCCGCGCCGGTCGAGTCGCACCAGGTCGAGGAGATCGTGCCCGCCCTGCCCGGTGGCGGCCCGGAACGCGTCGAGGGTCTGGTGGGTGGTGCCGCCCCACCGGTACGGCACACCGCCACTGCGGGAGCCGATCAGGTTGTGGTCGGACGTCGAGCCGGCGGTCGACTCCGCCGAGACGGAGATCGCGGTGGCCGTCGCCGGATCGTCACAGGGCTGCGGGTCGTAGTCGGGGCCGCCCGCGGTCTGGACGACGTTGTTGTGCAGCCGGACGCCCGGCGAGACGCCGGCCACCTGAATCGCCACGTCGCACTCATTGACGACGGTGTTGCCGGTGAGCACCGTGCCCGGCGCGTCGGTCACGTCGATCCGGGCGTCCTCGAGAGCGTTGCCGGTGAGCACCGTCCCCGTCGCCCCCGGCTCGACCGCCACGCCCGCCACGCCGCCGAGGCCGCGCAGCCAGGACCGGCGCAGCGTGACGTCGCTGGACCCGCCGGTGAGCCGGACCAGCGTCGAGGCCTCGAAGGGGTTGAGGACCGCCAGGCCGTCCAGAGTGATCCGGGCGGAGCGGTCCACCACGACGGTGCTGCTGCTGCCCGCGCCACTGGCGATGAAGCCCTCAAGGACGATGTCGTGCACGCCGACCAGGCGGAAGATCGTGTCGGTAAGGGTGTAGTGGCTGCCGACGCGGACCTCGCCGTCGGGGCTGTGCACGGCCCGGTAGGTGATCGGCGCGCCCTCGGTGCCGGACCGGTCGAAGGTCACCGTCTCCCGGTACTCACCCGGCTGCACCAGCACCGTCTGGCCCGGCTGCGCCACCGCCGCCGCGGCACCGATGGTGCAGTACGGCTTCGCCGCGCTGCCGTCGGCGTCCGGGGTGCAGTCCTTGTTGCTGACGTACACCTCCGCCCGCGACGCCACCTCGGCGGTGACGGCGGGCGCCGCCACGGCGGGCGCCACCGGCCCCGCCAGACCGACGCTCGTCACCAGTGGTAGGGCCGCGAGCAGCGCGGCGCCATGTCTTCTCATCGATTGCCCCCGTGATGTCGAGCAGGTGCGGCGGCAGCATATCCGGCCCGCCGCCACTGTGGACGACACCTGCGGATGCGTACAGAGCTCGGACCGAAGTCGCGAGGACCGGTGCCGGGTGGCTTCACGACGCCGGGCCGATGAAATACCCGAACCGGTCCACGATGGCGTGCGTCGTGCCAGCGCTGCTGTTGTACAGCTCGATGCCGGAGTCAACCGCAACCACCGCGGCGTTCGACCCGGTCTCGCCCGTGACGAAGTTGACGTTCGAGGCGGTGGGTCGCTGCGTGCCACCCGGGTACGCGATCAGCACGCCCGGCGCGGTCGGGCCGGTCACCGTCACGTTACCCACCAGCGCGGTTGGAGCCGGGCAGGCCGGCAGGCAGTTCTCCTGCGGGAGGAACGGCTGGAACCGTGCGGTCTCGCGGGCGGCGAGCGGCACGGAGCCGCGATCGGGGAGCCCGGTGCCGTTCCGGGTGTCCACGATCCGGGTCGGCTCGGTCGGCACGAAGGTCTGGGTGGCGTCCGGACTGAACCACCCGGCCAGGTCGGCGACGACGTGGGTCGTACCGGAGCTCTGGTTGTGGATGCTGACCCGGCCGTCCACCACCGGCACGGTGACCAGGTTGGGGATGGTCTGTCCGGTGACGAAGTTCAGGTTCGACGCGGTGGGCACCACCGAGCCGTACGGGAAGACCTTGAGCACGCCGTTCGCTGCCGGCCTGGTAACCGTCACGTTGAGGACGGCGGCCGTCGCGCCGGCGGGCAGCCGGCCGGACAGGTCGAGCGGACGGGTGCCATTGCCCGGGAGCGGGGTGCCGGCGCCCTCCCGAGTGTCGAGCACGCGCACCGGCGACACCGGGGCGAAGCCCGACCCGGACTCCGCGTAGAAGCCCTGGAGGTCGGCGACCAGGTGGACGGTGCCCTGGCCGGTGTGGTGGAACGAGACGGACCCGTTGACCACCGGCACCGTGACCTGGTTCGGCACCGTCTCCTTGGCCACGAAGTTGACGTTCGACGCGTTCGACCCACCGCTACCGGTCGGGTAGACGGTGATGAAGCCGGCGGCGGTCGGCTGGGTCACGGTCACGTTGAGCACGACCGCGCTGATGTCCGCCACCGAGACCCCGGCGATGCTCTCGATCGGCAGCGAGAGGCCGCCGTTCGCCACCACCGGCGCGGCGTGCTCGACGCCGATCGGGATCCGGGTGTCCAACAGCCGGGTCGGCGCCACCGGGACGTACCGTGCGCCGATCTGGGTGCAGACCGGTTCGCCGCCGGTGCTGATCAGGCGGAAGTCGCTCTGGCTGGTCAGCACCTCCACGCAGGCGGAGCCGGCCCGGCGCGCGGTGTGCTCCGCGGTGGCGGAGTCGGTGACCCGCCAGTACCGCTCGCCGGCGAACTTGTACGCGTACGTGGCACGTTCCCGCTCCACCGGCCACGGCGAGTGCAGGCCCGCGCGGGCGATGATGTCGAACGGTCCGCCACCGACCTTGCGTTCGAGCCGCACCGGATCCTGAATCGGGGTGCCCTGCGCCTCCACCGCGCCCCGATCGCGGTAGCCGCTGCCGGTCCCGGTGTTCGGCGCGGCCGGGTCGTCGGCGTAGGAGTTGTCGAGCATGTCGGTGTCGAGGGCACCGCGGGCTCCCGCGTCGGCGGAGTCCCGCGCCGGTGAGCCCACGTCGAGCTGCAGGTAGCTGCGGTTGCCCCCGGGCGCCCACGAAAGCTTCGGGTCCGCGGCGATGTCGTGGGTGGCCTGCCCGGTCGTCTCGACGAACGACGCGAGCGTCGGGTACTGGGTGCCGGCCCAGACGTAGGGCAGCCCGCCGCCGAGCGGGTCGATCAGGTTGTGGTCGGTGCTGGTCTGCGGCGCCGACTCCGGGGAGACGGTGACGGCGGTCGCCGCCACCGAGTTCGGGCAGGTGGGTTGACGCAGCCGGTCGGTCACCACGATGTTGTTCCGGATCGAGGCGCCCGGCGAGGCGCCGGCCAGCTCGATGCCGCGCCGGCACTGGGTGTTGACGGTGTTGCCGGTGACGGTGAGGCCGGGGGCGTCGGTGGCGACCAGGCCGGAGACGTCGAGTTGGCTGGCGGTGACCACCGTGCCGGTGACGCCCGACTCGACGGTGACGGACGGACCGGCAGAGTTGCGGAGGAAGCTCCGGCTAAGCGTCACGTTGTCCGAGGCGCCGCTGATCCGCAGCGCGGTGGGAGCGTACGGACCGCCCCGGACGCTGAGCTTGTCGAGGCGGACGCGGCTGGAGTCCTTCACCACCACGCCGTCCACGTAGCTCACACCGCTCACGACGAAGCCCTCCACCACCACGTCGTGCACATCTGTGACGACGAGGCCCTGCACCTGGGTCCGCTGCCAGGAGACGCTGACCGCCCGGAACGTGATCGGCGCGGCCTCGGTACCGGACCGGGTGAACTTCACGGTTTCGCGGTAATCGCCCGACTCCACCAGCACCGTCTGGCCGGGACCGGCCACCGCCGCCGCTTCCGAGATGGTGCAGAACGGCTTGGCCGCGCTGCCGTCCCCGGTGGCGGGTGTGCCGGCCGGACACCAGGTCTGGCTGACGTACAGCTCGCCGGCGGACGTGTCCGTGGCAGTGACCGGCGCGGGCGCCGCTACCGCCGCGGGCGCCGCCGGCCCCACCAGGCCCGCACCGGCGAGCAGCGGTACGAGCGCAAGCCGCGCCAGCATCTGCCCGGTTGTCATCAACCACCCCCGTGATCAAGTCTTCGGAGCGGGCAGCGTACCCCGATGGACGCCGATGCCAGCAGCGCCGAAAGGGTGGTCGGCCGCACCGTTCGGCGGTCACCGTCATCGAGGTCGCGCTGATCGTCACCCTGATGATCAGCGGCGGGGAGAAGACCCAGTCGCTGGCCCGGGACACCGTCTTCGCCGCCGTCATAATCACCTGCAACGGCATCCTCGGGTTGTCGCTGCTGATCACCGCGCTCCGCCGCCGGGTGGCGGTGTTCAACTCGGAAGGCACCGGCGGGGCGCTGGCCACCGTGGCGACCCTCGCCACCCTGAGCCTGGTGGTACCGAGCTTCACCACCAGCCGCCCCGGCCCCGAGTTCTCCCCCCGACCAGCTGGCCTTCGCCGCGGTGGCGTCCCTCGCGCTCTACGGGCTCTTCGTCATGGTGCAGACCGGCCGGCACCGCGACTACTTCCTTCCCGTGACCAGCGAGGGCAGGCTGCTGGACGCTGACGGCGACCAGCACGCCGACCCGCCGTCCACGCGGACCGCGCTGGCCAGCCTGGGCCTGCTGCTCGTCTCCCTGGTCGCCGTGGTCGGCCTGGCGAAGACCGTCTCCCCCGCCATCGAGGCGGGCGTCGCGGCCGCGAACCTCCCGCACGCCTTCGTGGGCGTGGTCATCGCGCTGCTGGTGCTGCTCCCCGAGACGCTCGCGGCGGCCCGGGCCGCCCGACGCGACAGGGTACAGATCAGCCTCAACCTCGCCCTCGGCTCCGCCATGGCCAGCATCGGGCTCACCATCCCGGCGATCGCCCTCGCCTCGATCTGGCTGGAAGGGCCGCTGCTGCTCGGCCTCGGCGGTACCCAACTGACCCTGCTCGCGCTGACCGCGGTGACCGGGGTGCTCACCGTCGTCCCCGGCCGGGCGACCGTGCTCCAGGGCGGGGTGCACCTGGTGCTGCTGGCCGCGTTCGTCTTCCTCGCCGCGAGCCCCTGACCGACGGGCCCACCATGCACAGCGGCCGCGCCCCTCGTCGGGGCGCGGCCGCTGTCGGAACGGGTCAGTACTGCGGTGTGATGAAGACGCCCGCCTGGTCGACGACCGTGTGGGTGGTGCCCGAGCTGCTGTTGTACAGCTTCAGCCCGCCGCCGCCGGTCCCGACGATGGCGAGGTTCGACGCGGTCTCGCCGGCCACGAAGTTGACGTTCGACACCGTCGGCCGCGCCTGGTCCGCCGGGTGCGCGATGAGGACTCCGGAGGCGGTCGGCCCGGTGACGGTCAGGTTCGCCACCACCGCGGCGGGCGTCACGCAGCAGCCCAGGTCGTTGGCGGACGGAGCGACGGTGATCGTCTCCCGCGGCTGGAGCGGCGTGGTGCCCCGGTTGTACACGCCCGTGCCGTCCCGGGTGTCGGCGATCCGCAGCGGACCGTTCGGCACGTAGCTCAGCTGGCCGTCCGGCCCGAAGTGGCCGGCCAGGTCCGCGATCACGTGGGTACTGCCGGAACTGGCGTTGTGGATGCTCAGCTTGAGGTCCGTCACCGGCACGATCACCAGGTTCGGGATGGTCTGGCCGGTGACGAAGTTCAGGTTCGACGCGGTCGGCACCGCCGAGCCGTACGGGAAGACCTTCAGCACACCGTTGGCCTGCGGCCCGGTGACCGTGACGTTGAGGACGACCGCGGTGGCGGCCGGGGAGACCTTGAGGTCCAGGTCGAGCAGCCGGGTGCTGTTCGGCGCGAGCGCGCCACCCTCGGTACGGGTGTCCAGCACCCGCTTCGGGGTGCCGACGGCAAAGCCCTGCCCGGCGGCTCCGTACCAGCCCTGGAGGTCGGCGATCACGTGGACGGTCCCGCTGCCGCTGTTCCGGATCCTGATCTTCCCGTTGGTCATCGGTACGGTCGCCAGGTTAGGCACCGTCTCCCCGGCCACGAAGTTGACGTTCGACGCGCTCGGTGCGCCCGGGGCGTCCGGGTAGACGGTCAGGAACCCGGCGGCCGTCGGCTGGGTCGCGGTGACGTTCAGGACCACCGCGCTGATGTCCGCCGCCGGTACTCCGCCGATGCTGTCGATCGGCAGCACCACCTCGGAGTTCGCCGGCACCGGGGTGGTGGTGGCCACCCCGATCGCCGACCGGGTGTCCAGCAACCGGGTCGGCGCCATCGCCGTGTAGTGCGCGCCGAGCACCACGCACGACCGCGAGTCGTTGCCTTCGCTCGACCGGTAGTCGGTCCAGCTGGCACGCACCCGCACGCAGGTGCTTCCCGCCCGCCGGAACCGGTGGTCCGCGTCGAGCGACGACCGGGCGGTCCGCCAGAGGGGGGAGTCGTCGTACTTGTAGGCGAACCCGCCGCCCGGCCCGTCGGTCGTCCACTGGAAACGCGTGCTGGCCCGGAGCTTGGTGTCGAGCGGGCCCGCGCCGATCGTCCGGTGCAGCGGCTCGATGTTCGCGCTGGCCCCCTGGATCCGCTCGACCGCGCCCCGGTCGTGATAGCCGGTGCCGGTGCCGGTGTTGTTCCACGTCGGATCGTCGGCGTGCGGGTTCCGGAACAGGTCGGTGGCCGGTACGCCACGCGCGGTCGCGTCGGCCGAGTCCACCGCCGGGGAGCTCTGCTTCAGCCGGATGTAGCCCCGGTCACCGCCGGCCGCGACGTCGAGCAGCGGGTCGGCGGCGATGTCGTGCCCGCCCTGACCCGTGGCGGCCCGGAAGTCGTCCAGGGTCGGATAGGTGGTGCCGGCCCAGGCGTACGGGGCCCAACCGGCGGTCGGGTCGATCAGATTGTGGTGGCTGGTGGTCTGCGGCACCGACTCCGCCGACACCGCGATGGCGGTCTCCGCGACCGGCTTGGCGCAGGGCGCCTGATCGGCGTGGGGCTTCACGATGTTGTTGGCGATGACGGTGCCGGGCGAGGTGCCGGTGACGTCGATGCCGGGACCGCAGTAGGCGACGACGGTGTTGTTGGTGACGGTGGTGCCGGGGGCGTCGGTGAACACCATGCGGCCGGCCGGAATCTGGTTGGCGACGACCGTCGTGCCGGTCACGCCCGCCTCGACGGTCAGCCCCACCTTGGCGAGGGTGAAGAACCAGTTCCGGCTGATCGTCACGTCCCGGGACGAACCGGTGATCCGTACGCCGAGCGGGCCGACACCCTGGCGGACGGCCCCGCCGTCGAGGGTGACCCGGGACGAGCCGTCGACCGCCACGACGGGCGCCGTGCCCGTGCTGTCGCCGTAGACGGTGAAGCCCTCCACGACCACGTCGTGCACCTGGCTGAAGGTGAAGATCGTGCCGGTGACGGAGGTGGTGTTGAAGCGGCCGACCCGCACCATCCCGTCGGGCAGGTTGACCGCCCGGAACGTGATCGGCGCCGCCTCGGTGCCGGACCGGGTGAAGGCGACCGTCTCCAGGTACGCCCCCGGTTGCACCAGCACCGTCTGGCCGGGCTGCACGACGGCCGCAGCGGCCGAGATGGTGCAGAACGGCGCCTCCGCGCTGCCGTCGCCGTCCGGCGCGCAGTCCGTGCCGCTGACGTGCAGCTCAGAGCCGGTCGAGGCCGCCGCGACGGCGGTCGGCGCGGGCGCCGCGACGGCGGTCGGCGCGGGCGCCGCGACGGCGGCGGGGGCCGGTGGCGCCACCAGACCCGCGGCCCCGATCAGGGGTACGAGCGCGAGCAGGGATCGGGCAGATCTTCTCATGGACACCCCGTGACGATGAACGGATGACGCGCCGAGGCAGCGTACCGCGGTCGATATGTGGCCGACGGCCGCCGGACGGCGATGTGGACGGTGACACGGACGGGTCCGGACCGACCGCCTGGACGGACGGTCGGGCCGGACCTCGGATCAGGAAGCCGGGGCGATGAAGTAGCCCGCCTGGTCGACGACGACGTGGGTACTGCCGCTGCTGTTGTTGTACGCGGCGATCCGGCCGTCGGCGCCGACCTTCACCACGGCCAGGTTGGACGCGGTCTCCTTCGCGACGAAGTTGACGTTCGACGCGGTCGGCGCGGCCTGGCCGGCCGGATACGCGGTGAGCACCCCCGCGGCCGTGGGCGCGGTGACGGTCAGGTTGAGCACCGCCGCCGTCGGCTCGGGACATCCGCCGTCGCACTGCTGACTCACGAGCACGCCGGCCGACGCCTTCGCGTACTTCGTGAACGGCCCGTCGTAGGGCTTGATCCAGCCGGTGCGGTTCCGGCTGTCGGCGATCCGGTGTGGTCCGTGCGGCATGTAGGTCTGGTCGGCGCCCGACGCGGCCGAACCGAAGTACCCGGCCAGGTCGGCCACCACGTGGGTGGTGCCCGAGCTGGCATTGCGGATCATCGCCTTGCCGGCGACGACCGGCACGATCACCAGGTTGGGAATCGTCTGCCCGGCCACGAAGTTCAGGTTCGAGGCCACCGGCACGGGCGACCCGTCCGGGTAGACCGTGAGAACGCCGCTCGCTGTCGGCTTCGTGACGGTGACGTTCAGGATCGCGGCCGTCGCGTCCACCGGTACCCTCCCCGACAGGTCCAACCGCCGCTCACCGTTCGCGGCCAGCGCCGCGCCGGTACGGGTGTCCAGCACGCGGGTCGGGGTGAACGGCTTCAGGCCCGAGCCCTGCCGGCCGTAGAAGCCCTGCAGGTCGGCCACCAGGTGCACCGTCCCGCTGCCGGTGTTGCGCAGGCGGATGCGGCCGTTGGCCATCGGCACCGTGACGAGGTTCGGGACGGTCTCCCCGGCGACGAAGTTGACGTTCGACGACTGTGGCGCGCCCACGCCGTCGCCGTCCGGGTAGACGCTGATGAATCCGGCCGCCGTCGGCCTGGTGACCGTCACGTTGAGCACCACCGCGGTGATGTCCGCGGCCGGCGTGCCACTGATGCTCGGAATCGGGAGCACGATCTCGGAGTTCGCGGCGACCGGCGTGGTGGTGGCGGTGCCGACGGCCGCACGGGTGTCGAGCAGCCGCGTCGGCGCCACCGGCTGGTAGAGCGCACCAACCGTGGTGCAGTGGTAGTAGGTGTATTCCGGCGCCATCCGGAAGTCGGTGAAGCTGGTGTGCGTGGTGACGCAGACCTCCCCACCTCGACGGAACGAGTGGTCCAGCGTCCGCGCGGCGGTGACCCGCCAGAACGGCTCGTCCCAGAACCGGTAGGCGATGGAACCGCCCTCGCCGTCGGTCGGCCAGGCGTACTCGGGCGCGGCGATCGCGGTCACGGCGAGCGGGTCACTGCCCCGCTTGCGCTGGATGCCCACCTGGCCGCCGTTGACGCCGCCCTGGGCCTCCACCGCGCCCCGGTCGTGGTAACCCGGACCGGTGCCCGTGTTGGCGACGGCGGGGTTGTCGCTGTGCGGGTTGAGCAGCATGTCGGTGCGGGTGAGCCCCTTGGCGGCGGCGTTCGCCGAGTCGACCGCCGGTGAGGCCGGGTCGATCGGGAAGTACATCCGGGCCGCTCCTTGCCAGGGGCCGATGCGCGGGTCGGCGGCGATGTCGTGACCGCCCTGCCCGGTAGCGGCGCGGAACGACGGCAGGTCGGGGTAGGTGGTCCCGGCCCAGGAGTAGAGGGCGCCGCCGCTGATCGGGTCGATCAGGTTGTAGTCGGCGACGGATCCCTCGGTGGACTGCGGGGAGATCGCGATCGCGGTGGCGTTCTCCGCGGTGGTACAGGCCGCGCGGACCCGGTTGGTGCGCACGACGTTGTTCTGGATCTCCACCCCGGGGGACGCTCCGGCCACGTCGATCCCCCGAGTGCAGTAGGTGAGCACCGTGTTGTTGGTGACCACCGTGCCGGGGACGTCGGTGGCCAGCAGCCCCCCGTAATAGAGCTGGTTGTGGACGACGGCACTGCCGGTGACGCCCGGGTCGATCCGCACCGCCGGCTGCGGAATCGCGGCGACGTTGCTGAAGAAGCCCCGACTGATGGTGACGTCGCTGGACCCTCCGGTGATGCGCACGACCTCGGGGCCGCGCGATACGGAAGCCGTGACGCGGTCGACGGTGACCCGGGTCGAGCCGTCGACCACGAGGGGCGTCTTCTCCGGCTGGGTCGCCAGCCGGAAGCCCTCGATCACGACGTCGTGCACTCCGGTCACGGTGAAGACCGTGCCGATGGTGGAGTCACCGTCGAGGCTGCCCACGTCGACCCGGCCCGCCGGCCCGTTGACGGCGCGGAAGGTGATGGGCGCGTCCGTCGTGCCCGAGCGGTTGAAGGTCACCGCCTCCGCGTAGGCGCCGGGCTGCACCAGCACGGTCTGGCCCGGCTGGGCCACGGCCGCCGCCGCCGAGATCGTGCAGAACGGCGCGGTCATGCTGCCGTCGCCGCCCGGCGCGCATTCCTTGTTGCTCACGTACAGCTCGCTCGCCGCCGCCGCGGTGACCGGCGCCGGCGCGGCGACCGCCGCGGGCGCCGCCGGGGCCACCAGGCCCGCACCGCCGATCAGTGGTACGACCGCGAGCCGCGCCCACACACGTCTGTCCATCAATCGCCCCCGTGACGAATCGATCATGCCTGGCCGGAGCGTACCGTGACGGACGCCGATGTGAGCAGGGTCGGACGGGTGGCGGCCGACGGCCGATCGGCCGGGCCCGAACGGCGCAGCGGCCGCGTCCCGGTGTCGGGACGCGGCCGCTGCGGACCGGCGGTGACCGTCAGGCCGGGGCGATGAAGTACCCCGACTGGTCGACGATGGCGTGGGTGTCGCCGCTGCTGTTGTTGAACGCCGCGACCTGACCGTTCGCGCCGACCTTGACCACGGCCAGGTTCGAGGCCGTCTCGCCGGCGACGAAGTTGACGTTCGACGCGGTCGGCGCCGCCTCGTCCGCCGGGTACGCGGTCAGCACACCCGCCGCCGTCGGCGCGGTGACGGTCAGGTTCAGCACCGCGGCGGTCGGCCGGGGGCACTCGACGCCACAGCCCGTCTCACTCTTCACCGCGACCGACGCGTGCTGGTACCTGCCCAGCTTGCCGGGGAAGACCCCCACCCAACCCGAGCCGTCCCGGGTGTCGGCGATCCGGGTCGGCCCGTACGGCACGTAGACCTGGTTGGCTCCCGATGCGGCCGAGCCGAAGTAGCCGGCCAGGTCGGCGACCACGTGGGTGGTGCCGGAGCTGGCGTTGCGGATCATGACCTTGCCGGCGACCACCGGCACGATCACCAGGTTCGGGATCGTCTGCCCGGCCACGAAGTTGAGGTTCGAGGCCACCGGCACCGGCGAGCCGTCCGGGTAGACCTTCAGCACGCCTGCGGCGGTCGGCTTGGTGACCGTCACGTTCAGGATCGCCGCCGTCGCGTCGGCCGGAAGCCGGCCGGCGAAGTCCAGCTGCCGGTCGGCGTTGCCGGCCAGCGGCGTCGACGTCCGGGTGTCCAGCACCCGGACCGGGCTGAGCGGCTTGAAGCCGGAGCCTTGCCGGCCGTGGAAGCCCTGCAGGTCGGCGACCAGGTGCACGGTGCCGCTGCTGGTGTTGCGGAAGCGGATGCTGTCACCCATCGGCACGGTGACCAGGTTCGGCACGGTCTCGTTGGCGACGAAGTTGACGTTCGACGAACTGGGCAGCGGGGTGCCGTCCGGGTAGACGGTGATGAAGCCCGACGCCGTCGGCCTGGTGACCGTGACGTTGAGGACCAGCGCGGTGATGTCCCGGGCCGGCACGCCGCCGACGCTCGGGACCGGCAGGACGACCTCGCCCTTCGGCGGCACCGCCGTGGTGGTGGCGGTGCCGATCGCCGCCCGGGTGTCCAGCAGCCGGGTCGGCGCCACCGGCGTGTAGGGCGCCCCGACGGTGGTGCAGTGGGAGTAGCTGTACTCGGCCGCGACCCGGAAACCGGTGAAGCTGGTCCGAGTCAGTACGCAGGCCGGACCGCCCCGGCGGAAGGAGTGGTCGCGGGTCCGGGCGTCGGTCACCCGCCAGAACTTCTCATCGGCGAACTTGTACGCGATGGCGCCACCGTCCCCGTCGGTCGGCCAGGCGTACTGCGGAGCGGCGATCGCCCTCACGGCGAACGGATCGTTGCCCCGCTGCCGCTGGATGCCGACCTGGCCGCCGATCACGCCACCCTGCACCTCGATCGCACCCCGGTCGTGGTAGCCGCTCCCGGTGCCGGTGTTGGCGACGCTGGGGTTGTCGCTGCGCGGGTTGCCCAACAGGTCCGTGCGGGTCACGCCCTTGGCCGAGGCGTTGCCGGAGTCGACCGCCGGGGAGTTCGACTCCAGTGGGAACCAGGGCCGCATGCCGCCCTTCTGGAAACCGATCAGGGGGTCCGCCGCGATGTCGTGCCCGCCCTGCCCGGTCGCCTGCCGGAAGGCGGCCAGATCCTGGTACGTCGCGTCGCCCCAGGCGTAGAGGGCGCCGCCCGTGATCGGGTCGATCACGTTGTGGTCCAGCACCGTGCCCGGCACGGACGGGGCCGAGACCGCGATGGCGGTCGCGTTCGCCGGGGTGCTGCACACCTCCCGGCTCCGGTTGGTGCGCACGATGTTGTTCTCGATCGACACGCCCGTCGAGGCCCCGGTCACGTCGATCCCGCGGCCACAGTTCGTGAGGAGGGTGTTGTTGGTGATGACGGTGCCCGGTGCGTCGGTGACCCGGAGCCCGGCGTAGGCGAACTGGTTGTTGGTCAGCACCATCCCGGTGACTCCGGGGTCGACCACGAGGGTCGGCATGCTGGCGGGCACGTTCCCCAGCCAGCTGCGGCTGACGGTGACGTCGGCCGACGCGCCGGTGACCTGGACGGCGCCTCCCGGGGCGCGGGTCCCGAAGACGCTGACCCCGTCGACGGTGACCCGCTGGACCCCGTCGACGACCAGGGCGGGCTTGTCGCCGGGGCTCACCAGCCGGAAGCCCTCGATCGCGACGTCGTGCACGCCGGAGAGGGTGAAGACGGTGCCGGTCACGGCCCCGCTGGTGGTGTTGCCGACGGCGACCTGGCCGTCCGGGCTGTTGACCGCCCGGACGGTGATCGGCGCGCCCTCGACGCCGGAGCGGGTGAAGGCGACCGCCTCCGGGTAGTTGCCCGACTGCACCAGCACCGCCTGCCCGGCCTGGGCCACGCCCGCCGCCGCCGAGATGGTGCAGAACGGTCGGTCCACACTCCCGTCGGCGCCCGGCGCGCAGTCCTTGTTGGACACGTACAGCTCGTCGGTCACCGCCTGGGTGACCGGCGCCGGCGCGGCGACCGCCGCGGGCGCCGGGCCCACCAGGCCCGCGCCGCCGACCAGTGGTACGACCGCGAGTCGTACCCACGCACGTCTGTTCATCAACCGCCCCCGTGACAAGTCGATCATGTTTGTCGGGAGCGTATCGGGACGACTGCCGATCTCATCAGCACCGATCGGTCGGTGCCCTCACCCGTTCGGCCAGCGCCGGAACGGGTAGCGGCCGCGTACCCGGGTCGTGGTAACCCGGACACGCGGCCGCTGCGGACCGGTTGCGACCGTCAGGCCGGGGCGATGAAGTACCCCGACTGGTCGGCGATGA
The DNA here is from genome assembly GCF_036906795.1 of Micromonospora sp. CPCC 205739. Classification (NCBI taxonomy): domain Bacteria; kingdom Bacillati; phylum Actinomycetota; class Actinomycetes; order Micromonosporales; family Micromonosporaceae; genus Micromonospora; species Micromonospora sp. CPCC 205739. Next base: position 28,041 of record NZ_JBAKHS010000032.1, on the reverse strand, counting down.
CGTGCGTCGCGCCGCTGCTCTTGTGGAACGCGCTGATCTCCCCGCTGGCACCGACCTTGACGACGGCCAGGTTGGACGCGGTTTCCTCCGCGACGAAGTTGACGTTCGACGCGGCCGGAGCCTCCTCACCGTACGGGTACGCGGTGAGCACACCCGCAGCCGTCGGCTGGGTGACGGTCAGGTTCAGCACCGCGGCCGTCGGCTTCGGGCAGGCCCAGTAGCAGGGCGTCTGGATCGACGTCGGCCAGAACCGCGCGTAGGCGTACCCGGTCATCGGGCCGGCCGGGTTCCAGCCGACGGCGGTACGGGTGTCGGCGACCCGCACCGGATTGAGGGGCACGAAGCTCTGCGTGGCGCCGGACGCGGCCGAGCCGAAGTAGCCGGCCAGGTCGGCCACGACGTGGGTGGTGCCCGAGCTGGCGTTGCGGATCAGCACCTTGCCGGCGACCACCGGCACGGTGACCAGGTTCGGAATGGTCTGACCGGTCACGAAGTTCAGGTTGGACGCCGTGGGCACCGGGGTGCCGTCCGGGTAGACCTTCAGCACGCCGTTCGCAGTCGGCTGCGTGACGGTCACGTTCAGGATCGCCGCCGTCGCGTCCGCCGGCAGCTTCGCGCCCAGGTCCAGCCGGAACTCCCCGTTGGCGGCGATCGGCGTGGCGGCCCCGGTACGGGTGTCCAGCACCCGGCTCGGGGTCAGCGGCTTGAAGCCGGAGCCCTGCCGGCCGTAGAAGCCCTGCAGGTCGGCGATCAGGTGCACCGTCCCACTGCCGGTGTGGCGAAGACGGATCTTGCCGTTGCTCATCGACACGGTCGCCAGGTTCGCCACCGTCTCCGCCGCCACGAAGTTGACGTTGGACGAGCTGGGCGTGGTAGCGCCGTCCGGGTAGACGGTGACGAAGCCGGCGGCGGTCGGCTTGGTGACGGTCACGTTGAGGACCACCGCGCTGATGTCCGTGGCCGGCACCTCGCCGATGTTCGGAATCGAGAGCACGACCTCGGAGTTCGCCGCGACCGGGGTGGTGGTGGCGGTGCCGACCGCCGCGCGGGTGTCCAGCAGCCGGGTCGGCGCCACCGGTGCGTAGTGGGCCCCCACCACCGTGCAGTGCTTGCTCGTGCTCCCGGTTCCGTAGTCACGGAACCCGACGAAGCTGGTGTGGATCTCCACACACGCGGTGCCGGCACGACGCAACGAGCGGTCGAGCGCCCGGGCGTCGGTCACCCGCCAGAACCGGTCGCCACCGAACCGGTACGCGATCGACCCACCCTGCCCGTCGACCGGCCAGACGTACTTCGGTACCGCGGTCGCCGTCACGACGAGCGGGTCCGTCCCGGTCTTACGCACGAGGTTGGTCGGGACGTCGGTGACGTGACCCTGCGCCTCCACCGCACCCCGGTCGTGATAGCCGGCACCGGTGCCGCTGTTCGCGACGGCCGGGTTGTCGCTGTGCGGATTGCCGAGGAAGTCGGTGCGGGTCACACCCTTGGCCGTGGCGTCACCGGAGTCGACCGCCGGTGAGGCCGGGTCGAGGGGCCACCAGGCCCGGTTCCCGCCCGTCTGGGCACCGAGCAGCGGATCCGCCGCGAGGTCGTGCCCACCCTGACCGGTCGCCTCCTGGAACGAGGCGAGATTTTGGTACGCCGTGCCACTCCAGGAGTAGAGGGCGCCCCCGCTGATCGGGTCGATCAGGTTGTGGTCCGCGACGGTCCCCTCGACCGACGCCGCCGAGACGGCGATCGCCGTGGCGTTCGCCGGGATGGCGCAGGCCTGCCGGGAGAAGTTCGTCCGCACGATGTTGTTCTGGACGGCGACCCCCGGCGAGGTCCCGGTGACGTCGACCCCCGTGCGGCAGTTGGCCAGCACCGTGTTGTTGACGACCGAGGTGCCCGGGGCGTCGCTGACGAGAACACCGCCGTAGGCCAACTGGTTGGCGACCACCACCGCGCCCGTGACGCCCGGGTCCACCGCGACGCTGGGCCATGAACCGGGAAGGTTGCTCAGGAAGTTGCGGCTGACCGTCACGTCGCCCGATCCGCCGGTGACCTGAACCGTGCCGGGGGCCCGGATGCCGGTACCCGTGATCCCGTCGACGACGACCCGGTGGCTACCGTCGACGAGCACCAGCGGCTTCTCGCTGGTGCCCATGAGGCGGAATCCCTCGACCACGACGTCGTGCACGGCGGACACCGTGAAGACCGCACCGGTGACCACACCGTTGACGGTGTTACCGACATTGACCAGCCCGTCCGGGCCGTTGACCGCCCGGAAGGTGATCGGGGCGCCCTCGGTGCCGGAGCGGGTGACGGAGACCGCCTCCGGATAGTTACCCGGCTGCACCAGGACCGTCTGGCCGGGCTGCGCCACGGCCGCCGCCGCGGAGATGGTGCAGTACGGCGCGTCCATGCCGCCGTCTCCGCCGGGCGCGCAGTCCTTGCTGCTCACGTACAGCTCGTCGGCCGCCGCCGGGGTCACCGGCGCCGGCGCGGCCACCGCCGCGGGCGCCACCGGCCCGACCAGGCCCGCGCCTGAAAGCAGTGGTACGGCCGCGAGCCGGGCCCAGTTACGTCTGTCCATCAACAGCCCCCGTGAAAGATCGATCATGATCGCGAGAGCATATCGCGATGGCCGATCGGGCCAGTAGCGCCGATCGGTCGGTGTCATCGGGCGTTGGGCCAGACCGGACAGCGTCTACAAGGCTCAGTCGTGCCGCTCGGTGCGTTCGATCTCGGCGAACGCCGCGGCCAGGTAGCCCTCGACCGGCCGACCCGTCACCGCCAGCAGGTCCGCGACGAGCAGCGGCGCGTGCCGGGCGACGGCCACCGGATCGGGCGGGGAGTCGTCCTCGCCCGGGTCGTACACACCGAGCGCGGAGGCCAGCAGGACCAGCACGACGTGCGGGTCGACGTCCGGTCGCCAGAGGGCCGCCGCCCGGACACAGTGCTCCAGCACCTGCCGGACGTCGTCACCGTCCAGCCCGTCCGGGTGGGTCTCCTCGAGCAGCAGCCGCACCACCGCCCCGAGAACCAGGCCCGAGCGCTCGGCGCCGGCGAGCCGCGCGGTCGCCACCTCGTACGCCGCACCGTCGCGGGCCTTCGCGGCCTCGACGGCGTCGGTGGCCGCACCGGCGATCTCGCGGGCCGGTGCGGGCAGGTGTCGCCAGGTCACGCTCACCGGGCCAGCATGGCAGAGCCGACCGACAGGCCGGCGGGCCGGACGCTCAGGCCGCCGGCCCGTCGTCCCCGGCCCGCCCGGCCGGGGTCGACGCGCCACGGGCCACCAGCGGCGCGGCGAACAGATGCGCGACGACCACCACGCTGAGCGGCACCGCCGACCGTTCCAGCCGATCGTCCTGGCCGGCCGAGGACAGGGCGATGCCGGCGCCGCAGCAGAGGACGCCGGTGAGCAGAGCGCCGACCAGCGGCACCGCCCAGGGCCGGGGCAGGCGCAGCACCCAGGCGACGAGCAGACCGAGGAGCAGAGTCGCCGGCAGGCCGATGCCCACCGTGAGGGAGACCTCGTCGCCGAGGGCCGCGACACCGGACCCGTTGGCGGCGTCTGCCGCCGTCTCCGCCGCCAGTCGCGCGTCGACCAACCGCCCGGCGTACGCGGCGGCGGCCAGCCAGGCGGCCGCGACGCCGACGCCGACGAGAGCCCCACGGATGCCGTACGACAGAAAGGTCCCTGCGGTCGAGGCCGGGTGACGGTCAGCGGTCACGCCGGAGGCTACCGCGGAGGCAGCCCCGCGACGGCCCCGCGACGTGCGATCGGTCACGCCGGGCCGGGCTCCGCGCGAGAGCCGCGACAAATCCCGTCGCGGTCTGTCGGACCCGCTGGACAGAATCGCGGGCATGCTGCGCCGATCCCTCCCCCGCCGTCCGGAAGCCCGACGCATCCTGCTCGGCACCCTGCTGTCGGCGATCGGTCGCGGCCTCACCCTGCCGTTCCTGTTCATCTACCTGACCGACGTGCGCGGGCTCTCCGACCCACGCGCCGGCCTGGTGATCGGCTGGTACGGCGCGGTCACCCTGGCGCTCTCCCCGCTGGGCGGGACGCTGATCGACCGGTTCGGCGCCCGCCGGGTGGTGCTGCCGTCCCTGCTGATCGAGGCGATCGGCACCGGGTCGCTGGCGCTGGTCGACTCGACCGCCTCCGCGTTCGGGGTGGCCACCGTGATCGCGATCGGCGGCTCGGCGATCTGGTCCGGGCAGAACACCATCCTCGCCTCGCTCACCGCCGACGACGAGCGGCAGCGGGTGTACGGGTTGAACTTCGCCCTGCTCAACCTCGGCATCGGGGTGGGCGGACTGACCTCCGGTGCCATCGTCGACGTCGCCCGGCCGGTGACCTTCCAGCTGATCTACCTGCTCGACGCGCTCAGCTACCTGACGCCGGCGATCATCCTGCTGACCCTGCCGCACGTCGGGCGACGGCTCGCCGCCGGAGTGGCCGGCGCGAAGACGCGCGGCGGGGGCTACCTCACCGTGCTGCGGGACCGGCCGTTCCGCCGCCTGGTCATCTTCGGCCTGGTCCTCACCACCTGCGGGTACGCCCAGATCGAGGTCGGTTTCACCGCGTACGCCGTCCGGGTGGTCGAGGTGACCCCGAGGGTCGTCGCCTGGGCGCTGGCCGGCAACACCGTGATGATCGTGCTTTCCCAGCTGCTGGTGATTCGCCGGATGGAGGGGCGCAGCCGTACCGGGGGCCTCGCGGTCGTCGGCGCGGTCTTCGCGACCGCCTGGTTGACCCTTGGCGCGGCCGGGATGATCGGCACCGGCAACGCGCTGGTGGCGGCACTCGGCGTGGTGGCCTGCGCGGCGATCTTCGGATTCGGCGAGACCATGCTGTCGCCGGTGATGCCGGCGCTGACCAACGCGCTCGCCACCGACGAGCTGCGCGGCCGGTACAACGCGATGAGTTCGATGATCTTCGGGATCAGCGGGGTGATCGGCCCGGTCACCGCCGGCCCGCTGATCGGCGCGGCCGACGGCAAGGTCTGGGTGGCCGTCGTGGTGGGTGGCTGCCTGGCCGCCTCGCTGATCGCCCTCTCCCTGCGCCCCCTCCTCACCGCCATCCAGGACGGCCGCGTCCCCGCCGCCCGCACCCCCGAACCCACCCCCGCCTGACCCCCCGCACCGCCGCACCGGGCACGGGGCGCGGAGACGGGGACGGGCCCCGGAGCGGGTGCTCCGGGGCCCGTTCGCGCGGTGGGTCCTGCCGTCAGGCGGCGGGGACCTCGGCGGTGGTGCGGATGCGGTCCAGGGCCGGCGCGGAGACCGGCGAGGACGCGGTCAGGTACGCCACGAAGGCGTCCAGGTCGATCATGCCGGTGACCAGGTTGCTGCCGCTCTTGAGTGCGGTGAACCCGTCGCCGCCGCCGGCCAGGAAGTTGTTCACCGTGACCCGGTAGGTGGCGTCGGCGGTGACCGCCACGCCGCCCAGGGTCAGGCTGCCCCGGACGACCCGGGTGCCGGCGCACGGGTCGGCGGTGGTGCCGGTGGTGCCGTTCACGTCGACCGTGTAGCGGACCGTGGAGGACGGGTAGAGCGTCCGGCCGACCACGAACTGCTGCTCCAGCACGCAGTAGAGTTGCGCGCCGGTGAGGTCGAGCGTCACCAGGTTGTTGGCGAACGGCTGGACCGTGAACGCCTCCTCGTAGGTGACCTGGCCGGCGTCGAGGTCGGCGCGGACACCACCGGGGTTCATGAACGCGCCGAGCGCGCCCTGCTCGTTGTCGGTCGCCGCGAGCTGCGCGTCGGCGATCACGTTGCCGAGCGGGGACTCGCCCTTGGCCGTACCGAAGAGGGTTTCCTGCACGCGGTTGAGCGGCTCGGCGGTCTGGCCGACGACCTTGGTGGCGACCGGGCCGAGCGCGGTCTTGTAGCGGGTGATCAGCTCGGTCTGCGCCGCGTCCTTGGCGACGTCCCGGGTGACCACGACGTTGTTGGCCTTGGCGGTCAGCACGTCGCCGGTCTTCCGGTCGATCTGCAGGTCGATGTCGGTGACCAGGCGACCGAAGGAGCTGGCGCTGGTGACCAGCTTGCCGTTGATCTCGCAGTTGTACGCCTGGTGGGTGTGCCCGCTGACCACCACGTCGATGGACGGGTCCATCCGGTTGGCGATGTCGACGATCGGGCCGGTGAAGCCCTTGCAGTCGTTGATGCCGCCGGTGGCCTCCTGCTGGCCGCCCTCGTGCAGCAGCACGACGATGGACTCCACGCCCTGGGCGCGCAGGATGCGGGCGTACTTGTTGGCGGTCTCCGCCTCGTCGCTGAAGGTGAGGCCGGCGACGCCCTCCTGGGAGACGATCTGCGGGGTGCCCTCCAGGGTCATCCCGATGAAGCCGACCTTGACGCCGGCGACCTTCTTGACCGCGTACGGCGCCAGCAGCGGCTGACCGGTCTCGGTCTTGAACGCGTTGGCGGAGAGGTACTGGAAGCCGGCGCCCGCGTACGGGGTGCCGTCCGCGCAGCCGTCGACCGGGTGGCAGCCGCCGTTCTGGATGCGCAGCAGCTCGTTGGCGCCCTCGTCGAACTCGTGGTTGCCGACGCTGGCGAAGTCCAGCCCGGCCAGGGTGAGCGCCTCGATGGTCGGCTCGTCGTGGAAGGCGGCCGAGAGCAGCGGGGAGGCGCCGATCAGGTCGCCGGCCGCGACCGTGATGGTGCGCTCCTGCTCCTCCTCGGTGGCCCCGCGCAGGGCGGCGAGCTGGGTGGCGAGGTATTCGGCACCGCCCGCGGGCTGACCGGCGATGGTGCCGCTGGAGCCGGTCGGCGGTTCGAGGTTGCCGTGGAAGTCGTTGAGGGCGAGCAGCTTGACGTCGACCGGCTTGGGGCCGGCCTCGGCCTGGCTCGGGTTGACGGCGACCGTGCTCAGCGCGGCCGCGGCGAGTGCGGTCAGGCCGATGGCGGCCCGACGCATCCCGGGGACGGACATGGAACTCCTCGTGAGGTTCGGCGTTGGACGCTGCCGGGGCGATGGTTCGCCCGGCGACCCTGATCCGTGCCGTGACAGGGGTCGATCGCGGAGGGCGGCGGTCGGGGGTCGCCGCTCCGTCACGGGGACAGCCTCTCACCTCCGCCACCGCCGGTCGACCGGGCAAGTGGAACAGACCTGCGGATACGCCAGGTGGCCCGGGCCGGACGTTCGGGCCATTCCGACATGACGGGTAGGTGACAGCGGTCGGGCGGTCGGCGTCGGATTCCCGTCGGTGGCACCGACCAGGATGGAGACGACACGACGAGGAGAGGATCCCGGATGACCGACACGACCCTGACGGTGGGCACGGTGCGCTCCGCCGACGGCACGACCATCACGTACGAGCGCAGCGGCGAGGGGCCGGCGATCGTGCTGGTGGGCGGCGCGTTCAACGACCGGTCGACCACGCGCTCGGTGGCCGCCGCGCTGGCGGCCGACTTCACCGTGTTCGGATACGACCGGCGCGGCCGGGGCGACAGCGGCGACACCGCCCCGTACGCGGTGCGGCGGGAGATCGAGGACCTGGCGGCGCTGGTCGAGGCGGCCGGTGGCACGGCGTACCTCTACGGGGTCTCCTCCGGCGCGATCCTGGCCGCCCTGGCGACCGCCGCCGGGCTCCCGGTCGCCGGGCTGGCTCTCTTCGAGCCGCCGTTCCAGGTCGGGCCGCGCGCGGGGTCGGGCACGGCGCTCGCACCCCGGCTGGCCGAGCTGGTGGCGGCGGGCCGGCGGGGCGACGCCGTCGAGTGCTTCATGGTCGACGCGGTGGGCCTTCCCGTGGACCAGGTGCGCGGCATGCGCGACCAGCCGATGTGGTCCTGGCTGGAGATGATGGCCCCGTCCCTGGTCAACGACGCCACCGTCACCGGCGACGGCACGCTCCCCGCCGAGCTGCTCGCCGGCATCGGCGTGCCGACCGTCGTGGTGGACAGCACCGGCAGCCCGGGCTGGCTGCGCGAGGCGGCGGGGGCCACCGCCGAGGCGATCCCGGGCGCCCGACGGGTGAGCCTGGAGGGCGGTTTCCACGAGGTGCCCGCCGAGCTGCTCGCCGCCGAGTTGCGCCGCCTCCTGCCGAGCTGACCGCCAGCGCCCGGCCGGCGGCTCGACCGAGCGCCAGGCTCGGCGGCCCCCGAACGACGAAGACCGCCCCGGGCAGGGGTGGCGGCTCCGGGTGCCAGAGGAGCCGATGCCCGATCCCCCGGGGCGGTCAGATGTCGTGCCGGCTTCCGCCCCTGCGGGCGCCGTCTGCCATGGCCTGCGCCGCGCGGGCCGTTGCCGGCCCGCGTGGGTCAGCAGTAGGTGTAGCTGCCGCTGCTGCCCCAGGAGCAGGAGTCGATCGCCGTACCGGCGGAGTTGCGCAGGTAGGCGGCGTCGCCGGTGTTGTTCCAGATGTACGCGCCGGAGCCCCAGTACCGGTGGGTGGAGGTGTTGGTGCCCTTGCCGGTGTGGATGTAGACGCTGGCGCCGGAGGCCAGGCGGAAGTCGCTGGCGAACTTGTAGACGTGGTTCGACTTGTCGCGCAGCGTCCAGTACTTCAGGTTGATGGTGGTGCTGCGCCGATTGGTCAGCTTGACGTACTCGGCGTTCAGGCTGCTGTTGGAGCGGTTGTCGGTGCCCGGCGAGTTGTAGTAGACCTTGGTGATCTGGACGGCCGGCGTGGCCGCCTGCGCCGGCGTGGCGACGGCGAGCGTGCCGCCGAGGATGGTGGCGAGCGCCGCCGCGTATCCGATGAGCTTCTTGTTCATGTGTTCCCCCACATGGTCGCGGGCCGACCTGGCGAGTCGGCCACGGAGTGGGCCGAGGTTATCGATGCCACGGGGCAAAAGTGGACCGTGAAACCTCTGCGTCCGCAAATAAATCCGCGAGTACCAGCCGTCCAAACCGGATGGTGATCATGTTTCGTGCGCCCGTCGAACCCACAGCGACCCTTCCGCCGACGATCGCCGCCCGACCGCCCGGCCTGACGAGCCCACCCGTGCGCCGTCCGCCCGCCGAGCGGGTCAGCTCGCCGGGACGTCCGCCACCAGGCCGGTCAGGTCGGCGCGGGTCCACCGCCCGGTGACCCCCGGGCGGTCGGCCAGGTAGTCGACCGTGCGCGCGACCGACCAGCCGTGCGCCTCCCGCACCCCGCCCGCGATCATCCGCAGGTAGACCGGCGCCGGCGGAGTCCACTTGACCTCGGCGGCCCGCCACGGCGCGGTGAAGGTCAGCATCGGCACCCCGTCGCGCACGCCGACCCGCAACAGCGTCTCGTACCGGCCGGGGCCGAGGGTGGCCCGCCCGGTGTCGGCGGCCACGGCGATCAGGTCGAGGTCGGCGCCGGGCGGGCGGTGCATCTCCTGGGCGGCGATGTCGGCGAACTGCCCGGCGGTGAGCAGGTAGCCGCGCGCCGCCGCCGTACCGGGCAGTTCGGGGTCGTAGAACGCCATCCCGCCCGTCCAGGTCCGGGACTCCCCGGCGAAGTAGACGCCGCCGGGGACCAGCACCGCGGCCGTCCGGCGCGGTGGCCGGCAGTCCCGACACCCGGGGTACGACCGCAGCCCGCCCGGTGGCCGGCCACCGGCGAGGTACCAGCCGAGCCGTGCGGCGTGCATGTTCGACCCGTACGCGACGTACCAGAGCAGGTCCACCCGGTGAGGTCAGTAGCCGCAGGTCTGCCCGGCGGCGTGGCTGACCTGCACGGTATGCGTGACGCAGCCGCCGTCGCCGATCGCGTGCAGCAGGAAGGCGGTCGGCTCGTCGACCCAGCCGATCTCGTCGTCGGCGCTCATGGTCAGCGACGCCTGCCGCCAGGTGCTCGGCGCGACGGTCAGCACGGTGCCGGCGTACGCCGTGGTCACCGGGCGGTGCAGGTGGCCGGCGGCGACGCGTACCACGTGGGGGTGCCGGCGGACGACCTCGGCGAGCGCCTCACCGTCGGCGAGCCGGATGGCGTCGGCGGCCGGGACGCCGACGGCGACCGGCGGGTGGTGCACGCAGATCACGGCGGGCACCTCCGGGCGGCCGGCCAGCACCCCGTCGAGCCAGCCGAGCTGGTCCTCGCCGAGCCGGCCACCGCCCTCGCCGGGGGTCAGCGAGTCGAGCACCACGACGGTCACCTCCGGGTGGTCGACGTGGTAGTACGCGGAGAAGCCGCCACCGAGGCAGGGCGTGCCGCCGAAGGCGTCCAGCAGCGACTCCCGGTCGTCGTGGTTGCCGGCGACCAGGTGCACCGGCAGCGGGTACGGCCCGATCACCTCGCGCAGCGCCGCGTACTCGTCGGGGCGGCCCTGGGCGACCAGGTCGCCGGTGATCACCACGCAGTCCGGGCGGGGGCGCAGCGCCAGCACCCGGCCGAGCGCGCGGTGCAGGCCGGCGGCGGGCACGGCGCCGAGCACTCCGGTGGTGACGTGCGGGTCACTCAGCTGGGCGATGAGCATGGCTCCTCCACTGCGACCGGGACCTTCACGCTAACCCGGGCCCGCTCCCGGCGGGGGCGGTCGCGCAGCCCACAGGCCCTGTCCACAGCCTGTGGATGGCACATGTGTACGAACGGCGGATGATCTTCCGCGTGGGCGGACCGCCGCGGGCTGAGTACGCTTGATCGCAGCCCCGGCACCGGCCGGGCCCTCCCCCACCTGGAAGAACGTGGATCACGAGCGAGTCGTCCGCGACGTCACGGTCCGCCTGCCGATGGCGTCCAGCGCCGTCGAGGCGTGCCAGTGGACCGTCACCGCGCTCGCCCGGTACGCCCCGGCGACGATCTCCGTGCTGCTCCAGGTCCACGACCGGCTGCGCTGCGTCGCCGCCACCGGATCCTGGCAGGTCTTCTCCACCGTCCCGCCGAAGTCCGGCATCGTCGGCCGGGTCTACGCCTCCGGCGAGGGGGCCACGGTGCCCGACGTCGCCGCCGACCCGGACTACCTCCCGCTGCGCCCGGACGTCACCGCCGAGATCTGCGTACCGGTGCTCGACCCGGCCGGCCGCCCGATCGGGGTGCTCGACCTGCAGTGGAGCGGCCCGGCCGAGCTGGGGCGGTGGCGGGAGACCGCGGAACGGCTGGCCGGTCGGCTCGGCGCCCGGATCATGGCGCTCGGCGGACCGCCGGCCGAGAGCCGCAGCGAGAAGCTGCTGCGGCACGCCACCGCCTTCACCTCCGCCCCCACCGACTGGGACCTGATGGCCGCGGCGCTCACCGCGGCCCGGGACGTCTCCACCCTCTCCGCCGCCGTGCTGGTGCTCACCGGCCGACGCGGCTCCCGGCTCGGCGCCCCGACCGGCGAGCCGGGCGAGCTGGAGTCCCGCGTCCGGGCCGAGCTGACCGAGGCCGGCCCGGGGCCACTCGCCCGGCTGGTGGCCCGCGCCCACCGGCACGGCACCGCGTACACGCTGGGCGAGGCGGGCCACCCACCGACCGACGAGTACGCACCGCTGGCCCGGGCCGGGGTACGCACGCTGGTGTCCGTGCCGGTCGGCCGGCCCGACGCCGGCGCGGTGCTGCTGGTCGCCGACGAGCGGCTGCTGCGGCCGGACCCGACCACGGTCAACCTGATCGAGTTGCTGGCCGGGCAGGCCTGGGGGGCGCTGGAACGGCTCCGTACGCTGGTCCGGCTCCGCGAGCAGGCCAGCTCCGACCCGCTCACCGGGCTGCGGCACACCGGGCCGTTCGGGCAACGGATCAGGGCGGCCACGCCGGGGCGTACGGCCCTGCTGGCCATCGACGTGGACGGGTTCAAGACGGTCAACGACACGTACGGCCACCAGGCCGGTGACCGGCTGCTGGTCGGGTTGGCCCGGGCCCTGGAGGGGGCGCTGCGCCAGGGCGACGAGCTGTACCGGATCGGCGGCGACGAGTTCGTGGCGGTGATCGAGGTGAGCCGCCCCGACGAGGCGGTCCGGATCGCCGAGCGGCTGACCGAGGCGGCCCGGCGTACCGGCCGCACCATCAGCGTCGGCGTGGCCCTTCCCCAGCCCGGCGAGTCCCCGGAGATCACCCTCCGCCGCGCCGACCAGGCCCTCTACGCCGTCAAGCGCCACGGCCGCGACGGCGTCCGCCTCGCTGCCGCCTGACCCCGCCCCCTCCCCGCACTTTCAGAGAAGAGGCCCTATCCAGCGGCTGGATAGGGCCCCTTTCTCTGAAAACGGCCCCCGGTGGAGGTTAGGGGCGGGTCAGTTCCTTGGCGAGGAGTTCGGCGATCTGGGCGGTGTTCAGGGCCGCGCCCTTGCGGAGGTTGTCGCCGGTGACGAAGAGGTCCAGGGCGCGCGGGTCGTCCAGGGCGCGCCGGATCCGGCCGACCCAGGACGGGTCGGTGCCGACCGCGTCGATCGGCATCGGGAACTCGCCGGCGGCGGGATCGTCGACCAGGATCACGCCGGGGGCGTTGCGCAGCGCCTCCCGGGCGCCCTCGGCATCGACCTCGGTGGCGAAGACCGCGTGGATCGCCACCGAGTGGCCGGTCACCACCGGCACCCGTACGCAGGTCGCGGAGACCTTGAGGTCGGGCAGGCCGAGGATCTTGCGTGACTCGTTGCGGACCTTCATCTCCTCGGACGACCACCCGAGGTCGGCGAACGACCCGGCCCACGGCACCACGTTCAGCGCCAGCGGCGCGGGGAACGGACCGAGCTCGTCGCCGACCGCCTGGCGCACGTCGCCGGGGCGGGAGCCCAGCACCCGGTCGCCGGCGATCTTGCCGAGCTGCAGGTGCAGCGCGTCCACGCCGGCCTGCCCCGCCCCCGACACCGCCTGGTACGAGGCGAGCACCAGCTCGCGCAGCCCGTACTCGCGGTGCAGCGGAGCGATCGCCACGATCATGGCGAGGGTGGTGCAGTTGGCGTTGGCGATGATCCCCTTGGGCCGGTTGCGTACCTGCTCGGGGTTGATCTCCGGGACCACCAGCGGCACGTCGCGGTCCATCCGGAAGGCGCCCGAGTTGTCGACCACGACCGCCCCGCGCCGCACCGCGACCGGCGCCCACTCGGCGGAGACCTCGTCCGGCACGTCGAACATGGCCACGTCGACGCCGTCGAACGCCTCCGGGGTGAGCGCCCCGACGGTCAACTCCTCGCCCCGGCAGCGCAGCGTGCGCCCGACCGAGCGTTCCGAGGCGAGCAGCCGGATCTCACCCCAGACGTTGCGCCGGGAGGAGAGCAGATCGCACATCACCGTTCCGACGGCGCCGGTCGCCCCGACGACGGCGAGCGTGGGCTGCGCCGACACGGGCGCTACCGTCCCGTCCCCGCGTAGACCACGGCCTCGGAGTCGCCGCCCAGCTCGAACTGGTCGTGGATGGCCCGGACCGCCTTGTCGAGGTCGGTGTCCCGGCACACCACGGAGACCCGGATCTCCGAGGTGGAGATCATCTCGATGTTGACCCCGGCGGCGCCGAGCGCGGCGAAGAAGCCGGCGGCGACACCGGGATGCGACCGCATGCCGGCGCCGATCAGCGACACCTTGCCGACGTGGTCGTCGTAGAGCAGGCCGCGGAACTTGACCGCTTCCTGGATCTTGCTGAGCGCGGCCATGGCGGTGGGACCGTCGGTCTTGGGCAGCGTGAACGAGATGTCCGTGCGGCCGGTGCCCTCGGTGGAGACGTTCTGCACGATCATGTCGATGTTGATCTCGGCGCCGGCCACGGTGTCGAAGATCTTCGCGGCGGCACCGGGCTCGTCGGGCACGCCGACGATGGTGATCTTGGCTTCACTGCGGTCGTGGGCGACCCCGGTGATCAGTGCCTGTTCCACGGGAAGGTCCTCCATCGATCCGGTGACCATGGTGCCGGTGTTGGTCGAGTATGACGAACGGACGTGGATCGGCAACCCCGCGCGCCGCGCGTACTCCACGCTGCGCAGGTGCAGCACCTTGGCGCCGCAGGCGGCCAGCTCCAGCATCTCCTCGTAGGTGATCTGCTTGATGTGCCGGGCGTTCGGCACGATGCGCGGGTCGGCGCTGAAGATGCCGTCCACATCGGTGTAGATCTCGCAGACGTCGGCGCGCAGCGCGGCGGCGAGCGCCACGGCGGTGGTGTCCGAGCCGCCCCGGCCCAGCGTGGTGACGTCCTTGGTGTCCTGCGAGACGCCCTGGAAACCGGCGACGATCACCACCGCGCCCTCGTCGAGCGCGCCCTTGAGCCGGCCCGGGGTGACGTCGATGATCCGCGCCCGCCCGTGCACCGAGGTGGTGATGACACCGGCCTGCGAGCCGGTGAAGGAGCGCGCCTCGTACCCCAGGTTGTGGATGGCCATGGCGAGCAGCGCCATGGAGATCCGCTCCCCGGCGGTGAGCAGCATGTCGAGCTCGCGGCCCGGCGGCAGCGGGCTGACCTGGTTGGCCAGGTCGAGCAGCTCGTCGGTGGTGTCGCCCATCGCGGAGACCACCACCACGACGTCGTCGCCGGCCTTGCGGGCGGCGACGATCCGCTCCGCGACCCGCTTGATGCGCTCGGCGTTGGCGACGGAGGATCCGCCGTACTTCTGCACCACGAGTGCCACGACGGTGCACTCCCTCCCAGCGACGACCCTGAGCGTGCCGACGCCGCCGGGTCGAATGGTCCGGCGGCGCGTGTCAGACCTGTCCAGGGTATCGGGCGGTACGCGAGGACGGGTCGGGTGATCCCACCATCCGGCGGAAACGGCAGGTCGACGGCCTGCCCACGGCGGTCGCGCCGGCCCCCGCCGACACGCCGGTCGACCCTCGGCCGCACGGGTCCGTGAGCGGCGGGCGCGCGGCGCAGAATGACCGGGTGCATGCCCATCCACGCGTGGCGCGCCGGTCGATCGGTGCCCTGGCCCTGCTCCTGCCGGTGCTCCTCGCCGCCTGCACCGCCGACCGGCCGACCCCGGCACCCACCGCCGGCTCGGCCGGCCCGGGTCCGGCCGAGGTGGACGCCGCCCGGGACGGGCTGGCCGCGCTGGCGGCGGCGGCGCGGGACCGCCACCTCACCGCCCGCTACACGCTCACCGGCACCGACGGAGCGACCCGGGACGTCACGGTGATCAGCGCAGCGGACGGGACCTGGCGGGTCGACGTACCGGCGGGCGCGCTCGGCGGTACGGCCGACGTGTCGCTGGCCACCACCGCGGACGGGCTCTTCCAGTGCGGCCTCCCGTCGGCCGGCCGCCCCGAGGCCGCGAGCTGTGTCCGTATCGGCGACCGGGGCGACTCCGTGCCGCGCTCGCTGGACCCCCGGGTGCAGCACCCGTTCACCGACTGGCTGGAGGTGCTCACCGACCGGCGTACCCCGCTCGCGGTCTCCCCCGCCGGGGCGCCCCCGGGCGTGGCCGGCACCTGCTACGCGGTGGAGACCACCTCCGCCTCGCTCAACCCGCCGCTGGACGTCGGGATCTACTGCTACGAGCCGGACGGGACGCCCACCTACGTCCGCGCCGCCCTCGGCACGCTCACCCTGGCCGGGCCGCCCGGGCCGGCACCGGCCACCGTCCCGCTGGCCGGGCCGGTGGTGAACGCCGAGCCACTGGGCCTGGACGCCCCCACGCCGACCGACGCCCCGAGCGCGGGAACGTCCTGACCCGGTGCGGCGTTACGGGTGTGCTTGACCACATTTGCCCCACCCGCCCGGCTGGACGAATCGCCCATACGGGACGCTCTTCGCATGGTCGACCTCACCCCGCTGCTCGCCTTCCGCTGGAGCCCCCGCGCCTTCGACCCGGCTGCCGAGCTGACCGGGGACGAGGCGTCCTCGCTGCTGGAGGCCGCCCGCTGGGCCCCGTCGGCGGGCAACGCCCAGCCCTGGCGCTTCGCCCTCGGCCACCGGGACGACGAGAGCTGGAAGCGAATCCTGGTCAGCCTTCCCGAACGCGACCAGCGCTGGGCGCGGCACGCCGCCGCCCTGGTGGTGGGCGCGCACGCCGGCACCGACCCGGAGCGGGCCGCGTACGACCTGGGACAGGCGATGGCCCACCTCACCGTGCAGGCCACCGCGCTCGGCCTGCACGTGCACCAGCTCACCCGCTTCGACCGCGCCGCGCTCTGCGCCGACCTGGACCTGCCGCCCGCCGTACGCCCGCTGGTGGTGGCGGCCGTCGGCCGGCTCGGTGACCCGTTCGACCTGCCCGAGGAACTGCGGCGACGCGAGACCGCGCTGCGCCACCGGCAGCCGGTGCACGCCTTGCTGCTGCGCTGACCCGCCGCGGCCGCCGTGACTCCGATCCCAGAGTCCGGACCTGCCTTCCCACCCCCCGTCTCACCACGTAGGGTGACCTTGTCATGTGGCAGGCGTACCTCCTCCTTGGTCGCCGCGACGAGGCCTGACCGGCCGGCACCTCGTCGCGGAGTCGAACCGCGCCGTCCAGCAGATCCGAACTTCCCCTCGGCACCGCCCGGGCACCGTCGCCCGGCACTCGCCGACACCTTCCGATTGCTGACGCCCGACATGACCCACGGGAGCACTCCGCCATGGCTCAACCCGCCACTGACGCCGAAACCGATCCGATCGCCCGGCAGCGCCCCAGCCGGATGCCGTTCCGCCGTTACCAGCCGTACCAGCAGCAATTCCGGATCGACCTGCCGGACCGCGCCTGGCCGACCCGGCACGTCGAGGTCGCGCCCCGCTGGTGCGCGGTCGACCTGCGCGACGGCAACCAGGCCCTGATCGACCCGATGTCCCCGGAGCGCAAGCGCCGGATGTTCCAGCTGCTGGTGCAGATGGGCTACAAGGAGATCGAGGTCGGCTTCCCCTCGGCCAGCCAGACCGACTTCGACTTCGTCCGGCAGCTGATCGAGCAGGACCTGATCCCGGAGGACGTCACCATCCAGGTGCTCACCCAGTGCCGGGAGCACCTGATCGACCGGACGTTCGAGTCGCTGCGCGGTGCCCGGCGGGCGATCGTGCACTTCTACAACTCCACCTCGACGCTGCAGCGCCGGGTGGTCTTCGGGCTGGACCGCGACGGCATCACCGACATCGCCACCCAGGGTGCGCGGCTCTGCCAGAAGTACGCCGAGATCCACACCCCGGACACCGACATCCACTACGAGTACTCGCCGGAGTCGTACACGGGCACCGAGCTGGAGTACGCGCTGGAGGTCTGCGCCAAGGTCATCGAGGTGGTCGACCCGACCCCCGACCGCAAGCTGATCGTCAACCTGCCGGCCACCGTCGAGATGGCCATGCCGAACGTGTACGCCGACTCGATCGAGTGGATGCACCGGCACCTGCCCCGGCGGGACAGCCTGGTGCTGAGCCTGCACCCGCACAACGACCGGGGCACCGGGGTGGCCGCCGCCGAGCTGGGCCTGCTGGCCGGCGCGGACCGGATCGAGGGCTGCCTCTTCGGCAACGGCGAGCGCACCGGCAACGTGGACCTGGTGACGCTGGGGCTGAACCTGTTCTCCCAGGGCATCGACCCGATGATCGACTTCTCGAACATCGACGAGGTCAAGCGGGCCGTCGAGTACTGCAACCAGCTGCCGGTGCACGAGCGCCACCCGTACGCGGGCGACCTGGTCTACACCGCGTTCTCCGGCTCCCACCAGGACGCGATCAAGAAGGGCTTCGACGCCCTGGCCGCGGACGCGGCGGCGGCCGGGGTGCCGGTCGACCAGCAGCAGTGGGCGGTGCCGTACCTGCCGATCGACCCGAAGGACCTGGGCCGCACCTACGAGGCGGTCATCCGGGTCAACTCGCAGTCCGGCAAGGGCGGCGTCGCGTACATCATGAAGACCGAGCACCAGCTCGACCTGCCGCGCCGGCTCCAGATCGAGTTCTCCGGGGTGGTCCAGCAGGTCACCGACCACGACGGCGGCGAGGTCGACCCGGGCAGCATGTGGGAGATCTTCGCGCGGCACTACCTGCTCGACCACCAGAGCGACCCGGCCGTCACGCTGGCCGGCTACACGATCGGCACCGCCGAGGGCAAGGTCGAGATCGAGGCCGAGGTGGGCCTGGGCGGGGAGTGCCGCACGCTCGCCGCGGTCGGCAACGGCCCGATCGACGCGTACGTCAACGCGCTCCAGGCGGTCGGCGTGGCGGTACGCGTGCTCGACTACCACGAGCACGCGCTCTCCTCCGGCGGTGACGCGCAGGCCGCCGCGTACGTCGAGTGCGAGGTCGACGGTCGTACGGTGTGGGGCGTCGGGATGGACGCCAACATCGTCACCGCCTCGGTGAAGGCGGTCACCAGCGCGGTCAACCGCGCCCGCGGCTGAGACACGCGGCAGGGTCCGGCTCCGGCCGGGCCCTGCCGCGCAGCTCGGTCAGACCGGAACGACTCCGGTCGACCAGCCATAGCGAAACATCGTCACCGCTCCGGCGGGGTGGACGCGGGCGGCGACGGCGGGGCCGCCCGCGGTGGCCGGTGCACGAGCAGGCCGGCCGTGGCCGCTCCGGCCAGCATCAGCCCGGCACACCAGGCCATCGCCCCCCGGTACGCGGGGGTCAGCTCGGCCGCCTGCGCGTAGCCGGTGCCGGTGAGCCCGACCAGCAGCGGCAGCGCGGCCACCGCGAGCAGGCCGCCCACCCGGGACGCGGCGTTGTTGAAGCCGCTCGCCACCCCGGCGAACCGGTCGGAGACCGCGGCCAGCACCGAGGCGGTCAGCGGCGCCACCACCAGAGTCAGCCCCAACCCGAACAGGAGCACCCCGGGCAGCACGTCCACCCAGTACGAGGCACCCGGACCGACCTGGCGCAGCAGCAGCAGGCCCGCGGCGGCGACGACCGCGCCGACGGTCAGCGGCAGCCGGGGCCCGATCCGCGCCGACAGGGCACCCGCCCGGGCCGAGCCGACCAGCAGCACCAGGGTCATCGGGACGGTGGCCAGGCCGGTGCGCAGCGCCGACCAGCCGACCACGTTCTGCAGGTAGACGGCGAAGAAGAAGGTGGACCCGCCGAGCGCCGCGTAGACGATCACGGTGAACAGGTTGAGCACCGAGAAGAGCCGGCTGGTGAACAGCCCGGTGGGGAGCATCGCGGCGTCGCCCCGGCGCCGCTCCACCAGCACGAAGACCACCGCGCCCAGTACGCCGACCAGCGCGGCCACCAGCACCGGGAGCGAGCGGACGCCCCGCGCCGGGGCGTCGATCAGCGCGTACGTGACGCCGGCCAGGCCGAGGGCGCCGAGCAGCGCCCCCAGCACGTCGAAGTGTTTCCCCCCGCTGCGTGAGGCGTTCTCGTCGCGGCTCTCCGGGACCCAGCGCAGCGCCGCCAGGATCACCGCCACCGCCAGCGGCAGGTTGATGAAGAAGATCCACCGCCAGGAGAACACGTCGACCAGCCAGCCGCCGAGGAACGGGCCGAGCGCGGTGGACACCCCGGACAGCCCGGACCACGCGCCGATGGCCCGGCCCCGGTCGTCCGGGTGGAAGCTGGCCTGGAGCACGCTGAGCGAGCCCGGGGTGAGCAGCGCCCCGCCGGCCCCCTGGAGGATCCGGGCGGCGACCAGCCAGCCGGGGCCCTGGGCCAGGCCGCAGAAAACGGAGGCACCGGCGAAGCAGACCACCCCGAGCAGGAAGAGCCGGCGTCGGCCGAAGCGGTCCCCGAGCGCCCCGCCCAGCAGCACGAACGCGGCCAGCGTCAGCAGGTAGCCGTTGACCGTCCACTGCAGATCCGCGACGGTCGCGTCGAGTTCGGCGCCGAGCCGGGGCAGTGCGACGTTGACCGCCGTGCTGTCCAGGAAGACCATTCCGGACGCGAGGGTCGCCGCCAGCAGGGCACCCCGACCGGCGCCACTGCGCATCCGCAACGCGTGAGCGGGTGTGGGCATGGGTACCAATCTGCCCGCGCCGCGTGGGAGATTCCACGAAACGCCGAAACCCCGCCCGGGTACTGTGCGGGATCGCCGAGAGCCCGCAAGCTGGAGAGGTGTCGTCTGTGCGTACCAGATCAGGAGCCCGTGGGACGGCGGCCGTCGCGCTCGCCGCGGCGCTCGCCCTCGGCGTCGGCGGTTGCGATGTCTCGCTCGACGAGCCGGAGGCCCCGCCGAGCAGCGCCGGTAACGTCGGTGAGCAGCTCGCCGAGCTGACCGTCGCCAAGGCCGGCTCGATGCGCGGTTACAGCCGCGAGCGCTTCCCGCACTGGCGGGACACCGGCACCAACTGCGACGTCCGGGACAGCGTGCTCAAGCGCGACGGCGAGGACATCCGCCTCTCCGGCTGCAACGTGGTCGCCGGGCACTGGGAGAGCGTCTACGACGGGCGCACCTTCACCGATCCCTCCGACGTGGACGTCGACCACATGGTGCCGCTGGCCAACGCCTGGCGCTCGGGCGCGAACGAGTGGGACGACGCCAAGCGCGGCGAGTTCGCCAACGACCTGACCCGTCCGCAGCTCATCGCGGTTTCCGCGTCCTCGAACCGGGCAAAGGGTGACCAGGACCCGTCGCAGTGGAAACCGGCGAACCGGTCGTACTGGTGCAAGTACGCCGAGAGTTGGGTGACGGTCAAGCATCACTGGCGGCTGACGGTGACCAGCGCCGAGAAGGCCGCCCTCAGCGACATGTTGGAGGGTTGCACATGGGCGAACAAGCCGTGACCGGGGCGGGGGCGACCCCCGCGCCGGAGCAGGCGCCCGACGCCGGCGGGGAGAACGCGGCCGCCGCGACCGGCAGCGGCGAGGCCGGCACGACCGCCGCCACCGCCGGGATGACCGCCGACGGGCACCCGGCGGCGCCCGCCGCCGTGCCCGGGGCGGGCATGAGCGCCGACGCCGGTGATCGCGGATCACCCCGGGAGCTGACCGCGGACCTGATGGCCGGGCCCGGCGGGGTGATGACCGACGAGGTCGGCGTGGTCACCGGCGAACTGACGCTGAAGACCCGGTACGCCGACGGCCAGGTCACCCTCTCCGTGCAGTACAAGGACGCCGACGAGTGGTACGCGGTGACCGGCGGGAAGGCCGCGCTGGTCGACCCGGCCGGGCTGGACGCCGTGCACGCCGTCGCGGTCGCTCTGCTCCACCGCCCGGAGGGCTGAGACGGACCGAGGCCCCCGACCCTGCGGGGTCGGGGGCCTCGGCGCGTGCTCACGGAGTCGGGATCAGCTCACCGGTGTCGCCCGGCGCCCCACCGTCGTCCGGCCGGACCAGCTCCGGCTCGACCTCGTGCGGCCGGATCCGCCCGGCCGCGATCTCCTCGGCGTAGTGGCAGGCGACCCGGTGCCCGCCGACCACCTCACGCAGCGCCGGCCGCTCGTCGGCGCAGCGGGTCGGCTGCGCCCACGGGCACCGGGTGTGGAAACGGCACCCGGACGGCGGGTTGGTCGGCGAGGGCAGGTCGCCGGCGAGCAGGATCCGCTCGCGGCGGTCCTCCACCAGCGGGTCCGGCACCGGCACCGCCGACATCAGCGCCTTCGTGTACGGGTGCATCGGCTCCCGGTAGAGGTCGTCGCTGGACGCCTCCTCCACCAGGCCACCCAGGTACATCACGCCCACCGTGTCGGCGATGTGCCGGACCACCGCCAGGTCGTGCGCGATGATCAGGTACGTCAGACCGCGCTCGTTCTGCAGGTCCTCCAGCAGGTTGAGCACCTGCGCCTGGATAGACACGTCGAGCGCCGACACCGGCTCGTCGGCGACGATCAGCTCCGGGTTGAGCACCAGCGCCCGGGCGATGCCGATCCGCTGGCGCTGGCCGCCGGAGAACTCGTGCGGGTACTTGCTCAGCGCCGACGCGGGCAGGCCGACGGCCTCCAGGGTCTCCCGCAGCCGCCGGCTCGTCGCCGCCTTGTCGTCGGCGAGGCCGTGCGCCTTGAGCCCCTCGACCAGCAGGGACTCCACCGACTGCCGGGGGTCCAGGCTGGACAGCGGGTCCTGGAAGATCATCTGCATCCGGCGCCGGGCCAGGCGCATCTTCTCGCCCTTGAGCTGCCGGACGTCGGTGCCGTCGAAGACGATCTCGCCGTCGGTCGGCTCGACCAGCCGCAGCAGGCCCCGGCCGAGCGTCGACTTGCCGCAGCCCGACTCGCCGACCAGCCCGTACGTCTCACCCGCCTGGATGGAGAGCGAGACGCCGTCGACGGCGTAGACGTACCCGACGGTGCGGTCGAAGAGCAGGCCGCTCTTGATCGGGAAGTGGACCTTGAGGTCGCGCAGTTCGACCAGTGGTCCGGTCCGCTCGGTCACGGGACCGCCACCTCCTCGGAAACGGGGTTGTTGCAGCGAAGGTCGCCGCCGGTGGCGGTGGGCTCCAGCGGGGGCGGGCCCTCCAGGCAGGCGTCCACGACGTTGTCGCAGCGGGGCGCGAAGGCGCACCCCTCGGGCCACGGGATGTTGTCGGCCACCGAGCCGCGGATGGCGTGCAGCCGCTCGCCACGCGGCGAGTCGAGCCGGGGCACCGAGCTGAGCAGCCCATGGGTGTACGGGTGCCGGGCCCGGGCGAACAGCTCGTGCCGGGCGGCCCGCTCCACCACCCTGCCGCCGTAGAGCACGTTGACCGTGTCACAGAGGCCGGCCACCACGCCCAGGTCGTGCGTGATCATGATCAGCGCGGTGCCGGTCTCGTCGACCAGCTGCTTGAGCAGGGTGAGGATCTGCGCCTGGATGGTCACGTCCAGCGCGGTGGTCGGCTCGTCCGCGATCAGCAGCCGCGGCTTGCAGGCCAGCGCGATGGCGATCAGCGCGCGCTGCCGCATGCCGCCGGAGATCTGGTGCGGATACTCCTTGAGCCGCCGGTCCGGGTCGGGGATGCCGACCGCGTCGAGCAGCTCCTTGGCCTCCCGCAGCGCCTTCTTCCGGTCCATCCCCTGGTGCCGCTCCAGCACCTCGGCCACCTGCACGCCGATCGGGACCACCGGGTTCAGCGAGGAGAGCGGGTCCTGGAAGATCATGCCGATGTCCCGGCCGCGCCGGTCCCGCATGTCGTCCGCGCGGAGCTTGAGCAGGTCGGTGCCGTCGAAGAGCACCTCGCCGCTGACCTGATTGCCCCGCTTGGGCAGCAGGCCCATGATCGCCAGGCTGGTCACGCTCTTGCCGCAGCCGGACTCGCCGACCAGACCGACGGTCTGCCCCGGCTCCACGCTGAAGCTCACCTTGTCGACGGCGGTGAACGGCCGCTCGCCCCGCCGCTGGAACACCACGCTCAGGTCGCGTACGTCGAGCAGGCTCATCGGGTCACTTCCTCACTGCACTGGTCCTGTGCGCGCGACTGCGGAGCTCGCACGCTGACTCCTCGCGCTCGCCGGCGGTCTCCGCCGGCCGTGCTGGTCCGCCGCACCGCCGTCACCGCCGGTTCTTCGGGTCGATGGCCTCGCGCATCGCCTCACCGAGGAGGGTGAAGCCGAGCGCGACCACGATGATGGCGAGCGCCGGGAAGTAGGCCAGCTCGGGGCGGACGTCGAAGTAGCGCTGGCCGTCCACGCCGAGCATCAGGCCCCACTCGGCGCGGTTGATGTCCGGGTCGCCGAGGCCGAGGAAGGAGAGCGCGGCGGCGTCCAGGATCGCCACCGCGAAGGTGAGCGTGGCCTGCACGATCACCGCGGTCAGCGAGTTGGGCAGCATGTGCCGGAGCACGATGTTGCGTTCCTTGACGCCGAGCGCCCGGGCGGCGAGCACGTGGTCGCTCTCCCGCTGGGCGAGCATCGACCCGCGCAGCAGCCGGGCGAAGATCGGCACGTTGACGATGGCCACCGCGAAGATGACCGTCCACTGGCTGGACCGGCTGGCCATGGCGACCAGGGTGATCGCCAGCAGCAGGCTGGGCAGCGCCAGCATCACGTCGGTGAGCCGCATCAGGACGACGTCGACCCAGCCGCCGAAGGCACCCGCGATCGCGCCGAGCAGCACGCCGAGGCTGAGGCCGATCAGGGTGGCGAGGACACCGACGAAGAGGGTCTGCCGGCTGCCGTGGATCAGGCGGGACAGGAAGTCGCGGCCCAGCGGGTCGGATCCCAGCGGGTGCTCCGCGCTGGCGCCCGGGATGCTGTCGACGGTGAGGTTCCTGGTCAGCTCGTCGAAGCGCTGCACGGGGTCGTGCGGGGCGATCAGCGGGGCGAAGACCGCCACCAGGACGAACAGCCCGACGATGGCGGCGCCGATGATGGCCACCGGGTTGCGGCGGAGCCGGCGCAGCGCGTCGCGGAAGAGGCTGACGCCGCCCTTCTCGGCGCTGGCCCGGGCCAGCTCCTCCAGCCGCGCCTTCTTCCGGTCGCCGAGCAGGCCGATACTGCGTTCGCTCATGCCGTCGCCTCGCTTCGCTCGCCGGTGGGGTACCCGGCCGTGATCTGCTCGCTCATCGCACACGCACCCGGGGGTCGATGAAGGCGTAGGAGAGGTCGACCAGCAGGTTGACCATCACGAAGACCAGCGCGGCGAGCAGGATGATCGCCTGGAGCACCGGGTAGTCCCGGCCGCCGGTGATCGAGTCGGTGATCAGCGTGCCGAGCCCGCCCCAGTTGTAGACCTTCTCGGTGAGCACGGCGCCGGAGAGCAGCGCGCCGGTCTGCAGGCCGATGGTGGTGACCACCGGCAGCAGGGCGTTGCGCAGGATGTGCCGGCCCCGGATGGTGCGGTGCCGCAGGCCCTTGGCCTCGGCGGTGCGCACGTAGTCCTCGTTGAGCACGTCGAGCACGCTGGCCCGGGTGATCCGCACGATCACCGCGAGCGGGATGGTGGCCAGCGTGACCGCCGGCAGGATCAGGTGCCAGAGCGCGTCGGCGGTGGCGTCGAACTCCCGGGTGAGCAGGCTGTCGAGGACGAAGAAGCCGGTGACCTCGGTGTTGTCCAGCCCGGTGGTGACCCGCCCGGAGGGCGGGAACCAGTGGATGTTCTGGGTGAAGACGTCCTTGAGCAGGTAGCCCAGGAAGAAGATCGGGATCGAGATGCCGAGCAGGGTGCCGGCGATGGTCAGGTTGTCCGGCCAGCGACCGCGCCAGCGGGCGGCGAGGTAGCCGAGCGGGACACCCAGACCCACCGCGATGATCATCGCGGCGAGGGCCAGCTCGATGGTGGCGGGGAAGGCTCGTCCGATCACCTCCGTGACCGGATCACCGGACCGGATGGAGTTGCCGAAGTCCCCGGTGAGGACCCGCTGCATGAACTTGCCGTACTGCACCAGGATCGGCTGGTCGTAGCCGAGCGCCTTGATCAGCAGGGCGCGGCGTTCCGGGGTGGCCCGCTCGCCGAGCAGCGCCTCCACCGGGCCGCCGGGCAGGTTCCGCAGCCAGATGAAGATCAGCGCCGACAGCGCTATCAGGGTCACCACCAGCTGCAGCAGGCGGCGGACTATGACTCGCAACATCTCTCACACACCAGACTCTCGATGTTCGCGGAATCGGCCCGGGCCGGGGTGGAGCCCCCGACCCGGGCCGATTCGCGCCTACGGCGTCAGCCGACGTACGTCACTTGCTGACGCTGACCGTGTTGAACCGCTCGTCGGTCAGCGGGCTGGCAACCACGCCCTTGACGTCCTTGGTGACGACGATGGCCGGCGGGGCGTGCCAGACCGGCACGGCCGGCAGCCACTTGGCGGCGATGTCCCGGTTGACCTGCTCCCAGGCCGCCTTCTTGGCCGCCTCGTCGACGGTGGCGTCGGCCTTGGCGATGGCGTCGAACATCTCGGTCATCGCCTGGTCGCCGAACTCGACCTTGCCCCGGCCGAAGAACGTGCCGACGAAGTTGCCCGGGTCGTTGTAGTCACCGGTCCAGCCCAGGATGTGCAGGTCCTGCTTGCCGAACTGCTGCACGTCGTCCTTGAAGCCACCGTTCCACGGGCGCGGCACACCGTTGACCTTGATGCCCACGGCCTGCAGGTCGTTGGCGAGGACGGTGAAGATCTCCTGCGGGTTCGGCATGTACGGCCGCGAGACGTCCGGCGGGTAGTAGAAGTTGAGGGTCAGACCCTCGGCGCCGGCCTCCTTGAGCAGCTGCTTGGCCTTCTCCGGGTTGTACTCGTACTTCTGCACGTCCGGGGCGTAGCCGAGCACGGTGTCCGGCATGAACTCGTCGGCGACCTTGGTGCCACCCGGGCCCTTGGTCTGCACGAGCTGCTGACGGTTGAGGGCGTAGGCGATCGCCTGGCGCACCCGCAGGTCCTTCAGCTTCGGGTTCTTCTGGTTGATGCCCAGGTAGAGGATGTTGAACGCGGGCCGGTCGAGGACCTGGAAGCCCTCACCGGAGAGCGCCTTGCGGTCGGCCGGGGCCGGGAAGTCGATGCCCTGGACGGTGCCCGCGCGCAGCTCCTGCTTGCGGGTGTTCTCGTCCTTGATGATCTTGATGATCAGCTTGTCGACCTTGGCCTTCTCCCCGAAGTAGTCCGGGTTCCGGTTCAGGGTGATCTCGTTCTTGGCCTTGTCCCAGCCACCGAAGGTGAACGGACCGGTGCCGACCGGGGTGCTGGTCGCGAACGAGCTGTACTCGAAGGAGTCGCCGTTCTGCTTGACCGTGTCGGCGTCGCCCTTCTTCAGGGCGTCCGGGCTGGCGATCGAGAGCGCGGTCAGCGCGAAGGCGCCGGGGAACGCGCCCTTGTACTGGTTCAGCGTGATGACGGCGGTGCCGTCGTCCTTCGCCTCGCACTTGTTGTAGACCGGCTTGCCGGCGTCGGGGTTCTCGTTCTTCGCGAAGCCGCCGAAGACGTCCATGTAGTAGATCATCTGCGACTGGGCGGCGGCGCCCTTCATGTTGTACCAGCGGTCGAAGTTGAAGCAGACCGCCGTGGCGTTGAAGGGGGTGCCGTCGTGGAACTTCACGCCCTGGCGCAGCTTGAAGGTCCAGACCTTGCCGTCGGGGTCGTGCTCCCAGCTCTCGGCCAGGCCGCCCTGCAGCTCCGCCGTGCCCGGCTTGTGCTGGATGAGGGTGTCGTACATCTGCCGGATCGGCCGGAACGACTCACCGTCATCGTTGAAGATCGGGTCGAAGTTCTTGGGGTCACCGGCACCCGCGAAGATGAAGGTGCCGCCCGTCTTGGCCTCGCCGCTGTCGTCGCTGCGGTCGCTCTCCGCACAGCCGGCCGCGCCGACCGCCAGGGCTGCAACGGCCGCGAGGGTCACAGCCGTTCTAAGCCTTCTCGCCTGCATCTCTCACCTCTGTCATCCGCGTGACCACGCCGGTTCATGGCTCGGTCCGTGAGCGGGAGGCTATGACAGGAGACACAGAAGCGGAACGCCCGTTAGGCAATCGCTATCAAGCCGACACCAAGTGACCGGGTCTGACACCCTCGGATCGGCCGACAAACGGGACTGTCACACCGGGCACCCCGTCCCGGACCGTTCCCACCCCACCGGCCAGGACCCCCCCAAAACCCGGCAAAACCTCCCCCGGGCCACCGCCCGTCCCCGCCGGCTCCTCTTCGGGTACGCGGACACCCGTCCCCGCCTGCCGCCAAGCGGACCGACCGATGCCCGCTGCGCGCGACGCCCGCCCGGCCAAGTCGTTCCCGGCGACGGGCCCCGATGGCGGGGTGTCCGAGTTCGGCCGGTCGTCCGCTCGGCGCGATGTCCGGTTCATGCCCGGATCGGGTCTGCGGTCCCGTGGTCGGCAGCACCCTGGTGGCGGAATGGTGGCCGGCCCGGGGTCGTTACATTCACTGGACGATCGCAGCAGCAACCTCGGCTGCGTGGCCCGATGACGTGGCCGGCCCGGGATGGCGAGCCCCGGAATGATGGCGGGCGGCGGGTCGTTACATCACCTGGACGATCGCAGCTATCCCGCTGGCCTGGCCCGATGACGTGGCCGGGGTGCGAGGCCCCGGAATGATGGCGGGCAGCCGGTCGTTACACATGGTCCCGGCGCCGCGAGCCTCCCGCTCGCGATGACCTGCCGGACGAAGACTTTCCCCTTGGAACTTTGTGAGCGCCTGATCGTGGTGCTTGCACCCGCTCGACCCCCATCGAGCCTGGGTGCCAACCCCCTGAAGGAGCTTCCCCCATGAACACGACCATTCTGCGTAAGAGCGTTCTCGGTATTGCTGGTCTGGCTTTCGCCGGTGGTGTCTTCGCCGGCCCGGTCACCGAGGCTCACGCCGCGCCGGTCGAGGCCAAGGCGGTGGCGGTGGTGCAGGCCGACAAGGCGGACAAGAGCAAGCTGATTCCGCACGGTGTGCAGGGCAAGCAGTCGCGCATCGACCTGAACGACGAGCAGGTCAAGAACGTGAAGGCGATCATCGCGGCGACGAAGAAGTCCGACATGGACGAGCGCGCCGCCGTGGTC
>NZ_JBAKHS010000031.1:0-50856 GCF_036906795.1 Micromonospora sp. CPCC 205739 | reverse complement strand
CAGGTCTCGGCCTACCCCTTCCACTACGCCCAGTGGGAGCAGCAGGCCGCCGACCTCGTCGCCAAGCACTGGAACAACTGACCGCACTGAACCACACGCTGGCCGGCACCCCACGGGGGTGCCGGCCAGCGGCACATCCACCCCGTCACCGAATCTTGGACACTTACCGTTCCCCCCGAACGACAACTGTCCAAGATCTCCCCGGACCAGACCGGCCGGGCGCGTTGATCATGAAGTTGGCGGCAGTGGAAGAGATCAACACCGCCGCTAACTTCATGATCAACGCGGGGTGGGGGCGGGGATGGTGGGGGCGGGGCGGCCGAGGTCCAAGGAGTCGGGCGCTCTGGTGGGGCGGGAACGGCGATGGGTCCACGCCTGTCGGCGTGGACCCATCGGGTACTCGGCGCGCGTGCGGCGGTCAGACGGCGCGGCGGCCTTCGAAGGCGCGGCCGAGGGTGATCTCGTCGGCGTACTCCAGGTCGCCGCCGACCGGCAGGCCGCTGGCGAGCCGGGTCACCGAGATGCCCATCGGCTTGACCATCAGGGCCAGGTAGGTCGCGGTCGCCTCGCCCTCGGTGTTCGGGTCGGTGGCGAGGATCAGCTCCCGGACCGCGCCGCCGCTGAGCCGGGTCATCAGCTCGCGGATGCGCAGGTTGTCCGGCCCGATACCCTCGAGCGGATTGATCGCCCCGCCGAGCACGTGGTAGCGGCCGCGGAACTCACCGGTCCGCTCGATGGCCACCACGTCCTTGGGCTCCTCGACCACGCAGAGCACCTCGTCGGTGCGGCGCGGGTCACGGCAGATCCGGCACTGGTCGGACTCGGCCACGTTGTAGCAGGTGGTGCAGAACCGGACCAGCTCCTTGACCTTGCGCAGCGCGCCGGCCAACCGGTTGACGTCGGCCGGGTCCGCGGACAGGACGTGGAACGCGATCCGCTGGGCGCTCTTCGGGCCCACGCCCGGCAGCCGGCCCAGCTCGTCGATCAGGTCCTGGATGGCGCCTTCGTACATCGGCCGGCTCAGAAACCGGGCAGGCCGAGGCCGCCCATGCCACCGGCGACCGGACCCATCTTCTTCTCGGTCAGCTCCTTGGCCGCCTCGGCGGCGTTGTGCAGGGCCGCGACGACCAGGTCCTCCAGGGTCTCCACGTCCTCCGGGTCGACCGCCTTCGGATCGATCTTGATGCTCTTGATCTCACCGGCGCCGGAGACGGTCGCGGTGACCAGGCCGCCGCCGGCGGTGCCGGTCAGCTCGGCCTCGGCCAGCTCGGCCTGCGCCTTGGCGATCTGCTGCTGCATCTTCTGCGCCTGCTTCAGCATCTGCTGCATGTTCGGCTGTCCACCTGGGCGCACGGATGGCTCCTTCTCGCACTCGTCTGCTCGGCCGCGCCCAGCCTAGCCGGGCGGCGGCACACGTCCTCGGTGGCCGGCGCGCGCTCAGCGCGCGTCGACCTCGTCGATCTTCTCGGCGCCGAACGCCTCCCGGAGCAGCTGCACCGCCTGCTCCTCGCTGGACTGCCGGGCGGTCCGCTCGTCGATCACCTCGTCCAGCGGCTCGTCGCCCGGGTCGAACCCCTCGTAGGTCGGGGTCGCCGCCGGCTGGGGACGGCCACCGCCGCGCAGCGGCCCGTCGAAGTCCGGGTCGTACGGCGGCTCGCCGGCCCACTCGGCGTCGGCGGTCTTCCGGTTCGCCTGGGCGGTACGCGGACCCTTCGCGGCCGCGGTGCCAGCCGCAGCGGCGGCGGCCCGCGCCGCCGCGATCGCGCTGCTCACCGGTGCGCCGTTGCCGTTGCCGGACGGGGGCGCGGACTGCTTCGGCGCGACGGTCAGTGTCGACGCGGCCGGTGCCGCGCCGGCCGTCGCCCCGCCGGACACCACGGCGGCCGGGCCGGACGACCCGGTGTTCGAGGTGGCCGCGCCACCGGGACGGGCCGCCTCGGGCCAGTCGCCCCCGGCGTCGCCACCAACCGCGGCGGGAGCTGCCCCGGAGCCACCCAGCCGGGCCGGCTCGGGCCACTCCTCGTCGTCCACCGGCGCGGCGTCGACAGCTCCCGCACCGGCCGAGGTCGCGGCGGCAGAGCCACCGGTCCGTCCCGGGGCACCGGCCGGAGGCGGGGCGTCCGAGCGACCGGACGGTCCCAGGTCACCGCCGGCGGAGTGCGCGGCCACCGGGTCACCGGGCCGCCCACGGCCGCCGTTGGCAGCGGGCGAGGTCGACGCGCCACCACCGGCGGGGTGCGAGGGCACCGGGCCACCGCCGGTGGTGGCTGAAGTCGCGGGGCCGTCGCCGACCGGGGGTGAGGTCACCGGTGCGCCGGGCGGGGTCACGACGGGCGGGGTGGGGCGGGCCGGGGCGGGAGCGGCGGCACGTGGGCCGCCGAGCGACGCCCCGCCCCGCTCGCCGGCCACCTCGCAGCGGATCTGCCAGCGCCCGCCCAACTCTTCGTAGAGCGCGTCGGTGAGCACCTGCGCGTGGTCGGACATCATCTTGGCCAGCACCGACGACTTCACCGTCACCACCAGCGTGTCGCCGTCGAGGTCGCGGACCACGGCGTCGCGCATCAACGCCGCGATCCGCTTGTTGGTCCGGTTGACCTTGCCGACGATGTCCGGCCAGGCACGGCGTACCGCGACGGCGTCCAGGGCACCCGGGGAGCTGCTGCCCGGGCGGGGCGGCTCGGGGGTGGCCGGGTCGGGCATCACCGCCTCCGGCGGCACCCGACGGGGCGCGGCCGGCGGGGTGACCGGGTCCGCCGCCGGGGCGGGAACCTCCCGCGATTCCACGACGGGCGCGGGCGCGCTCGGGGCGGCGGGGGCGGGCTCGGGGCGTACCTGGGGAGCGGGGGCGACCGGCGCGGCGCCGGCGGCGGCCGACGGCAGCTCGACGCCACCCAGGGTGAGCCGGCGCTCCATCCGCTCCAGGCGCTGGAGCAGGCCGCCGGTGGTGTCGTCCGCGCCGGGCAGCATCATCCGGGCGCAGATCAGCTCCAGCAGCAGCCGGGGCGCGGTGGTGCCACGCATGTCGACCAGGCCGTTGTGCACGATGTCGGCGCAGCGGGAGAGGGTGCCCGGGCCGAGCCGCTGGGCCTGGGCGGCCATCCGCTCGACGTGGTCGGCCGGGCCGTCGATCAGGCCCTTGGCCGCGGCGTCGGGGACCTGCTGGAGCACGATCAGGTCGCGCAGGCGTTCCAGCAGGTCGGAGGCGAACCGGCGCGGATCGTGCCCGGCCTCGGCCACCCGGTCGACGGTGGCGTACGCGGCGGCGCCGTCCCCGGCGGCCAGCGCGTCGCACATCTCGTCGATCAGCGCGGAGTCGGTGACGCCGAGCAGCGCGGCGGCCCGGGCGTAGGTGACGCCCTCCGGACCGGCACCGGCGATGAGCTGGTCGAGCACGGAAAGGCTGTCCCGGGCGCTACCGCCACCGGCGCGCACCACCAGCGGGAAGACGGCCGGCTCGACGGTGACGCCCTCCGCCTCGCAGAGCTGTTCGAGGTACGGCCGGAGCGTCTTTGGCGGGATCAGCCGGAACGGGTAGTGGTGGGTCCGCGACTTGATCGTGCCGAGGACCTTCTCCGGCTCGGTGGTGGCGAAGATGAACTTGACGTACTCCGGCGGCTCCTCGACCAGCTTGAGCAGGGCGTTGAAGCCGGCCGACGAGACCATGTGCGCCTCGTCGATGACGTAGATCTTGAAGCGGCTGCTGGCCGGCGCGAAGAACGCCTTCTCGCGCAGCTCCCGGGCGTCGTCGACGCCACCGTGGCTGGCCGCGTCGATCTCGATCACGTCGATCGAGCCCGCGCCGTCGGTGGCCAGCGAACGGCAGGACGCGCAGGTGCCGCAGGGCTCCGGGGTGGGGCCCTGCTCGCAGTTGAGCGAGCGGGCCAGGATCCGGGCGCTGGAGGTCTTGCCGCAGCCCCGGGGCCCGGAGAAGAGGTAGGCGTGGTTGAGCCGCCCGCTGCGCAGCGCCTGCGACAACGGTTCGGTGACGTGCTCCTGCCCGATGACCTCGGCGAAGGTGCGTGGCCGGTACTTGCGGTAAAGGGCCAGTGCCACCCGTACCGCCTCCTCTCGACCGAGCCATTCTGCGCCGGTCAGGCGCGGGTGACCACCCACCACCCCGTGACCTGATCCGCAGGTACGGTACCGGCGCCCGGAGACAAAAAAGGCCTCCCGTGCACCCGGCAGAGCTCGCTTATCCTTGCTGCCTTCCGGCCCTGGGGAGGTTCACGAGGTACCGCCGCACGGGAGGTGCCACCCAGCCTACCCGAACCCCGGTGGATCTTCAGGGGGTGGTGGGGTGGCCGGCCCGCCGGGGACCTGTATCCTGGCTCGCGGAGGATTCGCCTAGAGGCCTAGGGCGCACGCTTGGAAAGCGTGTTGGGTTAACACCCTCACGAGTTCGAATCTCGTATCCTCCGCTCGCTTGAGCAGCACGAACGACAGGGCCGGCCCCACCGGGGACCGGCCCTGAGTCGTCTCTACGGTCGCTTTCGTCTCAGTTGTCGTCTCACTTGCCATGTTCCGGCCCGTCTGGCTGCTCGTGGCCGGCTTCCCCCGACCTACGCGGCGGGTCGCCCCAGAGCAGCCCGCCGAGCTGCTGCGCGATGTCCCGGCCCACCTGATCGGTCATGTGCTGGTATCGGACCGCCATCGCCGAGTTGGACCAGCCCATGATGCCCATCACGGCACGGCCGGAGACGCCGAGGACCAGGAGCACGGTGGCGGCGGTGTGCCGGGCATCGTGCAACCGGCCGTCCCGCACTCCGGCGAGCTTGAGCAGCCGTTTCCACTCGTCATAGTCGGTCGCCTGGTGGATCGCTTCGCCGTTCGGAGAGGCGAACACCCAGCCCTCATCGCGCCAGAGCTGGGCGGCGGTCTCGCGCTCGACGTCCTGTTCCTCCCGGTGCTGCCGCAGCAGATCGATCAGGGCATCCTCCTCGCCCGCCTCGACATGCTCTACCCGCAGACCGGCGACGACGACTCCCGGGAAGCAGCACGACCTCAGCGGGCCTCGGTGGTCGCCTGAGCTGCGGCCAGCAGCCCGTGAAGCTGCGCGTGCGGGAAGCCCTGGTCGGTGCCGGGTGGGGTGATGCGGGTGCTGTAGAAGTCTGTCTTCTCGTTGAGGCCCTGTGCCGCCCACCGATAGCCGGCCGCGTCGCGGTGCCATGTCACGCCCTGGCCGCGGAAGTCGGACCGGGCCAGCCAGTCGGCGCCGCTCGGCCAGTAGCCGGTCCAGCCGTCCGGGCGCAGCGAGGCGAAGGCGGCCTCCACCGTGGCCACCGCACCGTCCACATCATCGTCCTCGAACACCGCGGCGAACCGGCACAGCAGCGCCAGCGCGGGCCCCGGATTCGGCAGTTCCGCATCGCGTGCGGCCACTGCCCGGCAGACCAGCTCGAGTTCGGACCAGCGCAGCGCGTACGGGTGCCAGTGCGCGCAGTCGTCCCAGCCCAGTTCGACCGCCTCCGATTCATCCGGACTGAGGATGCCGAGGCTGTGATACCCGAGGACCGGGCTGAGCTCGAGCGCGAGTCGGTGGCCGCCACCGACGTCGAACACGACCGCCAGTTCCGGTGCCGACCCATCGTCGCCCTCGTCGCCCTCGTCGGCAAGGTCGTCCTGCTCGTCGATGACGTCAGCGAGATCGCCGAGGCGCTCCGAGCCGGGCCATCCCTCGTGCGCGAACAGATAACGCGCCCAGAAGGCGGGGTCGTGCAGCGATGCGGTCAGGGCTGCGGGCATGGTCATCGTACGATCATGGCCGAGGCCCGCCGTGTCGCCAACCGAGCACGGCTCGACGCCGCGGAGGACAGCATCGCGGAGATCCAGCCACAATCGCCTCGGCTCTCATCGACCCGAGGGTGATCGGTCCGGCCGCCTGAACGTCTCTGCACACGCCCGGGTGCCTCGTCTCACTTCTCGTCTCGTTCGTTGGCGTACGGAGGCGAGCGCAGACGAACGGCCGGTCGAGTTGGCCAAGGTGGCGAACGGAGCCGATCAAGCGCATATGGGGCCGAGGAGAATTGGAAAGCGTGTTGGGTTAACACCCTCACGAGTTCGAATCTCGTATCCTCCGCTCGACAGAGCGACACGAAGGGCCGGCCCCGCACGGGCCGGCCCTTCGTCGTACGCGAGCCACGTCACCCGCGTGGGCGAGCCCAGGAGACGAACCGGTCGATCAGGACCGCCGGGGACGTGCCGGGGCCGGAACCGGCCAATTCTTCGGCGGCCTCAACCTGGAGGGTCGCCAGGTAGACGGTGAGCGCGGCCCGGTCGTGGCGGTACTCGGCGAGCAGCCGCAGCTTCGCCGCCGAGCA
This sequence comes from Micromonospora sp. CPCC 205739, assembly GCF_036906795.1. Lineage (NCBI taxonomy): Bacteria > Bacillati > Actinomycetota > Actinomycetes > Micromonosporales > Micromonosporaceae > Micromonospora > Micromonospora sp. CPCC 205739. The sequence goes on along the minus strand of NZ_JBAKHS010000031.1, from coordinate 44,539 downwards.
GGGCCAGGCTATGCCGCAGGCCTGGCAGCGCCAGGTGGGTCGGGTGGGGACGTGCTCCCGGCGGCGGCTCACCGCGACGGCACCTCGACGGCGACGGCCCGGTCGACCCGGACGAACGCGAAGCGCTGGCGGATACGGAGCGTGCCGTCCGGGTTCACCTCGTGGCCGCGCAGCTCGGCCCACTGCGCCCCCTCGAACGGGACGACGCTCAGCACCTCGGTGATCCACAGGGTCAGCGGGCCCTTCCCGAAGCGGTACGAATCGGCGGGGACGCGGATCGTGGCGCCGACGGTGACGCGGGAGCTGGGCGGCATGGGCGGGCCTCCTTCGCGGTGGAGGGGGCCGCCCCGCCTCCGGCGTCGAGGCGGCCCCTGACTGACGCCGGCCGCCGGGCTCACTCACCTCCACCGGCCGCGCCGTCCTGCGTGACCACCCTTCCGCGCGTCACCGGACAGGTACACCGCGTAGCTATATGGTCGGCGGATATTCGAGACATCCGATGGAGGGGCCGTGAACGACGCGCTACGGGCGGCGCTGAGCGACACCGGGCACACCACCGAATCCCTTGCCGAACGCGTCGGCGTCGACCCGAAGACGGTCGCGCGCTGGCTGACCGAGGGCCGCATCCCACACCCGCGGCACCGCTTCACGGCGGCGGAAGCCCTCGGCCGGGACGTAGCGGACATATGGCCGGACACATCGAGACGTCGGGACCCGATCTGGTTCCGGCCATGGCAGGAGATCGAGCGTGAGGCGGTTTCGCTGCGGTCCTATCAGTCGGTCGTGCTGCCGGGCCTTCTTCAGACCGAGGCGTACGCCCGCGCCGTGCTCACCGGCGGCGGCCTGCTTCCCAGGGGCGACGTCGAGCGGCACCTCGCGGCTCGGCTCGCTCGGCAGGGCATCCTCAAGCGGGACGACCCGCCGCAGTTCACTGCCGTCGTCGACGAGGCGGTCCTCCGCCGGCCGGTCGGGGGCCGGACGACGATGCACGAGCAACTGCGGGCGCTGGTCACGGCGTGTGCCGACCCGCACATCCGGGTGCACGTCGTGCCGTCCTCGGTCGGCGCCTACGCGGGTCTCAACGGCCCTTTCGTGATCGCCAACAGCCACGACCACCGGGTCGCCGGCTATCTCGACAACCAACTCCAGGGACAAGTGGTTAGCGACCCGGAGGACATCGCGGCGATGATGGCAGCGTGGGAGAACGTTCGCGGCGAGGCGCTGTCCCACTGGCAGTCTGTCGACCTCATCACGGAAGCGGCGGAGACATGGACCTGAACGGCGCGCGGTGGCGCAAGAGCAGCCGCAGCAGCGGCAACGGGGGCGACTGCGTCGAGGTCGCCGACAACCTGCCCGGCATCGTCGGCGTACGGGACTCGAAGGACCCGGCCGGACCGGCCCTCGTCTTCGCGGCGGCGGCCTGGCGCGCCTTCGTCGCCCAGGTCGCCGAGCGGGCCTGACCCGAGCGCAGCGGGAGCGTCCGGCCCTGACGGGACGGGCGCTCCGGCGGGTACCGTCCGAGTGATCGACGGCGGCGGCAACTCCGTCGTACACATGTTCCATCCACAGGCTGTGGATGCCGGAGGGCTCGGATGAGTTACCAGCTCAGCGCGGTCGTCGCGGATGTCGAGTTGCTCCGCGAGCAGACCGCCGAGCTGGACCCCGCGGTCCTCGCCGCACTCCGGCAGGATTTCGCGCTGCTGCCGGTGACGCCTCAGCTCGTGCAGGAACTGACCGGCGCGCTGCCCGACTTCGCCACCGACGAGCCGAGCGCGGAGCAGCCGTTCCACCTGGTCCTCTCCCCGGCGTTGGCGGAGCTGCTGGCCCGCTGGTCGCGGCAGGGGCCGGTGGCGTACCTGGAGGCGGAGTTCGCCGGTGGCGCCGGGCACCAGTCGGCGGTGGTGTGGCTGGGTGGCGAGGTGAGCTGGGGCCCGCGGCTCGACCGGCTGCTGGACGGGCCACGCGCCGAGTGGCCGATCAACGCGGCGCTGACCCGGCTGGGTGCCGAGCCCGGCCAGTGGCTCGACCCCTTCGCCGAGTTGGGGTTGCACCTGGAGCGGCACACCGACGGCTGGCTGGCCCACGGACGGCGGGGGCTCTCCGCCGACTACTGGGACGAGCTGGCCGAGGAGTGGGAATACCGGCAATCCGGCCAGGAGCAGCAACCTGAGCGGCCCGGTTCCGTTGGGGACTGGGGGATTCCATGAAATTGCGACAATTCGTATTCATTGCCACGCTGCTGACGGCTGCCTCGATCTCAGGCAGCGGCGTCCGTCCACAAGGGCCGGACGTGCCGGCCCCGCCGGTCGGCGACACCGCAGTGGTACGCCTCAGCGGCCTGGCCCAGATCGAGTTCGGCGACACCGAGCAGGAGTTGACCCGCCGTGGCGTGCTGCAGGCCGAGGTCGACGCCTGCGGGCCGACGCTGGCCGGGCACGGGGCCGCCAGCCCGATCTTCGTCGACGACCGCCTGGTGCTGCTCTGGCTGGACGACCCGATGAGCACGCCCGAGGGGATCACCGTCGGCACGCCGGTCGACGAGGTGCTGGCCAGCTACCCGTCGGCGGTCCGGCTCGACGCTCCACAGCGGACGTACCGGTTCGACGGGCTGCTCGCCCGCGACGGCGACCGGGCGTACCTCTTCCTGCACGACGGCACCTCCGTGCGGGAGATCATCGCCGGGTACGCCGACTGGGCCCGTCGCCTCTTCGACGAGGGCTACGGCCCCTGCTGACACCGACTCTTCTGGGACCGGAAGACGGATTGCCAGTTGATCGAGCGACCTGGAATCATCCCCTCGCCCCGCACGTCGCGCGGCATGTCACGGGGAGTTGATGTTGGGCGTTCTCCTGTCCACGCATCCGGGGAACCGACCCCGGAAAGGCCTCGGCCTGCTGTCGACGCTCGCGGCGGTCGCCGCGACGTCCTCCGTCCTGATCGGACCCTCCGCACCACCGACGACCACGCCGACTCCCGCCGGCGCCAGCACCAACCTCTCCCGCCCGGCCGCCACCGCGTCGGCGAGCACGTCGACCGCCGCGTCCGTCACGGCCCCCACCGGCCGGACGGCCACCGCCACGTCGACCGCCGGCCGGAAGCCGACCGCGTCGCCCGCGCCGACGCCCACGTCCGCAGCGACCGCGCGGCAGGCCACCGGCGCGGTCGCGGAGCCGAGCCTGACCAGGTACGCCGAGGCGAAGGTCACGCAGCAGCGGGCCCCCCGCGTCCCGGTCTGCGGCGGCAAGCTGACCCTCGGCAAGGTGGAGACCTGCCAGTCGATCAGCGGTCAGCAGAAGAACGTCTGGACGGTCACCACGACCGCCGACCAGGACACCCTGATCACCCAGCTCACCCGAGGCGGCGGCGACTTCCCCAGCGCCCGGGTGACCAACGCCGCCGGCCAGTCCGTCTGCACCTTCGGGATCGACTCGGGCACCTGCCGGCTCGGCCCCGCAGGCACCTACACGATCACCGTCACGCTGTACTCCCCGGACGACCGCGGCAACTACACCCTCGCGGTGGACTCGACGCGCACACCGTCCACGTGCGACGTCTTGCCGGGGAGCTTCTTTTCCTTCGACTCCGCGGGAGCGACCGACACCCTGTCCCTCGGCGCGGCGGCGAACTGCTACAGCTTCGACCAGCCGCTGCACTCGATGCTGCGGGTGATGGCCGAGCGGGATGGCGGTCTCGACGTTCGGGCACAGGTCCTGGACGCGCAGCACGAGCCGGTCTGCAGCCTCCCCTACGGCAGCGGCGAGTGCACCCTCAGCCGCCCGGGGCCTTACCGGCTGCTGATGTGGGAGCACTACGGCAAGGAGAGCCCCTACACGCTCAAGATGCGGCGGCTGTCGAACCCGGTGGGCTGCCCGGCCGTGCCGCTGGCGCCGTTCGGTGACCCCGGCGCCGCCCTCGGCAGCGGCGTCGCCCGGGCGGACGACCTGGCCTGCAACACCTTCACGACCGACGCCGCAGGGCCCGTCCTGGTGCGCTTCCCGCGTCAGGAGGAACAGACCACCGCGTGGACGGTGCACGACACCGCCGGCCGGCAGGTCTGCGAGAAGGGCACGAATTCGCGCCTCTGCGCCCTGCCGGCTGCCGGCACCTACACGCTGCTGGTGATGAACCGGCATGTCTCCGACGCCGCGGTGAACTACCGGGTGGCCATGACCCCCCTCGACCGATTCGACGGGTGCGCCGCAACCACCGGTACCTCCTGGGACCAGCCGGCCCTGCACCTGCACCAGACCTCGCCCGTGCAGACCAACTGCCAGCCGTTCCAGGGCAAGGCCGGCGACCGGGTACTCACCTACGCCACCCCGCACCCGAACGCGTGGCTGGTCGACCGGACCGGCGCGCAGATCTGCACCGAGCCGTCCCCGGATGACGGGTGTGTGCTGCCGGCCGACGGCACCTACCGGGTGATCTCGTACCTGTGGGAGTGGAACGCCGACAGCACCGACCTCACCTACCAGATGCAACTCCGTCGGCTCTCCGACCCGGTCGGCTGCCCGACGGTCCGGCCTGGGAGTTACAACGCGGCACCCGCCGGAGCCCTGAGCGGCATCCGCTGCCGAATCCTGGAGGTCCCGGCCGCCGGGGTCTACCGGGTCAAGGCCGTGCACGGCGAGAACCTCAGGGCGTACGCGCGCGTCTACGACCCCGCCGGCCGCACGGTCTGCACCGACATCCAGTGCGAACTTCCGGCCGCCGGGCGGTACACGCTGGTGCTCACTGGCGACCGGGTGATCGACAACGACCTCGAGTACGCCGTCGCGCTGCTGCCTTGGCAGCCGTCGGGATGCACGCCGGTCTCCGACACGGGCTGGCGCGAGGCGCCACACCGGGGCGAGTTCCAGACCTCCGGACAGCTCAACTGCCTCCAACTGCCCACCCCGTCCGGCGGGCGCCTCGCCGCGCTGCTGCCGGGCGAGACGACCGTCGCGACATCCCCGGACATCGACGTGCTGAACGCCGACGGTCGGCCGGTGTGCGACTTCTCCGCACTGCGTCAGCACAGCTGCCAACTGACCGGTCCGGCGCCGTTCTCCGTACTGCTCACTGGCAGGGACTGGGTCCCGACCCTGGCGTACGCCCTGGCCTTCGCCCGGACCGACGGGCCGCCGGCCTGCCCGGTGCTGCCCCGGGACGCGACGGGCGCCACGGTGACCACCGGGACGGACCGCTTCGTGGTCTGCTTCTCCATCCCGGCCGACCAGCACGCCGCCCAGGAGAGCTTCACCTGGGCCCGTACCTCCGGGGCCGGCCGCGCCCGCCTGTCGTTCTTCGACGGCCAGGGGGTGCGGACGTGCAGCCCTATCGACTACGCCGCCCAGCGGACGGTCACCTGCGCCCTGCCGGAGGGTCCGGTGACGGTCCTGCTGGAGACCGACGCGGTCGACGCCACGTACCGGGTGACCCACCGGGACGCCACCACCCCGGCGCCGTGAGCGACGGCGGGCCGGCCCTCTCCCGGGCGGGTCCCGCCGCACCCGGTCTGACAAGCGGAAGCGCCCGGCCGGTCCACACGGACCGACCGGGCGTTTCCGTCGACGGTGAAGCCGGTCAGTACATTCCGCCGCCGCCCTGCGGCCCGGCGACCCGGGTGCCGTACCGCATGGGCCAGATCCGGTCGGTACGCAGGCTCGCGCCGCTCCACGAGACGAACGGATCCGTCCCGAACTTCAGGTTCAGCGTTTGGCGGCGTAGCGGACCACACGCTGCGCCAGGTGATCGAGGGCGGCGAACTGCACCTCGGTCAGCGGATCGGTGTTGTTGCCGCCCGTGCCGTGCGAGACCCCGTAGGGGTTTCCGTCGGCGAACTTCAACGGGTCGGTGTAACCGGGCGGCACGATGACGCCGCCGAAGTGATAGATGCTGTTGTAGAGAGCCAGCAACGTCGCCTCCTGGCCGCCGTGGGGCGTCTGCGCGGCCGTGAAGCCCGCGTAGACCTTGTCGGCCAGCAGGCCCTGCACCCACTGTGGCCCAAGGGTGTCCAGGAATTGTTTGAGCTGGCTGGAGACGTTGCCGTAGCGGACAGGGGTGCCGAGCAGCACGGCATCGGCCCAGACGATGTCATCCGCGGTGGCCTTCGGCTCGTCCTTGGTCCGGTCGAAGTGTTGGCTCCAGGCTGCGTTGGAGGCGATGGCCTCGTTGGGAGCGAGCTCGGGACACTGCCGAAGGCGGACTTCAGCGCCGGCCTGCTGCCCAGCTTCGGCCAGGCGCTCGGCCATCGCATGGACGGTGCCGGTAGCCGAGTAGTAGATGACGGACAACTTGACGCCGCTCATGGCATTTTCTCCTGATGTGGCTGTCCTCCGCAGGGCAGCTGGTTGGCTCAGTGACCCCCAGTTTAAGTACCCTTTGCGGCGATTTGCGCCTGTTTCACTATATCGACGTTCCTCTCACGCGGTTCCGTCAGCCCTGCCCGGATCGTTGGGGTGCGGCTCCAGTGCGGTGACAACCGCGGTCATCCACGGACGAAGCGGCAGGGTGCCGAGTACCTTCTCGTGCAATTCGCCCTCGTTGGCAGCGCGCCACAGACCGACGCTGCGCAGCTCGCCGACCGGTCGCCACAACCGCACCAAGTGGCCCGCCGCCGCAAGCTCCGCAGCGCGCGCCGCTTCGGCGGCGCGACGTCGGTCGACCTCGGCCGGTTCGGTGCCCGCAGGGACACTGGTAGTCAGCTCTACCAGAAACTCCTTCATGGCCGTACTCCGTTCGAAGCGGGTGCGTGGTGCAGCGCGCTGGAGCGACATCAAGACGATCAGCCAACTACAGGCTAGGCAACAGACCCAGAACTGAGACCACAAAGCGGAACGCCCGGTCGATCCTCGCGGATCGACCGGGCGTCCTCGCTGTTCACGAGCGGTGGCGGCGGGATTTGAACCCGCGGAGGGCGTAAACCCTCACACGCTTTCGAGGCGTGCTCCTTAGGCCACTCGGACACGCCACCGCCGACGAGGGTACAGGACCACGGGTCTGGATGCCGAACCGGTATGCCCGCTCCCGGCCTGGCAGGATCTTTGCCATGAGTACGCACATCGGCGCGAAGCCGGGAGAGATCGCCGAGCGGGTCCTGATGCCGGGCGACCCGCTGCGGGCCAAGTGGATCGCGGAGACCTACCTCGAGGACGCCACGTGCTACTCGACGGTCCGGGGCATGCTGGGCTTCACCGGCCGCTGGAACGGCGTGCCGGTCTCCGTCCAGGGCTCCGGCATGGGCATGCCGTCCGCCTCCATCTACGCCCACGAGCTGGTCAACGAGTACGGCGTGAAGACCCTGATCCGGGTCGGCTCCTGTGGTGCCCTGACCGAGGACCTCCAGCTGCGCGACGTGGTCGCTGCGATCGGGTCCTCCACCGACTCGAACATGAACCGGATGCGGTTCGACGGGCTGATCGACTACGCCCCGGTCGCCGACTTCGGGCTGCTGCGTACCTCGGTCGAGGTGGCCGAGCGGCGCGGCATCAGCATGCGGGTCGGGCCGATCCTGGCGGCGGACGCCTTCTACACCGACCGGCCGGACCTCTACGACACCCTGGCCGACTACGGCGTGCTCGCGGTGGAGATGGAGTCCGCGGCGCTCTACACGATCGCCGCCCGGTTCAAGGCCCGCGCCCTGACCATCCTGACCGTCAGCGACCACATCAAGACCGGCGAGAAGACCACCGCCGAGGAGCGTGAGCAGACCTTCAGCCAGATGGTCGAGATCGCCCTGGACACCGCCATCGCCTGATCCCCCCGCTTGCCAAGCACGCCCCGTCATCCGTCGGATGGCGGGGCGTCGCCGCTCCCCCTCCCCGCGCCCCACGCCCCACCCCACCCCGTCGATCTAGGGCGAAGCGCTGCTAGTTGATCTCCCGGCGCAACCAGAATCCCTAGATCGATGGGGCGGGGGTTTTCCACAGGGGGGCGGGTTGTCCACAGGTTTGGGGGGAGGGGTTGAGGGTGGAAGGGCGGGGCGGCACGGTGGCCGGTCATGGACCTCTATTCAGCGGCGGCCGGCCTGCCGTGGCGGCTGCCGGTGGGTGCGCGACCGATTCGGTACCGGGAGCTGCGGAACCGGGGATGGACGGATCAGGCGATCCGGTGGCGGGCTAACCAGCACGCTCGGCTCACTCGAGTCCATCAGGGCATCTACCTGCCCGGGCCAGGTCATCCTGAGCTGGTCAGTCGGGCGCGAGCCGCGCTGCTGGCCGCGTCGCCGCTCGCGGTGTTGGGATTTCATACCGCCGCGCAACTGCACGGCTTCGGCACGGCCCCCACCGAGAGCGTCCACGTACTGGTACCCGCTGGCACACCGTTCCCCCAGCGTCCCGGGGTCACCGCTCACCAGGCGGTTCTCCCGCTCGGTCAGCCGGTCCACATCATGGGGCTACCCTGCGCACCGGCAGCACGCTGCGCCATCGATCTTGCTCGTACCCTGACTCGTCGCGACGCCCTGCCCGTCCTGGATGCGGCACTGTACGCCGGGGCGGTGAGTCGCGACGATCTGCTGCTCGAGGTCAGCCGCCACGGCGGCCTACGCGGTGTCCGACAGGCGCGGAACCTGGTCGGCATGGCGGATGGACGCAGCGAGTGCCGGCAGGAGACGCAGCTACGGCTCATCCTGCACGATGCCGGGATCACTGGCTTCGTGCCTCAACTACCGGTACGCGGCGATTCCGGGCGACTCCTGTTCCGCCTCGATCTCGGCGATCCGGTCCACCTGATCGCCGTCGAATACGACGGCTCCTCCCACCTGACCTCACAACGCCTACGCCACGACCGCGCCCGCCACAACTGGCTCCAACAACACGGCTGGCTCGTCTGCTACTTCACCGCCCCCGACCTCTACCAGAACCCGTTCTCCATCGTCGCCACGGTCGCCTCCGCTCGTCGATCTAGGGCTCATCGTTCCCGGAAGAGATCATCTCGCAGCAAAAACCCCTAGATCGGCGAGGAAGGGGCGGCGCGGGGGGCGCGGGGGGAGGGAGGAGGGGGGAGGAGCTGCGGCGGGTCAGCGGGGGGTCAGCGGAAGAAGGCGCGCAGCAGCGCGGCGCTCTCGGACTCCAGGACGCCGCCGTAGACCTCCGGGCGGTGGTTGAGCCGACGGTCGCGCAGCACGTCCCAGAGCGAGCCGGCCGCGCCGGTCTTGGGCTCCCAGGCACCGAAGACCACGGTGGAGACGCGGGCCAGGACCAGCGCACCCGCGCACATCGTGCAGGGCTCCAGGGTCACCACCAGCGTGCAGCCGTCGAGCCGCCAGCGACCCGTGCGCTCGGCGGCCCGGCGCAGCGCCAGCACCTCGGCGTGCGCGGTCGGGTCGCCGGTCAGCTCGCGCTCGTTGCGGCCGATCGACAGTTCGGTGCCGTCCGGCCCGTAGAGCACGGCACCGACCGGGATGTCGTCGGATCCGTCCGGGCCCGGAGCGGGCGTGTCCGGGCCGGTCACCGCGACCTCCAGCGCCCGGCGCATCCACAGTTCGTGCCGCTGCCGGCGGCCCGCCCCGTCCGGATCGGCCAGCCCCACGTGCGCGCCGGGCCCGACCCGGCCCACCGCGCCCGGGGTCGGCTGCCCCGAACGTACGGTCTCCAGCGCCGGGTCGGTCGCGTCGACCGGCTCGGCGGACCCGGCCAGCGGCGAGCCGCCGCCCGACAGGGGGGCGGCTCCGTCGGAGGAGGGCGGCTCAGACCTCACGCAGTTCCTCGACCTCGTCGGCGCAGCCCAGCACCTGGCACACCTCGGCCGTGACGTCCGCGGGCAGCATCCCCTGGTGGGCGCTGAGCCGGAGCAGCTTCTGGGCGGAGATGCCCAGGTCGGCGAGGATGTCCGCGTCCCCGACGGGGTCGGCCTCCGGGTCGACCACCGGCTGCTCGCTCTCCGCGTCGCCGGTGGCGGCCGGAGCGGGCTCCTCGCCCTCCTCCAGCCCGGTGACCGAGGTCTTCAGGTCGCCGACGAGCAGCGCGCCCAGCCGGGACTCCTCCGCGTACGCGGAGTCGGAGCCGAAGACCCGCAGGTCCTCCCCCTCGTCCAGGCGCAGGATCACCAGGTAGGCGTCGTCCGCCTCGACGAAGAGCAGCGACAGGTCGGCGTCGGGCTCGACGTCGCGCAGCCGGTCGGCGACGTCGTCGATGTCGGAGGCGCCCCGTAGGTTCACCTCGGCGGCGCTCCATTCGCCCTCGTCGCGCACCACGGCGGCAGCGAAGTACGACACGGTCCCCCCAAAGGCTTCGGCACAGCACGCCGACTCGTTACGCGATGCACGTTAACCGGTCGGGTCGGCAGGCGACCGGTCAACGCCCCGAAGGGCCGGTCAATCCTGAGAAAACGGGTCAGCCGGCGACGCGACGCCGGGTCGCGATCAGCTGCCGCAGTCGCTCGGTGCGCTCCCGCTGCGGCTTGTCCCGCTGTCGTACCGCGCGGGCCCCCGCCAGCTCGGCGAGAATCTGCAGGCGGCGACGGCTTCGCTCAGGGTCGAGCCGCGGGGTGGTCCAGGCCATACCGGAAAGCGTCCCCAGTCACAGCGAGTACGTCAAGATGGCGTTCGAAGCGGAGCCGACCAGCCACGGAGCGTCACCACAGGGGCCAGTCCGCGCTGGTCGCCCAGCGCACCACCACGACCGCGAACGCGATGCTCCAGCCACCCGCTGTGACGATCGCCACGCCGGTGCCGACCCCCCGGTCGCCGTACCGGACGAGCCCGAGGGCGGCCAGCCAGGCGACCGCGCCGGCGATCACGGTCCACCACGCGTACCCGGGGACGTCCCGGCCGAGGAGGCCGAAGAGCACCAGCCAGGCGGCGGCGACCGCGCCGCCGGCGGCGACTCCGCTGCCGGTCACCGGGTGCGGCTCGCGCCAGGTGGGCCGGCGGGGCGGCCCCGAGGGGAAGAGACCCGAAGGGGTACGCGCCATGAACTGCCCGGCGGCCGGCCCGACCGGGTACGTGGGCTGACCGTCCATCGCCGTCTGCTCCCGTCCACGGACCCCCGGCGCTCCGGGGGGACCCTTCCACCGTATCCGTCTGCCAGGATGTCCGGATGTCGTCGCGATCGACCGGCCGCCGCGCGCGTTCGGCGTACCCGGTCCTGCTGTTGCTCGGGCCGGCGCTGCTCGCCGGCTGCGCGCCCGGCGACCGGCCGGCCGCCGCACCGAGCACGGTCTGGGACGCCCCCTCCGCGGTGGCCACCGCGAGCCAGCCGGCGCCGACGACGACCGCGCCCTCCGCGACCCCGGCCGCGACCCCGGCCGCGCCGTCGGCGTCGCCGAGCCGCGCGCCCCTGCGGCGGGTCTTTCCGGTCCGCGCCAGCGACGTCGCCTACCACCCGACGCACTCGACGTATCCGGGCACGGACATCTTCGCCGACTGCGGCGAGCCGGTCGTGGCGGTGACCGACGGGACGATCCTGGAGGTGAGCCGGGTGGACCGGTTCGACCGGCGGGGGCCGTTGGGGCCGTACAACGGCGGGCTCTCGGTGTCGCTGCTCGGTGACGACGGGGTGCGGTACTACGGCTCGCACCTGAGCGCGATCAGCGCGGGCATCGGCGCCGGTGTACGGGTCCGCGCCGGGCAGCAGCTCGGCAAGGTGGGACGGACCGGCAACGCGAACAACGTCTGCCACCTCCACTTCGGCCTGTCGCCGAAGTGCACGGGCCGCGACGACTGGTGGATCCGGCGGGGCGTGGTCTGGCCGGCGAAGTACCTGGATTCGTGGCGGCGGCGCGGCAACCGTTCGCCGGCCGCCGAGGTGACCGCCTGGGAGCGCGAACACGGCTGCCCGAAGACCCCGCGGGCCACCACCGGCGCCGGCTGACCGGAGGGTCCGGCGGCCCGCAACGGGTGCGTCATTCGATTGAAACATTGACGAAAGTCATATCAATCGTTAACGTCCGCGTGAGAGAGCGCTCTCTCGGATAACAAACCTCCCGATTCCGACGAACCGCGACCCCGGTCCCCCGATCCGGCGCGCGCTGGAGGAACGATGAACCCTCCCGTCCCACCCCGCCGCACCCCCTGGGTGCTCGCCACCACCACCGCCCTGGCCGTCGTCGTCGCCGGCCTCGCCATCACCGCCGCCACCGCCCCGGCCGAGGCCGCCCCCGTCGGCGCCGGCAGCTACACCACCGACCGGGTCGGCCCGCTCCCCACCGGCTGCGGCGACCTCACCACCAACCCCCGGCAGTTCGCCACCGCCAACGCGCCCGCCGGCCCGGTCCCCACCAACGACTGGTGGTCGTCGCTGCTGTGGAAGCGGACCAACTGCGCGTACAGCGAGCCGCTGCACGCCCACCCCGTCTCCTACCAGCCGTTCGGCGACGGCCTCGGCTTCTCCGCCACCTCCACCCCCACCGTCACCGGCACGGCGACCGGGGTGGGCGAGTACAAGTACACGTACACCGAGGACATCCGGGTCGGCGTGACCGGGCTCGGCGCGCCGGTGGTCAAGGTCGACGACTGGACGGACTGGACGGTCAGTCCGCACTGGAGCGACGGCACCCGCACCCTGCGGGCCACCATCGGGCACGGCCTGCCGTTCGCGTACTTCCGGACCGGCGGCGGTGAGGCGCTGATCAACCCCACCGGCGGCAGCCCGACGATCTGGTCGCACAGCGGCGCCACCATCGGGTTCACCGTCCGGGGGCACGACTACGTCGCCTACGCCCCCACCGGCGCGAGCTGGACCGTCTCCGGCGGACGGATCACCTCCAGCCTGGCCGGCAAGGACTACTTCTCCGTCGCCCTGCTGCCCACCACGCCCGGCACCGACGCCACCGCCCGCGTCGGCCTCGCCACCACCTACGGCCGGTACGCCCACGCGCACGTCACCGGCACCCGCGTCGGGTACGCCTACGACCAGGCCGGCAGCCGGCTCACCACCACGTACGCGCTCACCACCACCCCGCGCGAGGGCACCGCCACCCAGACGGTGGTGAGCCTCTACCCGCACCAGTGGAAGTCACTGACCGGCGCCACCCCGATCGGCCAGACCTATCCGTCCGCCCGCGGCCGGATGAAGGTGCTCACCGGCGTCAGCCAGTTCCGCACCGCCATGACCTACCACGGGGTGCTGCCGGAGCTGCCCGCCGTCGCCACCGGCGCCGGCGCCGACCTGACGCAGCTCAGGGAACAGCTCGCGGCGGTCCGCAGCAACCCGATGGACCAGCGCGGCACCGACACCTACTGGACCGGCAAGGGCCTCGGCCGCGCGGCTCGGATCGCCGAGATCGCCGACCTGGTCGGCGACACGCAGACCCGTACCGCCGCACTGAACGCCATCCGGGCCACGCTGACCGACTGGTTCACCGCCACCCCCGGCAAGACCGCCCGCGTCTTCCACTACGACCGGAACTGGGGGACCCTGATCGGCTACCCCGCCTCGTACGGCTCCGACCAGGAACTCAACGACCACCACTTCCACTACGGCTACTTCATCGCGGCCGCCGCGACGCTGGCCAAGTTCGACCCGACCTGGGCCACCAATGCGCAGTACGGCGGCATGGTCGACCTGCTCATCCGGGACGCGAACAACTACAGCCGGGAGGACACCCGCTTCCCGTACCTGCGGGACTTCGACATCTACGCCGGGCACGACTGGGCCTCCGGGCACGGCTCGTTCAACGCCGGCAACAACCAGGAGTCGTCCTCGGAGGGGATGAACTTCGCCAACGCCCTCATCCAGTGGGGGCAGGCCACCGGCAACACCGCCGTACGTGACGCCGGCATCTTCATGCACACCACCCAGGCGGCGGCGATCCAGCAGTACTGGTTCGACGTCGACGACGAGAACTTCCCCGCCAACTTCGGGCACTCGACCGTCGGCATGGTGTGGGGCGACGGCGCCGCGTACGCCACCTGGTTCAGCGCCGAACCGGAGATGATCCAAGGCATCAACCTGCTGCCGGTCACCGGCGGTCACCTGTACCTGGGCAACCGGCCGGCCTACGTCCGGGCCAACTACGCCGAACTCGTCCGCAACAACGGCGGCGAACCCACGGTCTGGCAGGACATCCACTGGCAGTTCCTGGCCCTCGGCGACCCGGACGCGGCGCTGGCGAAGCTGCGCGCCAACCCCGGCTACACCCCGGAGGAGGGGGGGAGCCGGGCCCACACCTTCCACTGGGTCCGCAACCTCGCGGCACTGGGTCAGGTGGACACCGGCGTCACCGCCAACCACCCGCTGGCCGTCGTCTTCAGCCGCAACGGCGCCCGCACCTACGTCGCCAGCAACATCACCGCCGCGCCGCTCACCGTCACCTGGTCCGACGGCACCCGGCTGACGGTCGCGGCCGGACGGACGGCGACCACCGGGGCGTACACCTGGAGCGGCGGCAACGCGGGCGGCGGCGCGAGCCCGAGCCCGACGCCGACCGACCCGACGCCGACGCCCACCAACCCGACGCCGCCCCCCACCACCCCGCCGCCGAGCGGCTCGCCGACCCGGTACCTGCTGCCGGGCGGTGGTCTGGGCACGGCCGGTGGCCCGGCGACCACCACCGTGGCCGGTGCCGGCGGCGTCAACCACGACGGCACGCCGACCAGCCCGGTGGTCTTCACCGCGACCGGCCTGACCATGGCGTACTCGGGTGGGCAGACCCGTTTCGACCTGTTCCTCGACGCCGGCTCGGCGGTCGGCAACGGGGTGCAGACCCGGGTCTCCTACGACCTGACCGGGGACGGCAGCTTCGACCGGGTGGAGACGTACCGGTACTTCGCCACCGATCCGGTGCCCGGCTACGAGCACTACACGCAGAGCGCCGGGCTGCACTCCGCCACCGGCGCCCTGGGCAACCTGGCCAACGGCACGGTGAAGGTGGAGGTCTGGTCCGCCATCGGCACCAACCCGACCACCCTCGGCATCGGCGACCGCTCGGTCGTGACGCTGCCGTACGCCTGATCCGCCGCACCACCACCAGCCCGCGCCGCCGGTCGTACCCCCGACCGGCGGCGCGGGCGCGTAGTTTGCAGGTCATGAGCGCCCGGGACCCCATCGCCGACCTGCGCCGGATCGCGTTCCTGCTGGAGCGGGCCAACGAGGCCACCTACCGGGTCCGGGCGTTCCGGTCGGCGGCGAAGGCCCTCGCCGAACTGCCGGCGAAGGAGGTGGCCGAGCGGGCCCGCACCGGCAAGCTCACCGAGCTGCCCGGGGTCGGCGACGTCACGGCCCGCTGCGTCGCCGAGTCGCTGGCCGGTGAGGAGCCGGTCTACCTGCGACGGCTGGTCGCCACCGAGGGCACCGACCTGGACGCCGCGGCCACCGCGCTGCGGACCGCGCTGCGCGGGGACTGCCACACCCACTCCGACTGGTCCGACGGCGGGTCGCCGATCGAGGAGATGGCGCTCGCGGCGGTCGAGCTGGGCCACGAGTACCTGGTGCTGACCGACCACTCGCCCCGGCTCAAGGTGGCCCGGGGCCTCACCGCGGACCGCCTGCGCAAACAGCTCGACCACGTCGCGGCGGTCAACGAGGCGCTGCCCAAGGGGTTCCGCATCCTCACCGGCATCGAGGTGGACATCCTCGCCGACGGCTCGCTCGACCAGACCGACGAGCTGCTGGTCCGGCTGGACGTGGTGGTCGGCTCGGTGCACAGCGGGCTGAACGACGAACGGGCCAAGATGACCCGGCGGATGCTGGCCGCGATCGAGAACCCGCACCTGGACATCCTCGGCCACTGCACCGGGCGGATGGTGTCGTCCCGCCCGGCCGGGGTGAAGGGTCCGGGTGACCGCGCGCACCGGCCGCGTACCCGGTCGGAGAGCGACTTCGACGCGGACGCGGTCTTCGCCGCGTGCGCCGAACGCGGGGTGGCGGTCGAGATCAACTCTCGGCCGGAGCGGCAGGACCCGCCGAAGCGGCTGATCCGCCGGGCCCTGGAGGCGGGCTGCCGGTTCGCCGTCAACACCGACGCGCACGCGCCGGGCCAGTTGGACTGGCAGCGGTTCGGCTGCGAGCGGGCGGCGCTCTGCGGCGTGCCCGCCGACCGGGTGGTCAACACCTGGCCGGCGGACCGCCTGCTGAAGTGGGCCCGGACCCGCCGCTGACGCCCCAGCGCTGATCCACCCGGGTCGTCGCGACAGGGCGTCAGCGCGCGGCAGGCTCCGCGGCCGGCACGGCGGGGATGCCGGGAACGGCTTCGTCGCGCCGGCGGCGCGGCCCGACCAGGCCCTGCGTCACCGCGACGCCGAGCAGCACGACCAGGGCACCGACGGGCTGGTGCCAGTTCAGCCGCTCGTCGAGCACCACCGCGCCGATCAGCACCGCGAAGATCGGGATCAGGTAGGTCACCGTGGAGGCGGTGCTCGCGCCGGCCGCCCGGATGTTGCGCAGGTTGATCACGAAGGCCAGCCCCGTACCGAGCGCGCCGAGCGTTACCACGCTGCCCACCACCGGCGCCGACAGCTCGGTCGGCACCGGCGGCGCGCCGGCCACCAGCGGCGCGACCACCGCGAGCTGCGCCGTCGCCATCAGCAGTTGCGCCGTCGAGAGCGACAGCCCGGAGTACGCGCTGCCGGCGATGAACTTCTTCTGGTACGGGATGGCCACGCCGTAGCAGGCTGCCGCGCCGAGGCACATCAGCTGGCCGGTGAAGTGCGACCCACCGACGCCCTCCCAGACGCCGAGCACCACCAGCACCCCGAGGAAGCCCAGCCCGAGCCCGACCGCCCGGCGCGTGGTCAACCGCTCCGTGCGGAAGACCAGCACCGCCAGCGGCAGCACGATCAGCGGGGTGGTCGCGTTCCAGATGCCGGCGAGCATCGACTCGACGCGCTGCTCGCCGTAGCCGAAGAGGGTGAACGGCAGCGCCACCCCGAACGCGGCGACCACGACCAGGTGCGCCCAGACCCGGGGCTCGCGCGGCAGCCGGTCGCGGAGCACGGCGAGCACCACCAGCAGGGTGAGCGCGCCGGCGGCCACCCGGTAGAGGGTGAGATGCACCGGGTGCAGCTCCTCAACACCGATCTTGATGAACAGGAAGCTCGCACCCCAGATCGCGGCGAGCGCCAGGAAGCCCGGCAGCCAGCTGCGCAGCGGCGCCCGGTCAGGAGTCACATGGGTGGTCACCCCTGACACTCTGCCGCAGGGGTACGACGATGTCCCGCGAAAATCGGACGCCGTGTCGCCCGCCACAGCCACCGTCGGCCGGTGCGGACGTCGATCCTCGGCAGGTGCACGTTCCGCACCGGAACCCCGGCGGCGCGCCGTCGTTGATCAGCCGGGAGGGATGAGGCGTTGATGCTGCTGACGCGGGGGTCGGCACCGGTCCCCGACCTCGACGGCGGGTGGACGGTGCGGCGCGCCGAACGCCACCTGCGGATCGGCGAGCTGGCCGGCGCCCGGCACGAGTGCCTCGACGGGCGGCTGGTGGTGACGCCGTTCCCGCCGGCGACCGAGAGCATCGCCATGGCGAGCCTGGCCAGCGCCCTCGTCCCGGCGGCCGAGGCGGCCGGCCGGCACGTGCTCGGCCGGGTCAACCTGACCTTCTCGCCGAGCTGCTGGATCCAGCCCGACGTCACCGTGCTGCACACCCTCCCGGCCAGCGACGAGGAGGAACGGTGGGTGCCGGCGGAGCTGTGCGTCCTGGCGGTGCAGTTCGTCCGCCCCGGCGGACCCGGACGGGACGGCGCGGAGACGTGGCGTCGCTGCGCCGACGGCGGCGTGCCGTACGTGATGCGGGTGGAGACCGGCGGCCGGTCGCGGCCGGTGGCGGTGGAGCTGTTCGGCCTCGACGGCGACGGGCACTACGTCCGCACCGCGCGGGCGGTGGACGGCCAGCGGCTGCGCGCCCGCGCGCCGTTCCCGATCGATGTCGACCCGGCACGACTGCTGCCCCGAACACGCCAAACACGCTCGACATCGGGGCCGGTCGGTCACGTAGGGTCGCAGCGTGGGACGAATCGATGACCTCGCGAACCGCTACGTGGCCGACTGGGCCCCGCTGAGCCCGACCGGCGCCACCTACGTCGGCATCGCCGGCTACGACGACCAGCTCGACGACCTCTCCCCCGCCGGCTACGCGGCCCGCGCCGAGCTGACCCGGCGCACCCTCGCCGACCTCGACGTGACCGAGCCGGACTCGGAGACCGAGCGGACGGCCAAGGAGGCGATGCAGGAACGCCTCGGCCTCGACCTGGCCCGGTACGACGCGGGTGAGGTGACCAGCGAGGTCAACGTGATCGCCAGCGGGCTGCACGAGATCCGGATGGTCTTCGACCTGATGCCGACCGACGGGGAGGCCGCCCAGGCGAACATCGCCGCCCGGCTCAACCGGTTCGCCGCGACGCTGGAGGGCTACAAGACCACCCTGCGCGAGGCGGCCGCCGGTGGCCAGGTCAGCTCGAAGGTGCAGCTGGTCGAGGTGGCCAAGCAGTGCGACGTCTGGACCGACCCCGACGGCGACAACTTCTTCCACGGGCTGGTGGAACGGCTCGGCACGGACGGCACCCTCGGCGCGGAGCTGCGCCGGGGCGCGGCCTCCGCCACCGCCGCGACCGCCGAGTTCGGCCAGTTCCTCCGCACCGAGCTGGCCCCGCACGGGCGGGACAAGCAGGCCGCCGGCCGGGAGCGGTACGAGCTGGCCTCCCAGTACTTCCTCGGCGCGAAGGTCGACCTCGACGAGACGTACGCCTGGGGTTTCGCGGAGCTGGCCCGGCTGGAGGCCGAGATGCGCACCCTCGCCGGGCGCATCGTGGGTCCGGGTGCCACTGTGGACGAAGCCGTGGCTGCGCTCGACGCCGACCCGGCCCGGACCATCCAGGGCAAGGAGGCGTTCCGGGACTGGATGCAGGCGCTGGCCGACAAGGCGATCAGCGACCTGCACGGCACCCACTTCGACATCCCCGAGCAGGTCCGCCGGATCGAGTGCTGCCTGGCGCCGACCAGCGACGGGGCGATCTACTACACCGGGCCGAGCGAGGACTTCTCCCGCCCTGGCCGGATGTGGTGGGCGGTGCCGCAGGGCATCACCGACTTCTCCACCTGGCGCGAGGTGACCACCGTCTACCACGAGGGCGTGCCGGGGCACCACCTGCAGGTGGCGCAGACGGCCGTCCGGGCCGAGCTGCTCAACCGCTGGCAGCGGCTGCTCTGCTGGGTCTCCGGGCACGGCGAGGGCTGGGCGCTCTACTCGGAGCGGCTGATGGACGACCTGGGCTACCTGGAGGATCCGGGCGACAAGCTCGGCATGCTCGACGGGCAGGCCATGCGGGCGGCGCGCGTGATCGTCGACATCGGCATGCACCTGGAGCTGGAGATCCCGAAGGACAACCCGTTCGGCTTCCACCCGGGCGAGCGCTGGACGCCGGAGCTGGGCTGGGAGTTCATGCGGGCGCACTGCCGGGTGCCGGACGAGAACCTGCGCTTCGAGCTCAACCGCTACCTGGGCTGGCCGGGGCAGGCGCCGTCCTACAAGGTCGGTGAGCGGATCTGGCTCCAGGCCCGCGAGGAGGCGAAGGCCCGCAAGGGTGCCGACTTCGACCTCAAGGAGTTCCACCGGCAGGCGCTCGACCTCGGCTCGCTGGGGCTCGACCCGCTGCGCAAGGCGCTGTCCCGCCTCTGAGTGCTCCCGACCGGGGGCGGGCGGGACGGCCCGCCCCCGGTCACCAGGGTGGTGGGAACAGGTCAGGGCAGGCTGAGCTCCAGCGCCGGCCGGGCGGTCAACGTGTCGCACTCGACGAACGCCAGGTCGATCACCGGGTCGGTGAAGGTGATCGGGATGGGCGAGGTGATCGGAATGCCGTTCGGGAAGGGCAGGTCCGGCGTCAGCGTGATCTTGATGCCGAGGAGCCGGCCGACGAAGCGGGTGGCGTAGAACTCCACGTCGCCCTGGACCGTGAGCCGGTCGGTCACGTACTGCTGGCTGCGGCCCGCCGGGCCGTCCGCCACCAGCTTGAAGTCGTCGGTCACCGCCTTGCTCATGCCGAACTTCAAGGCCTTCAACGTGCCGTTCGCGGTCGGCAGGTCGACGATCCCCTCGAACCGCAACTTGGTCATGGTGACCTTGGAGCCGGTCAGCTTGGACGGCCGCTGGGCCACCTTCGGCTGCCCCGGCTCGGGTGCCAACCGGGGTAGCAGCTTGCCGGGCTCGACCGTGTCGGGCCGCTTCGGTCGGCTCGGCACGCACTCGCCGGTACGGCCCGACGCCCGACCGGTCGGGGTCGGCCCGGCGCTCGGCGAGATCGCCTTCGCGCTCGGCGCGGTCGCCGTCGGGCTCGGCGTCGGGCTCGGCGTCGGGCTGGCGGAGGGGGTCGCGCTCGGCTCGGCCCGCCGACCCCCGGTGAAGAGGTCGCCGATGCCGCGCAGGATGTCGCCGATGATGGTGCCGTCCGAGGTGGACGTCGGCGACGGGGTGGGGCCGGCCGACGGGGTGGCGGTCGGCGCGCTCGGCCGGGGCGCAGCCGACCGGGTGGGCGACGGGGCGGACGGCCGCGGGCAGGCGGTGGCGGTGACGGCCGGGGTGGGCACCGCCGGAGCGGCCTGCACCGGCGACGGTCGGGTGGCGACCAGCCCACCGGCGGAGAGGCCGAGCACCACCAGCGCCACGGCGAAGTAGCGCGGGTCCCGGGGGCCGGCCGGCGGCGTGGGCGGGGCCTCGTACCCGGCCGGGGCCGGGTGCTCCGGCCGGTACGACGGCAGCTCGCCGCGCTGGTGGGGCAGGGGCCGGTCGTCGACCGGCATCAGGTCGTCCGCCAGCGTCGGGTCGTCGGGCCCGGGGGTGCCGGGGTCCTCGTCGCCCGGCGGATCCACCGCGGTGGTCGCGGCGTCGTTCCGGGCGAGCGGCGTCCAGGCGAAGCCGAGGGCGCTGCCGACCAGGCCGAGCAGCAGGCCGACGAAGAAGCCGCCCAGGTTGAGGCCCATCAGCGAGTAGATCGTGGTGACCGCGGCGACGATCGAGTAGAAGAGTCGCTGCGCCGGGCTGAACCAGAGCAGCAGCCCACAGGTGAGCAGGATGACGGGGATGAGCAGCGAGTAGAGCCCGGTGGCTCCGGACTGGAAGCTCAGGCCGTTGAGCGTCATCCGGGTGGAGGCGAACATCTCCACCCCGGCCAGCGCGGTGAACAGGCCGCCCCAGAACGGCCGGCTCCGCCGCCAGCGGCGGAATCCCCGCCAGGCCCGGCCGGGGCCACCGGCGCGGACGTGTCGTGGATCGGCGGTTGTCACGTACTCCTCCTGGCTGAGCGGGGGACGGGGGACCGGACGCGGCCCGCGGCGGTTGCGCGCCGCGGGCCACGACTCAGCTCAGAAGCATTCCTTGCCCTTGGCGGCGTCCCCGACGTTGACCTTGAGACGGAGGCCGGTCAGGTTGAAGGTGGCCGCGGTGGTGTAGCGGGACACCTGCTCCAGATCGGTGATGGTGACGTGCTGGGCGTCCTGACCGAACGACCCGGCCTGCGCCGACGCGTTCAGGTCGGTGGCGTCGCGGCCGATCCTGATGTTGGTGAACGTCGCGTTGCCCTCCAGGCTGTCCATCGCGATCAGCATGTCCTTGGCGGTCGCCGGCTTGTCGTCCCCGGCGTTGATGGTGAGGACCACCGGCAGGCCGGGCAGGTCGGCGCGGACCGACTGGCAGAGCTTGTACAGCTCGGCGCGACTGATCTCGGAGAGGGCGACCGGGTGGACCTTGCCGTTCTTCTCCTTGGCGATGCCGCCGTACTGCTTGAAGCCGTCACCCTCCAGGCGCTCGGCGCCGATCTTGAAGGTCTGGCCGGAGACGGTGATGTCGGACGCGATCGCGCCGGACTGCATGCCGAACAGGATGGCGCCGACGGCTGCGGTCGCCGGCACCATCATCGCGGCGAAACGCCGCCACCGGGTACGACCCGGGTTCTCGATCCGATCCTGCACGGGTTCCTCCTGGGTGGGGGGCGGTGCTCTTCGGGGTCGTTCGCCAGGTCGTGGACGGGGGCACCCCGGGGGCCGGACCGGGAGGCCTGTTACCAGCGAGTAACGAACGTGCGCATGATGGTGCACCCAGTGAGGCGTGGGTCACAAGACCCTACTTACGGTGCCGTAAGTTACCGGGACGGCAAGGGTTGATCGTCTTCACTCTCGGTGCATGGCATTCGGGCGCAGACGCGAGGACCAAGCCGCCAAAAAGGACGTTCCCGAGCGCCGTCGGCTACCCCGCGCAGTGAAACCATCGACAAGTTACGATTCAGTAACAAGTGCCGAGCGTGACGACACCGACGCCAAGGGGGCGGGTCGAAGGATCGACCCGCCCCCTTGGATGGTGCTACGGCGTCAGTGCTTCTCAGTCTCGTCCGACGCGGACCGCTGGGTCGGGACCGTCGGCTCGTTGTCCGTGCGCCAGTTCGTCGACGCGGGCGGGATCTCGTCGGTCAGCGGTCCGCCCTCGCGGCCCACGGCGGGCTGCTCGGCGGTCGGCCGCTCCCGGTCCACGACCGGCTCCTCGTGCCGGGTCGGCGCGTCGAACGGCGCGACGTCGGCGCGGTGCCGCGCCTCGCCGGCCGTGGCGACCGCACCCTGGCGGGCCACCAGCACGCCGCCGATGATCAGCACCAGACCGAGTACGGCCAGGCCCACCGGGACGTAGACGCTGAGCAGCTTGAGGCTGTCCCGGCTCTCCTTGGCCCGCTCGGCCGAGGCGGTGATGGTCGCGTCGTTGTACGTGAAGTCGGCGTCCAGCAGCGTGGTCGGCGCGCCCACGTTCGGGGTGAGGACCTTCTTCTGCACCTCGCGCACCTTGATGTACGACCCGGTCACCGGGTCCACCCAGACGGTGCGCTGGTTGCTGTAGACGAGCGAGGCGTCGGTCGCACCCGGCGCCAACGTGGCCAGCAGCGCGGCGAGCCGGCTCGGGTCGAGGGTCAGCTGCTCGTCGGTGATCACCTGCTCGAACCGGTAGGTCTCGATGCCCTTGATGTTCTCCGTGCCGGAGAACTTCGCGTCGCGGACCTGGCGCAGGTCACGGTCGAAGATCTTGTAGTCCCGCTTCTCGGTGTTGAACGGGAACTTGTAGATCTGGCCGGCGAACTGGATCCCGGTGTCGCGCTGGCCGGTGTCGTCGAGCCACTGGCCCTGCCACTTGACCGCCTCGCCGGAGACCCGGTCCATGGCCAGCTTGGCGCCGTACGCGCTCACCAGCTCCTTGTTGTCGACCCGGTCCACGGTCTGACCGACCTGCCACACCACGGCCTTGCCGTCGAGGTCGCCGCCGAGTTTCGCGGTCTCGTCCTTCAGCTGGTTGACCCGGACGGTGGACCTGAGGTCACCGTCGTTGACCTTGATCGACCCGTTACTGATCTGGAGGAACTTCGCGTCGTTGGCCTCCGCCACCGACGTCGCAGGCTTCAGGTCGTACGGGAGCTTGGTCAGCGCGGGGGTCACGACGAACACCAGCCCGGCGGCCAGCGCCAGGAGCAGTACGCCGACCCCGAACAGCACGGCACCGATGGCGCGGTGCTTCATGTTTCCTCCCTGGAGGAGCTCAATTTCGTCGTTGTCGATCAGAGGGATGGCCGGAGGTTACTACCTGGTCACATCTGGACGCGACCCCCGGTCAGTTCTACTTTCTCCGCCTGCCCGGCAACGTCGGGCCGCTCACCGGCCCGGCGCAGCACGAGCAGGAAGTTCCACGAGCCGATCTCCCGCGCCCCGGGAATCCGCACGATCCACCGCCCCCACCAGGGGTGATAGCGGGGCAGCGCATCCAGCACCTCGACCTCCGGGTTGCCCCGGGCCCAGCGCAACGCGTCGGCGATGGAGACCGGGAAGAGCGTCTCGCGGAACCGGTTCTTCGGCGGGCGTCCGTTGCGCCGCTCGTACCGCCGCCGGGCCCGCTGCCCGCCCAGGTAGTGCCAGGGGGCGGTCTCGTGCCCGCCCCACGGCGAGAGCCACGGGGTGAACGAGACGAACAGGACGCCCCCGGGCTTCGTCACCCGCGCCATCTCGTCCAGCATGCGGTGCGGCTCGGAGACGTGTTCGAGCACGTTCGACGAGAAACAGACGTCGACACTGCCCGAGCGCACCGGCAGCGCGGTGCCGCTGCCGCGCAGCATCCCGGCCGAGGACTCCGCCGCGGAGAAGTCCCCCACGTCCGGGTCCAGGCCCACGTAGCGGGCACCGGCGGCGCGGAACGCCTGCGCGAAGTAGCCGGGGCCGCCGCCCACGTCGAGCACCGTCCGCCCGGCCAGCCCGGTGTAGCCGGAGACCTGGCGTACCGAGTCGTCGGCGAGCAGGCCGTAGAAGTGGTCCGGGTCGGTCTGCTCGACCAGGAAGGCCCGGAACAGGGCCACCGACCGGCCCAGCGTGGCGAACCGGCGGCGGGCCGCCGGTCCCTGTCCAACGGTCATCGCACTACCGTCCCGTCCTCGTCCTCGCCGGCGGTCGGCCGGTCACCGTCCTGGTCCTCCGCGGAGCCCGGCACATCGTCCCCGTCGTCCGCGCGGTCCGGCACGCCGGGCCCGTCGTCCGTCGTGGGTCCGGCGGGCGGCTCGTCCCGCGCGGCGTCGGCCCCGTCGCCCGGGGTCGACGACGCACCGGCGACGACCGGGTCGGACTCGCGTGCCGGCCCGCCGTCGGTCGCCGGGACCGCGCCGGGGACCGGGACCACCGCGGCGACCACCGCGCCGATCGCCACCAGCATCGCCGCCTGCACCCACGTCCCGTACGCCCACTCCTGGCCGTGCCCGCGCAGCCGGCCGGCGACCGCGACCACCGTGGCCACGGTCAGGCCGCCGAAGACCACCACCGGCAGGGCCCGGAGGGCGAGCTGGCGCAGCAGCATCGCCGCGAGCACGATCGCCACCGGCAGCACCCCGCCGAGCGCGGCGAGCAGCACCACCAGCAGCGCCCCGACGAACCAGGGGGCGCTCTCGGCGGGCAGCGACCCGGAGCCCTCCGGCCGCCGCCGCACCGGCCAGGCGGCGAGCACCAGCACGGCGAGCGCGGTCAGCGCGCCCACGGCCAGGCCGCCCCGGTAGGCGCGGTCGGGCGTGAACTCCAGCCGCACCTCGCCGCCAGCCCCCGCCGGCAGCACCCAGGCCTGCTGCCACCCGTCGACCCGGGTGGCCGGCAACTCCCGTCCGTTCAGGGTGGCCGTCCACCCGGCGTTCGCGTTCTCGGGTACGACCAGCAGCGCGCTCTCCCCGGCGGCCACCCGTACCCGGCGCTCGGTCGGGGCCCAGTCGAGCACCGACACGTCGCGGTGCCGGGGTGCGACGGCGGCCGGGCCGGCGGGCCGCAGCGTCGCGTCCTGCACCACGAAGCCGCGCGACGGGGAGGTGGCCAGCCGGTGCCCGCCGGCCGGCAGGTCCACCACCGCGCCGGTCTCCCCGCAGAGGGTGACCGGCATCGGCCGCCCGGCGACGACGTCGCCGAGAGTGCCGGTGACCGCGGTGTCGTAGCGGAAGCCGTCGAGCTCCACCGCCGGGCCGGTGCCGCACGGCGCGGAGACCCGGGAACCGGCGTTCAGCGGCCGGATCGGCAGCCCGGGGATCTCCACCTCGGCGATGCCGACGGTAGCGGTCCAGCCGTTGCCGCGCCGGTCTGCCACCCGGTCGGTGGCCTCCCGCACGACGATCTCCACCCGGTCGGTACGCACGGCGGCGAACCGGACCAGGCCGTCCGCGCCGACCGGCACGAGCTGGGTACGGCCACCGGCGCGCACCTCGACCCGGGTGGGCGGGGAACCGACCGGCAGGTCGGCGGGGCGCAGCCGGAGCCGGTCGATCCGGCGCTGCCCCTTCCAGGCCAGCGTGAGCGTGGGCCGCAGGTCGCCGATGCCGGCCAGCCAGGCGGTGCCCGGGTCACCGTCGACCGCCGCGTACGGCGCCACGGACGGGTCACCGGCCAGGTGCGACGAGGCGCCGGCGGTCACCGGGGCACCGGCCGGCGTCACCGCACCGCCGGGGCGGGCGACCGCGGTGACCGTCAGCCGGTAGGTGCCGGCGGTGGTACTGCGGAACAGCCGGTCCACCCCGAGCGGCTCCTCGCCGACCCGGGCCAGGAAGCGGTCGCAGCGCACCACGGTGCCGGCCGGCCGGACCCCCGCCGTGGTCCGCCTGACCGGCACGACCTCGGAGTTCGCCGGCACGGCGTCGGAGCCGGCCGGCACCGCGCGGGGGTCGCCCTTCGGCGCGTCGGCCGGGAAGCACGCCGGCCGGTCGCCCGCGCCCCGGCTGAACGACCAGGAGACCGGGCCGGTGCCGGTGGCCGGCAGGTCGGTCGGCACCCGCAGCGCCCGCCGGGGCGTGACGTCGGGGACGGTGAGTTCCCGGATGCCCACCCCGCCGTCGAGCCGGTTGCCGGCCACCCCCAGCACGGTGATCCGGATCGTGCTGGTGGCCCCGGGCAGGGTGTAGTACGTCTGCGCGCCCAGCCCGCCGGTGACGTCGTGGTCGACCGAGCCCCGGTCGGTGCTGATCCGGAACCGGGTGACCGGCCAGCCGACCCCGAGGTCGTCGACGAACGCCAGCGAGACCTGCTGGACCTCGCGCGGGGTGTCCAGGTCCAGTTGGAGCCACTGCCCCACCGGCCCGGCCAGGGAGGCCGAGTGCCAGGCGGTGCCGGCGTCCCCGTCGACGGCGGCGAACGGCAGGTGCGACGGGTCGGCCGGGGCCAGGTTGTCCACGAAGCTGGCCGCCGTGGAGGCGCTGACCTCGCGCAGCCCCTGGTAGGTCGCGACGGTCTGGTGCCGGCGTCCGCCGAAGGGCAGCAGGTCGAGGGCCACCCGGCCCTGCCGGCCCGACTCCGCCGCGGTCATCGTCTGGCTGAGGTTGTCCCGTACCCGGCCGATGTCGCGTTCCCGGCGGCGCAGGCCGTCGGTGACGATCCACCGGTCGCCGGTGGCGCCGACGTCGGCGTCGGGGCGGTCGCCGGCCAGCACCACCGGGCGGTCCCGCTCCACGACGCCCTGCTCCAGCAGGGGTAGCAGCGACTCGGGGCCGCCGCTGACCGTGGGCACGTCGGCGGTGAGCACCGCCGAGGCGGCCGGCACCGGCCGGTCGACCTCGTACACCTCGACGGCCGGCAGCGCCCCGGCGTCGTCGTCGACCGGGCTGCCGGCGGCCCGGCCGACCGCGTCGGTGCTGCCGAAGGTGGCCACCCGGGTGATCCCCGGCGAACCGGCCAGCGCCCGGCGCAGCACCGCCACCGGCGGGGCGTCGATCTGCGTACGGTCGATGTCGTTGCGCAGCAGCAGGTGGCGGAAGCCGGAGCGGGCCAGGAAATCGGCCAGCCCGGCCGAGCCGCGGCCACCGGCCAGCACCGTCTCGACGGTGTCCATCATCCGGATGTTGCCGATCGAGCCGAGCGGGATCTGGTGGCGCACCGCCCAGGGCGCCCCGGCCAGGGACTGCAACGGCTCGTCGACGGTGCGTCCCCAGTCGTACTGACCGAAGCCGGAGCCGGGCACCACCAGCGTGCGGGCCAGCGCATCCCGGTCGGCGAGCCAGGTGGCCGCCGCCCGCCAGTGCGGCGGCAGGTCCGACCAGCCGGGGCCGGGGCGCAGCAGCCCCGTCCAGGCCGGCGCGGCCGCCCCCAGAACCAGGGCGAAGACGGGCACGAACACCACCGGGCGCAACCGCAGCCCGGGCCGGCGGCGACGGGCGGCGGTGTGCAGCCGGGTGACCCAGGCGTCGACGCCGTGCGCGAAGCCGAGCATCAGCGGCAGCCGCAACACCGGCTCCAGCTTGTGCACGTTGCGGAACGGCGCCAGCGGGCCGTCCAGCAGGTCGCGGACCTGCTCGGAGAGGGGGCTGTCCAGGCTGCCGACGTAGCCCATGGTGAGCAGGCTGAGCCCGGCCAGGAAGCCGAGCACCAGGAACCGCCGCTCCGGCAGCAGGTTGCCGGCCAGCCCGGCCAGGCCGACCAGCGCGACCACGGCGGTGAGCGCCATCAGCGCCGGGTGGTCGATCAGCAGCCAGCCCGCCGGCCACCACGGGTCGCCCTGGACGATGTACGCCACCCACTGGTTGGTGCCGCGTACCGCCTGGAACAGCGAGGCGACCGCGGTGGTCGTGGTGGACGACTCGATGTAGTCGAGGAACGGCAGGCTGTACTCGCCGAGCAGCAGCAGCGGCACGATCCACCAGAGGCAGACCCCGACGACGCCGAGGCACCACCAGCCGACCAGCCGCAGGTGGGCGGCGTCCCAGCGGCGGGAGAGCAGCCACACCCCGGGCAGCACCAGGGCCATCAGCACCACGGCCGCGTTGATGCCGCCCATGCCGAGCACGGCCAGCGCGGAGAGCGCGGCGGCCCGGCGCGGCGAACCGATCCGCTTCACCTGCACCAGCGGCAGCAGCACCCAGGGGAGCATGGCCGCGGAGAGGACCTCGGAGGAGAGCGCGCCGATCTCGGTGAGCATCCGGGGCGCCAGCGCGTAGCCGAGCGCGGCGGCGTACCGGGTCGGTTCGGTACCGATGCCGAACGCGCGGGCCAGCCGCAGCAGGCCGTAGAAGGCGGCGCAGAACAGCACCGCGCACCAGAGCCGCTGGGTGATCCACGGGGGTACGCCGAGCAGCTGCCCCGCGCCGAAGAACGGCCCCATCGGGAACAGGTAGCCGTACGCCTGGTTCTGCAACTCGCCGGAGGTGGCCTCCGGGTTCCACAGGTGCAGCGCCCGGGCCATGAAGTGCAGCGGGTTCGCCGCCAGGTCGAGCTTGGTGTCGAAGGTGACCTGGCCGGGCCGCTGCGCGAACGCCAGCACGGTGAGCAGCACCAGGCAGGACGCGGTGGCGGGGGCCTCGCGGACCGGCCGGACGACCCGGTCCAGCACCCGCCGCGCCGAGGTCGCGGTCACCGCCGGCACTCCGGCGGCAGGCAGCTCAGCTTGGCCAGGGCGGAGAAGAAGATCTGCCGCATCCCCTTCGGCTGGTCGGTCCGGAACACCTGCCCGCCGGTGACCTTGGCGATCGCGTTCAGCTCGGCCGGATCGACGTCCCGGCCGAGGCCGATGAAGACGATCGGCAGCGGCTTGCGCGGGTCCTGCAGCGCGGTGAGTTCGGCGAGGAACTTCTTGCGGTCGATGCCCTCGGCGTCCTCGTTACGCCCGTCGGTCATCACCAGCACCAGGTTGATCCGTCCCGGGGTCCAGTGCCGCCGGGCCTCCCGGTACGCGGCGAGGGTCGAGTCGTACAGGCCGGTGCCGCCCTGGGGCTTGACTTTCACCTCGCCGAGCCGCTGGGCCAACGCGGCCCGCTGCGCGCGCAGCGGCCGGACCGGCAGGATCTCCCGGTAGTCCCGGTCGCCGTCGACCTTGGTGGAGAAGACCCAGATCCCCAGTTCGCTGTTGTCCAGCAGCAGCCCGGCACCCTCGCGGGCGGCGGCCACGGTGGCGTCGAGCCGGGTGCCGCCGCCGGGCACCCGGGCGGCCATCGAGCCGGAGACGTCCAGCATGGTGAGGATCCGGGCGCTGCGCTGCACCCCGCTCCACCCGGTCAGCATCTCGGTGACCGTCTCCTCGGCTGGCAGCGCCACCGGTTCGCGTACCGCCGGGTCGAGGCGGCGGTCGCGCGGCATCGCGGGCGGGTAGCCGGCGGCGGTGCGGAAGCCGTACCCGGTCAGCACCTCCCGGGAGGCGCTGGTCAGCAGGTCGCTGAGGAAGCCGGCGGCGGCGTCCCGCACGGCGTCGCGGGCGGCGGGCAGCACGGCGTACGGCAGGTCGAGCGCGGGGACCGCCACCTCCGGGTACGCGGCGACCAGCTTGTCGGCGCCGGCCAGCGCGTTGTGCCCGAGCACCGCCTGTTCGGTGGTGGCGACGGCTTCGGAGCGGCCGGGCAGTCCGGCGCCCGGGGACAGCGCGGCCCCGGTGCCGGTGGGGCTGAACGTGTGGCCGGCGAGCCGGCGCAGCGTCGCCGCCACCACCCCGCGCGGGTCGCGTTCCCCGGCGGCGAGCGCCCGGACGCCGAGCAGCGCACCCACCCCGGCCGGGTCGGCGGCCGGGTCGGGCAGCCCGACCGGGCGCGCGCCGGCCCGGGGGCCGATCAGCGGCGCCCAGGTCAGCGGCTTGGCGGGCCAGCCGGACTTGCGGGCCACCCGCTCGGTCACCGCGAGCACCACCGGGGTGCTCGCCACCGACGTGCCCTGCCCGGGCACCTCGAACGCGCCGGCGGCGCGGGCCCGGCGCAGCCAGAACGTCGACTCGGGCAGCCAGGCGTCGGCCACCTCGGCGCCACTGGCCAGCTCGGCGGCGACGGCGTCGGACTCCCGGGACTCCACGGCGATCGACACGCACGGCTGCCGGCCGACCGAGGCGCGGGCGATCCGGTCCACCGCCGGGGCGACCACCGGGGCGGCGGCCACCCGCAGCCGCACCCGCTCGGCGCACTCCGGCGTCACCTGCTCGTCACGCAGCCAGGCGTACCCGGCCCAGCCGACGAGCAGCAGCACCAGGGCGGCGCTGAGCAGCACCACCGGGGAACGGCGGGCGAGCAACCGCGCCGGCACGTCGCGCACCACGGCTGCCTCCCCTCCTGGTCGTCGCCCGTCCGTCGGCACGCTGCCGCAGGTCACGGGTGTCGCGGACGGCCCTGGCCGGTGTCTCACCGACCCCGCATCGTTCCGCGCTGACACACCCTGCCAAGGTTTCGGGTCCCCGGCAAACCCCCGGTCGACGAGCTGTTATCCGATCGTCGCTGCCGGTCCGACCCATTGCGTACGCGGGCCGGGCCGCCCTAGGGTGGCGCGATCGTGCCGATTACTGACCGGTAGGAGCGGCGTGGACAACTCCAGCAGCACCACCGCTCGCCACGTGCTGTTCCTCAACTGGCGCGACACCAGCAACCCCGAGGGCGGGGGCTCGGAGGTCTACATCGAGCGGATCGCCGCCGAACTGGTCGCCGCCGGACACCGGGTGACGATGCTCTGCGCCGCCCACCCGAACGGCGGCCCGGAGGAGACCAACCCCGACGGCGTACGCCTGCTGCGGCGCGGCTCCCGGCACACGGTGTACGCCCGCGCGGCCCTGACCTACCTGGCCGGCCGGTTCGGGCTGGGCCCGCTGGGCCGGCGCGGCCTCGGCCTGCCGGACCTGGTGGTGGACGTCTGCAACGGCGTGCCGTTCTTCGCCCCGCTCTACGCCGGCCGCCCGGTGCTCGCGCTGGTGCACCACGTGCACCGGGAGCAGTGGCCGGTGGTCTTCGGCCCGTGGATGTGCCGGCTGGGCTGGTGGATCGAGTCCTGGCTGGCGGTCCGGCTCTACCGCCGCTGCCGCTACGTGACGGTCTCCGAGGCCAGCCGCAGCGAGCTGGCCGAGCTGGGGGTGGACGCGGAGCGGATCGACGTGGTGCCCAACGGCACCCCGCCGGTGACCGGCCCGCCGCTGCCCCGCACCACCCACCCGTCGCTGCTGGTGCTGGGCCGGCTGGTGCCGCACAAGCGGGTCGAGATCGCCATGCGTACGGTCGCCGAGCTGGCCGAGGAGCTGCCGGAGCTGGAGCTGGTGGTGGCCGGTCAGGGCTGGTGGGAGCAGCCGCTGCGGGAGGTGGCCGACTCCCTCGGCATCGCCGACCGGGTCCGCTTCACCGGCTTCATCAGCGAGGAGGAGAAGCACGAGGTGCTCTCCTCCTGCTGGCTGGCGCTGACCCCGTCGCTCAAGGAGGGCTGGGGGCTGACCATCGTCGAGGCCGCCGCCCGCAGCACGCCCACGATCGCGTTCCGCTACGCCGGTGGCGTGGCCGAGGCGATGGTCGACACCGAGACCGGCCTGCTGGTCGACGACGAGCGGGAGTTCACCGACCGGGTCCGCGAGCTGCTCGCCGACGACGTGCGGCGCAAGGCGATGGGCGAGGCGGCACTGGCCCACGCGGGCCGCTTCACCTGGGCCGCGACCGGGGCGCGCTTCGCGCAGCTGGTCGCCCGGCTCACCGCCGCCCGCTGACGGCCGGCGCGCCCCGGCCCCGGACACGCGACCGGGGCGCCCGCATCAGCGGACGCCCCGGTCGACGATGGTTCAGCGCGTGCCGTACAGGGTGCTCTCGGAGCTCTGCTCGCTCACCTTGGTGTTGGCGGCCTCCTTGGCGGACGGGCTGAGCGCATTCGCCAGACCGACGCTGCCGAGCAGGCCGAGCACGACCCCGAGCACCCCGACGGCGACGAACGCGGGCAGGTTCCTCATCCACCTTCTCCTTCCGCGGGACTCGCGTGCCGGGACGCTACCACGCGTCGCAGCACCTGCGCAGTGCCCGAAAACCCGATGGCCAACACCACCGTTCCGGCCAGCAGGTGGGCGAGACCGACCGGACCGGGGCCGGCCCGCCCGGCCGGGGCCGTCCAGGCCGGGTTCTCGTAGAGGGCCAACTCCGGCCCGGCGTGGGCCAGCCGCAGCCCGACCAGCGACGCCTCGGGCACCGCGGGGCCCGAGGCCCGCTGCACCAGCACCCAGCGCGCCCCCATGCCGACCAGCGGACGGCCGGCGGCGAGCAGGTCGCGCACCTGGGCCGCGCGGGGGTCCTCCTTGCCGACCGCGACGTCACCCACCCACAGGGTGTCGTCGATCAGCACCGGCGACGACAGGTACCGCGGGGCCGGATCGATCACCACCCGGTCGCCGTTCCAGGCGTACCGCTGGTACTCCTGGAACGGCAGGGAGATCACCTCGCCCGGCCGGTCGGCCACCTGCCGGGCGACCACCGCCCAGTCCGCCGGGTAGTGCACCGGCGTCAACCGGCCGAGCGCCCCGAAGGCCAGGTCGGGCAGGAGCGCCACCGGCAGCATCGCCGTGCCGACCAGCAGCACCGTGCCGGTGGTCCGGTCGAACCGGGTGGCCAGCCGGTCGGCGAGCCGTTCCGCGCCGAGCGCCACGGTCACCGCGAGGGCCAGCGCGTACGGGACGAGCAGCTTCTGCCCGTCGCGGACCAGCCCACCCCCGGGCGCGGTGTCGACCAGCCAGCCGAGCAGCGCGGCCCCACCGGGCAGCACGCCGAGCGCCGCCACCAGCCACGACCCGGCGGCCAGCACCAGCAGCCGCGCGGGCGCACCGGCCGGCCAGCGCCGGCGCAGCAGCGCCAGGCCGTATCCGGCGAGGAGCAGCAGCAGGACGGTGGCCAGCGGCACGAACACGGCCTGACGGGACGCCGGGACGGTCAGCGCGTTCCAGATCCCGCCGGTGCCGGCGAGCGCGACCAGCGACCCGCCCCAGTTCTCGGCACGCGCGGCGAAGGCCGGCACCCCGGCCGGGTCGGAGCGCCCCCCGGTGGCGCTGCCCAGCCCGGCCACCAGCCACGGCGCGTTGAGCAGCACCGTCACCGCGACCCCGGTGCCGGCCCGGCGGACGGCGCCGGGGTAGCGACCGGGCAGCAGCACCGCCACCGCCACCAGGGCGATCAGCCCGCCGGTCGGGGTGATCGCGGAGACCGCGGCCGCCAGCAGCAGCCCGGGCAGCGCCCCGGGCCGGCCCGCGCGCACCCCGAGTGCCGCCGCCACCAGCCAGGGCAGCATCGCGTACGCCAGCAGCAGCCCCCACTGCCCGATCAGCAGCCGCTCCGCCAGGTACGGCGTCCAGGCGTACCCGAGCGCGGCGACCACCCGTACGGCGGTGCGGGTGGTGGGCACCAGCCGGGCGGCGCCGAGCGCGGCGAACCAGAGGATCGCCACCAGCACCAGCCGTTGCAGCAGCCAGCCGGGGACCAGCAGGTTGGCGAGGGCGACCACGGCGTCCTGCGGCACGGCGCGGGGCAGCGCCGAGGCCGGGGCGATCACGTCCCAGCTCAACGCCTGCCGGGGCACGAAGACCATGTCGTAGCGGAGCACGTACCCGGGCAGCGCCAGCGGCGCGAGCACCACCGCCGCCACGACGGCGGCCACGCCGTACGGCACCAGCCGTCCACGCATCCGTCGACCCCCACCTGCCTGCCGGGCGCGGCCCGACCGCGCCGTGGTGGCTCGCCACTGTACGCGGCCACCGCCGCGCTCCGGCGACGACCGTGAACCACCCGATGACCTGATGGGACGCCAGGTGGCCGGTGTGGCAGTCTTCCCGCCATGGCATCGACCGGCACGACCACCTCCCCTGAAGGGACCGGCCTCATCGGCGGCTGGGCGCGCGTCCACCCGGTCCGGGCGGTGGCCGTCGCCATGATCCTGGTGAGCCTGGTCTGGCGGGCGCAGCTCGCCTCGCGCGGCTACCTGGCGGTCGACGACTACATGCTGATCGCCCGGGCCGCGGAGTCCGATTTGACCCCGGGCTTCCTGCTCACGCTCTACAACAACCACTTCATGCCGGCGGCGCTGCTGGCCACCTGGCTGGTGACCCGGGCGGTCGGCCTCGCCTACTGGCCGTACGTCCTGATCCTCACCGCCGCCCAGGCGGTGCTCGCGGTGAGCTTCGCCCGGCTGCTGCGCACCCTGGTACGCCCCGGCTGGGCGCTGCTGGTGCCGCTGGCGGTGTTCCTGTTCAGCCCGCTGACCCTGGAGGCCACCTCCTGGTGGGCGGTCGGGGTGAACATGCTGCCGATGCAGATCGCCATGGTGCTCGCGGTCGGCGCCCAGGTCCGCTACGTGCGCACCGGCCGGCGGCGGCACCTGGTGACCCTCGCCCTGGCCGTGCTCCTCGGGCTGCTCTTCTTCGAGAAGGCCCTGCTGGTGGTGCCGCTGGTCTTCCTGCTGACCGCGTTCCTGTTCGTCGGCGGCCCGCCGGTGCGGGCGGTGCTGACCACCGTCCGCCGGTACTGGCCGTCCTGGCTGCTGCTGACCGGGCTCTCGCTGGGCTTCCTCGCCCTCTACGGCTCCCGCGCGGAGTCGTCGCTGCGCCGCCCGGACTCGCTCGGCGAGGTGTTCTCCTTCCTCTGGCAGCTCCTCGGCTCCACGGTCGTACCGGGTCTGCTGGGCGGGCCGTGGCGCTGGCTGCCGGCCGGTGACGGCGCCCCGGTGACCGCCCCGCCGGAGCTGGGCCGGTGGATCGCCTGGGCGGCCTTCCTGGTGCTGGTGGTGCTGACCGTCCGGCTGCGCCGGGTCGCCGGCCGGGCCTGGCTGCTGCTGGCGTCGTACCTGACCCTGGTGACCGCCCTGCTGGCCGCCACCCGGCTCGGCTCGATCTACAGCGACGTCGCCGGTGCCGTCCCCCGGTACGTCAGCGACGTGGTGGTGGTGGCCGCACTCTGCATCGGCGTCGCCCTGCTCGGCCTGCGGCCGGTGCCGGACCGTTTCGCCCCCGCCGACCCGGCACCGGCGGACCGCGACGACGCCGACCCGGCCGACGCCGACTCCGACACCGAGCGGGCGGACGACGCCGCGACCCCGGCGACCACCGCCGACGACGAGCCCACCGGCACCGCGACCGGAAGCGCGGGCGACGACGAGGAGCCGGACCGGTCCACCGCCGCGCCCGAGCCGGTCACGGCCGACGTGCAGCGCCCGGCCGACGCCGAGCCGGCCCCCCGGGTCGCCGTCCCGGCCGCCGCCTACCAGGGCCACGGCGTCCTGCACGCCGAGTACGACGACGACGATCTGCCGGCCACGGTCCGCCCGCCGGCGGCGCGACCGTTCGACGCGCCGCCCCAACGGGCCGGCGCGGCCACCCGCCCGACCCCACCGGCCGTCACCCCGCCGGTGCCGCCCGCTGCGGCCACCGGCCCGGCGGGCCGCACCGTCGCCGCGACCGGGCCGGCCGACCCGGCCGACCCGCCCGTCGACCGGCCGGAGCAGCCGGCCGTGCTGGCGGCGTTCACCGGCGGCCGCGACCCGGACGACCCGCCGCCCCCGGCCGTGCTGGTCCGCCACCGGGAGGCGGTCTCCGTCGGCCTGGCCCTCGCCCTGGTCGCCGGCGGTCTCGGCACCGCCTGGACGACCGCCCGGTTCGGCGACGAGTGGGCGGTGAAGGCCGGGCGCACCTACCTGGACACCGTCCGGACCGAACTGGCCGCCGCCCCGCCCGGCACGGTCTTCTTCGACCAGCCGGTCCCGGGTGACGTGGTGCCGACGCTCTCCGCGCCGTACAACCGGCAGTCGAGCTTCTTCCGCGCGCTGCCGGAGCGGCCGGTCTTCGTCACCGAGGCGGAGGCGCCGTCACTGTTCGACCGCACCGGCCGGATCACCCCGGTACGCATCGACGGCCCGACCGTGCAGCCGGGGCCGGAGCAGGCCTGCGGCTGGAAGGTCACCGACGGCGAAACGGTGCGGATGCCGCTGACCGGGCCGCGCGACGACTGGTTCTGGGTGGTCCGGATCGGCTACCTCAGCTCCGGCAACAGCACCGCCACGTTCCGGCTGGGCACCACGGAGAAGCGGTTCCCGGTGAAGACCGGCCTGCACCAGATCTACTTCGAGTTCACCGGCGGCGGGGACACCGCCGAGCTGACCGTCGCCGACCCCGACGTCACCCTCTGCACCAACGAGGTCGCCGTCGGCACCCCGACGCCTCAGCAGTGACGGCCCCGGCCGGGGTTCACTCCGGCCGGAACAGCACCGAGTTGACGTAGCGGGGGCGGGGCCAGAGCACCCGGCGGGCGAAGCTCTGGCCCACCCGGGCGATCGCCTCCCGCTGGTGCCGCTCGAGGTCGAAGTCGGCCAGCGGCACCCAGGTACGCCCCGGCAGGACGTATCCCCGGTAGCCCCAGCCGGTGAGCAGCTCCAGCAGCGGCTCCACCGGCTGGATCCGCTCCTCCATTTCGATCAGCAGCGCCGGCCGGTCGCGCCGGATGGTCTCCGCCCCGCCGCGCAGCGCGGG
Organism: Micromonospora sp. CPCC 205739; assembly: GCF_036906795.1. Taxonomy (NCBI): domain Bacteria; kingdom Bacillati; phylum Actinomycetota; class Actinomycetes; order Micromonosporales; family Micromonosporaceae; genus Micromonospora; species Micromonospora sp. CPCC 205739. The sequence continues at coordinate 7,936 of NZ_JBAKHS010000031.1, read as the reverse complement.
CAGCTCGTGCCCCTCGATGTCGAGCTTGACGAAGCGCACGTCGGTCAGGCCCAGCGAGTCCAGGGTGATCCGGCGTACCTGCACCGGGCTGCCCTGCTCCGGCTGCTCCAGCGAGGAGGTGCCCACGATCGCGCCGCCGTCGGGCAGGTAGAGCGCGGCGGTGCCCTCGTGGTCGGAGACGGCCGCCTCGACCACCTCGACGGTGGGGAAGGCGGTCCGCAGCTGGCGGGCCAGCGGGGGCGTCGGCTCGACCGAGACGACCCGGTCGGCGCGGCGCAGCAGACGGGCGGTCCACGGGCCGTACCAGGCGCCCACGTCGACGGCGGTGCCGCCGCGCGGCACGAAGTCGGCCAGCCGGGCCAGCTCGGGCTCCACTCGGGGGTAGACCAGCCGGATCCCGCCCGCGACCCACCGTTCGGGGAGCTTCGCGGCCAGCCCGGAGGTCGCGGCCGCGGCCACGTTCGTCGACGCCATGGGGCAGCACACTAGACGCTTCCCGGCCGCGACGGCAGGGGTCGTGGGTGCGGGGCGGACGGCCGGTCGGTCGACCGGTACCGTCTCCCCGGTCGGGCCGGGGCGGCCACGGCCGTCGCCGGCCGCGAGGCGCACCCGGTCGTCGGAGCAGCGGGGCCACTCGGGGCGGCATGACACAGACCATCGGCAGGGACGCCGGCGCGGCGCGGCTCGGAGCCGCCGGCGCCGCCGTCACCGTGGCCACCACCCTGAGCAACGCCCTGGCCTACCTGGTGCCGGTCCTCGGCGCCCGCCGGCTCGACCCGGCCGACCTCGGCGCGCTGGCCACCGTGCTGGCGCTGGGCGCGATCGCGGCCGTGCCCGGCTTCGGCCTGCAGATCGCCGTCGCGGTGCACCGCGCCCGGCGCGGTCCCACCCCCACCGGCCGGCTGGCGCTGCTCACCGCCGGGGTCACCGCCGGCGTCACGGTCGCGGCGGCACCCCTGCTCACCGTGCTGCTGCGGCTGCCGGTGGCGCTGACCCTGCTGCTCGCGGCGACCACCTTCGCCACCGTGCTGGCCGGCCGCTGGCTCGGCGAACTCCAGGGCGACCAGCGCTTCCTGCGGCTCTCCGTGGGGATGACCGTGCTCGCCCTCGGCCGCTACGGCGGGCTGATCGCCGGCCTGGCGCTCGGCGGGGGTGCGGTCACCGCGCTGCTGCTGGCCACCGTCACCGGGCTGCTCGCCCTGCCGCTGCTGGCCCGCCTCGCCCGCTCCGCCCGCCCCGGCCCGCCCGTCGCAGCGGAGGGCGACCTGCGGCCCAGCCACGTGACGACCGCCTGCGCGGCCACGCTGGCGATGCTCACCATCTCGTACGCCGACCTGCTCCTCGCCCGGCAGTTGCTCTCGGCCGACGGCTCCGGGGCGTACGCGGTCGGGGCGGTGCTCACCAAGGGCGCGCTCTGGGCACCGCAGGTGGTGACCCTGCTCGCGCTGCCGCGGCTCGCGCAGGGGGACCGGCGGGTCCGGGCGCTGGGGCTGGCGGTCATCCTCGCCTGCGGTGCCGTCCTGGTGGCGGCCGCCGCGCTCGGCGGCGAGCTGGCGTTCCGGCTCGCCGGTGGCGCCGACTACCTGCACCTGGCCGGCGAGGCCCCGCTCTTCGCCGCCACCGGCGCCCTCTACGCGGTCGTCTTCATGCTGGTCAACGACCGGGTGGCCAGCGGTGCCCGGTTCCCCGCCGCGCCGCTCTGGGTGGCCACCGCCGGCCTGGCCGGCGCGGCGGTGCTGGTCGCGCCGCGCACCGTCGAAGGGGTCCTGGTCTGCGCGCTCGGCACCGCCGCGCTGACCGCCGCCGTGATGGCCTGGCTGGTCCTGCGCCCCCGCCGCCCGGACTGACCCGGTCCGGCACCGCTGAGGGCGGGCCGCCCGGACAGCGGATCCGGTGTCAGTCGCGGGCGGCGAGCCAGCTGCCGAGCAGCTGGTGGTCGATCGAGTCGGCCCGGCCCAGCGGCCGTCCCTCGGCCTCCCGGCGGCGCAGCTCGTCCCGGGTGAACCAGCGCGCCTCCAGCAGCTCCACGCCGTCCACCCGGACCTCCTCGGAGGCGGCGGTGGCCCGGAACCCGACCATCAGCCCGGCCGGGAACGGCCAGGCCTGCGACCCCTGGTACGACAGCGCGGAGAGGGCCACCCCGGCCTCCTCCGCCATCTCCCGGCGGACGGCGTCCTCCAGGCTCTCGCCCACCTCGACGAAGCCCGCGAGCGTGGAGTACGACCCCTCCGGGGCACCGGCGTGCCGGGCCAGCAGGCAGCGGTCCGGCGATCCGGGCGCCTCGACCAGCACGATGATGGCCGGCTCGATCCGGGGGAAGAGCAGCCGCCCGCAGCGCGGTCCCGAGCAGGCCCGCACGTGCCCGCCGTCGCGCGCCACGGTGGCCGAGCCGCAGCTGCCGCAGTAGCGCTGCTGCCGGTGCCAGTGCAGCAGCCCGCGCGCGTACGCCTGCACCGCTGACTGGGCCGGGTCGAGCCAGGCGACCAGGGCGCGCACGTCCGCGGTGGCGGCGGCCCCGGCCAACCGGGCCGCCTCGGGCGCGGTACGCCCGGAAAGATCCACGGCGAAGACCGGAACCTCGTCGTCCAGCCCCAGGAAGACGGTCTCGTCGGCGACGGCGAGCACTTCGGGGGCGTCGGCCGGGCTCAGCCGGACCGGCGTCTGGTCGGCGTCGACGAGGCAGTGGTCCCGCCAGAGCGGCAGCAGAACGGCCCCGGGATCGGTCAGCCGAGCGGAGATCCACTCGCGGTTGCCGCGCAGCGCCGCCGCCCGGTCCAGCCATCCGCCGCCGTACGCCAGCACCCGAGCGTTCATGCAGACACCGTGCCACGCCAGCGGGAGCGTCGGGTGAGCGGGGCCAGCTGCAGGGTTGCGTGACCACCGGATCGAAAATTGAGCGCGAGCCGATGCGGTGCGCCACCAGCGGTGGCCGCACCTGCCTACGCGATCAATTTGCGGGACCGGACAACCGGGTGATCTTCCGCGCCCGTCTGAGGGGTGATGACCCAACGGAGGGACGGGCGATGCGGGATGGTTCGGAAACGGAGTACGTCGACTACGTCACGGCGCGGATTCCCGCGCTGCGGCGGCTGGCGTACCTCCTGGCCGGCGACGAGCACCGCGCCGATGACCTGGTCCAGCAGACCATCACCACGCTGTACGTGAAGTGGCGGCGTGCGCAGGCCGCCGACCATCTCGACGCGTACGTCCGGACCATGCTGGTGCGTACGTACGTGGACGAGCGACGGCTGGCGTGGGCGCGGGTGCGGCTGTTTCGCGAGACACCTGAGCCACCGCCGTTCGAGGACGGCAGCGTCGAAGTGCGTCAGGTCGTCCGGGCGGCACTGAGCCGGGTGCCCCGCCGGCAGCAGGCCGTGCTGGTGTTGCGGTTCTTCTACGACCTGCCGGTCGACGAGGTGGCCGGGATGCTCGGCTGCTCATCGGGCACGGTCAAGAGCCAGACGTCCCGGGGGCTGGCCACGCTGCGACGCCTGCTCGGTGAGCGGGAGTTCGCAGGGTTCTCCACCATCAATTGAGGAGTCGATGATGCCATCCGAACTCGATCTGCTGCGGTCGCTCGACGACGAGCCGCGCACCTCTTCCACCGTGGACGTCCAACGCGCAATCGCCGACGGACGCCGCCGCCGGGTCCGCCGCAGCGTCGGCTACGCGGGCGCCGCGACGGTGACCGCGCTCGCCGTCGCCGGCGCCTCGGTCGCGGGAGGGGTGTTCAACCCCGCCCCATCGCAGACTGCGGCGACCGGTGCGCCGCGCACCAGCGCCTCCGCCCCGCCGAAGCCGGAGTACACGATCCCGGGCACCGCCGGCTGGAGCGCAGCGCCGGCGACCCCGCCCACCAGTTGCACGCTCAACCGGCTGCCCGTACCGGACAACGCGCCGATGGCACTGGTTACCGGCGCCGACTCCACCGGCCGGTACATCGTCGGGCGCTCGTACCCGAAGGCCGCCAGCTACCAGGCTGTCATCTGGCACAACGGCCGAGCCCAGAAGGTGATGCTCCCCGGCGACGAGGAATTGCTGCAGGACGTCAACTCGGCGGGTACCGCGGTCGGCTGGAGCTACACCGGTGGCAGCGAGGAGGACACCGGCCGGGTCCCGTACGTCTATCACGACGGCGAGGTTTCGGCGCTGCAGGGCGTGCGGCGCGGATCCGCGTACGCGATCAACGACGCCGGAGCCATCGTGGGCGACGACGACACCGGCAAGGCCGCGCTGGTCTGGCCGTCGGCGACCGCGAAGCCGATCCGGCTGCCGGTGCCCGCCGGCACGTCGGTGTCCACGGCCCGCGACATCGACGAGGACGGCACAACGGTCGGCACCATCGACGATGAGCGGCCGTACGTCTGGTTCCCGGACGGCACCCACCGCGAGCTTCCGATACCACGCATCGACGGTGTGCAGACCGCCGGCGCCCGGGCCTTCAGCGTCCGGAACGGCTGGGCGACGGGGCTGGCCGGCCAGCTCAGGCGCGGGGCGAAGGGCAAGAAGGCTGACCGGCCGAACAGCGCCCGGGTGGTCCGGTGGAACGTCCGCACCGGGGAGGTGCGCGTTTTCGGCGAGCTGCAGGGGTTCCCGAATGAGGTGAACGCGCAAGGCTGGCAGGTCGGCACGGACAAGCAGGGGCGCGCGGTGCTCGTCGCCGGCGCCGAGCCCGTGGTGCTGCCGGCTCTGGCCGGCGGACAGCCGACCTCCGTGTCCAATATCGCGACCACGTTGAGCGATGACGGGCGCACTGTCGCCGGACAGTCGGACGACGCGGGGGACACGATCCAGGCTGTCGTGTGGCGCTGCCGGTAGCCGGATCCGGCAGATCTCCGCAATCGGCGTAGGCAGGGCAAAAGTTCATTACTCGGAGACCAGGACATCCCGGAGAGGGCCGACCCGGCCGGGTCGGCCCTCTCTCGCCGGCGTTCGCGGGGACACGGTGCCACTGCGGCGACAGGGTCGGGCGAGCGGGGGCCGCCGGGATCGACACGCGGTGACGATATTGACCGCCCCGCACGATGTCCTCAGGCCGAGAGTTGGCTACCGTAGGTGTCTCTCCGGGGGCCCGCAGCCCCCACGTGGTATGTCCGATAGAGGTGGCTGTGACCCTGTACGGCGACAAACGTGTCTCCGACGACCGGCCCACGGTGCAGGTCACCGCGGTGACCTGGCCGGGTGACGACGAGCCGGCGCCGACCGGCAGCGGCCCGGGCGGGTCACGGTCGCGGCGCGCCCGGCTGCTGCTCGCCGGCGGCCTCGCCGCCGCGGTGCTGGCCGGGGTGGCCGGCGCCGGTGCCTACGCGTACGCCGGGGACGTGCCCCGGGGCACGTCGGTGCTCGGCGCCGAGCTGGGCGGCCGGAGCCGGGACGAGGCGGCCCGCGAGCTGCGTGCCGAGCTGGAGCGCCGGGCGGCCACCCTGAACGCCCCGCTGACCGTCCAGATCGGCGAGCAGCGGGCGGAGATCAGCCCGACCGACGTGGGGCTGGCCATCGACGTGGAGGCCACGGTGGCGGCGGCGGCCGAGGCCGACGCGCCCCCGGTCAGCCGGCTGCTCGGCTCCCGCGAGGTCGACCCGGTGGTCACCGTCGACTCCGACCGGCTCGACGCGGCGCTGCGCAAGATCATGGGCAAGCAGGGCCGCGAGATGACCATGCCGGCGATCATCTTCACCGGCACCAAGCCGAAGCCCGTGTACCCGAAGCCCGCCCTCTCCCTGGACAAGGCGCGCTCCGCCGAGGCCGTCACGGCCGGCTGGCTCGCCCGCGAGCAGGTCACTGTGCCGCTGGTGGAGCAGGCGCCGGCGACCACCGCCGCGGACGTGGACCGGATGGTCGAGGAGCTGGCCAAGCCGGCGGTCGCCGCACCCGTCACGCTGACCACCGACAAGGGCACGGTGACCATCCCCCCGGCAGCGATCGCGCGCGGCCTGCGCTTCTCGGCCGACGAGGCCGGCAAGCTCACCCCCCGGGTGGACGTGAAGCGGCTCCGCGCCGCCCTCGGTGCCAAGCTGGCGTCGATCGAGTCGCCACCGAAGGACGCCACGATGACCATCTCCGGCGGCAAGCCGAAGGTGGTGGCCGGTCGCCCGGGCCAGCAGCTCGACTCGGCCGCCCTCGGTCGCGACCTGCTCGCCGTCCTCCCCAAGGCGGAGGGGCGGACGATCAGCGGCCAGCTGAAGCCGGCGGAGCCGGAGCTGACCGTGGAGAAGCTCGGCGCGCTGGGCATCAAGGAGCGGGTCTCCACCTTCACCACCCGGTTCCCCGGCGGGCTCTCCTCGCCGCGCAGCCAGAACATCATCCAGGCCGCCAAGGACGTCGACGGCACGGTGGTGAAGCCGGGCGAGACGTTCTCCCTCAACGGGCACACCGGGGAGCGCGGGTACGACCAGGGCTACAAGGACGCCCCGGTGATCGTCAACGGCAAGCTGGTGCCCGGGGTCGGCGGCGGCGTCTCGCAGTTCACCACGACGCTCTTCAACGCCACGTACTACGCGGGCCTGGAGGACGTCGAGCACAAGCCGCACTCGTTCTACTTCAGCCGCTACCCGGCGGTGATCGAGTCGACCATCTTCTGGCCGGACCTGGACTTCAAGTTCCGCAACAACACCCCGCACGGCGTCCTGATCGACACCTCGTACACGTCGAGCACGATCACGGTGTCGATCTGGAGCACGAAGATCTACGACAGCGTCAAGACCGAGTACGGTCCCCGCCGCAACATCACCAAGCCGAAGACGGTGTACCTGGAGCCCGGTCCCACCTGCATCGCCGCCGTGGGCAGCGACGGGTTCGCCCAGGACGCCTTCCGGGTGATCAAGAAGGACGGCAAGGTGGTCAAGCGGGAAAAGTTCAGCTGGACCTACGACGCCGAGCCCCGCTTCATCTGCGGCCCCGAGCCGTCCTGATCCGGGCACGGAGAAGCCCCGCCGGCTCGTCGCCGGCGGGGCTTTCGTCTGTCGTACGCCGTCAGGGCCGCGCCGCGGCCAGCCCCTGCCGTACCCCGCCGGCGTCCCGGTCGGTGCCGTAGACGGGCGTGTCGGGCTGCTGCCGCCAGCTCTCGTCGAGGGTGCCCGCGTCGACCGGGTCGAAGCCGAGCGAGTCGACCAGCTGCATCACCAGCTGCTTGGCCTCGGCGTCGTCACCGGCCACGGGCAGACCGATCCGGTCGCCGGCGCCGGCGGGGCGGCCGTTCTCCATCAGGTGCTGGGCCTGGATGTTGTTGAAGGCCTTCACCACCCGGGCACCCTTGAGGTGCTCCGCGGTCCACCGGCTGGAGCTGAGGCTGCGGTCCAGCAGCTCGGCGATGTCGCCGTCGCGCTGCGGGTAGTAGTTGTTCGCGTCGACGACCACCTTGCCGTCGAAGAGCTCCGGGGGCAGGGCCGGCACGGCCAGCAGCGGGATCGCGATGATCACCAGTTCGGCGTCCTGCACCGCCTGCTCGAGGGTGCCCGCGGTGGCACCGGTCTCCTGGGCCAGGTCGGTGAGGGTCTGCGGCCCCCGCGAGTTGGCGACTGTCACGTCGTGGTCGAGGGTCCGCAGCCGCCGGGTGAGCGTCCCACCGATGTGCCCCGAGCCGATGATTCCGATCTTCATGACCACTCCTGCCTCCGCCGGTCCCGACGGTCAGTTCCGGTCGTACGGTGAGCAGGTACCCCGACCGGTCCGCCCCGATTGCGGACGAGGCGTACTCCACGTCACGTTTCCCGCCATCACGCCGGGGGACCCCGCAGCGGGGGCGGGTCCCGCACCGACGGTACCGAGAAGACGGGGCGAGGCCGGCCGATTCGCCGAACCAGGGCAGATTGATTTCCGGGACGCAAACACAAATCAGGGCCACCCCCGATAGGGGTGGCCCTGATTTGAATGATTGTCCGGCGGTGTCCTACTCTCCCACACCCTCCCGAGTGCAGTACCATCGGCGCTGGAGGGC
>NZ_JBAKHS010000030.1:0-54102 GCF_036906795.1 Micromonospora sp. CPCC 205739 | reverse complement strand
TGCTGGAGCTCATTCCGGGTGGGGCGAAGAAGAGTCTGTCCGCCGCCCAGGCCAAGGCACTGCTGGCCACGGTCCGGCCCCGTGACGCCGTCGGCAAGGCCCGCCGCCGGGTCGCCGCGGAGCTGATCAGTGACCTGGAACGGGTCTACCGGCGCTCCAAGGACGCTGATAAGGAACTCAAGGAACTGGTGGCCTCCACCGGCACCACGTTGATGGATCTGCACGGCATCGGACCTTCTGGCGCCGCCCGACTGCTGGTCGAGGTCGGCGACATCACCCGCTTTCCGAACCGGGCCCACTTCGCCTCCTGGAACGGCACCGCCCCCATCGACGCGTCCTCCGGCGAGCAAGTACGCCACCGGCTCTCCCGAGCCGGGAACCGGCAGATCAACCGGGTACTGCACATCATGGCCACAGTCCAGCTACGCAACCCCACCGAAGGCCGCGCCTACTTCGACCGCAAGAAAGCCGCTGGGAAGACATCGATGGAAGCGATGCGAGCGCTGAAACGGCGCCTGTCCGACATCGTCTACCGACGGATGATCGACGACGCCACGACGGCCACGGCGACGGGCCCGGGAGGACAACGGGAGACGACTACTGACTCCAGCGTGACCAGCTCACATCCCCATGCCGGCTCTTCGGAGAAGTCACTTCCCGGACCCGCCACCACCCAGCTTAGAACCCCACTCCCGACGATGGCTTGACACAGAGGGGAGCCAGTTGAGGACATCGCTGGCTGACCAGCGATAACCCGAGAAGGTAGACACCTTCGGGCGCGCCGAGGAGGTCACCGAGCAGGAAGCCCTGGCCAGAGGGTTGCCGGTGGGATGCAAGTCCCGGTTCTCGGGATCCGTATCGGCGCCGCTACGGCGGATTCCAAAGCCGTACGTCGACCCAGCATGGCCCTCGTGAATGGCGTCAGCGGGCCCCAGGACGGCGGCCGGCACCAGCCAGGCGGGGCGCAGCTAACACTGCCACTTCGGTGTTCTTTGGGAGGTCACGATGGACCACTCGGCTGCGTCACCGCAGGTTGGAGCCCTCTGCTCTGTCCGAACTCGGTGAGCGCTTCGGGGCGCGTGACCACTTCGCCGACCTGCACCCGACCCGCTCCCAATTGCAAGGCCAAGGCATCCAGCAGCTCCTTACCGCCTTGACCTGCGCACACTCCCCCGCCAGGCGACTAGAAAGTGGTCGACTGCTGCCCAGAACCCCGCAGCACTCCGTGTGAAGCAGGACGCTGCACCGACGCTGACCTGCGCAAACGAGAACCCGCAGGTCATGGTGGGTGCATTTGAGTGCGGTTCGGTGCCGTTGAGCGCTGTTCAACGCCGTTGAGTGCAGCCGGTTGCTCCCAACCTGCTCCCCGGCTTCGGGCCGCGAATCCGGGGACAACTGATCCCCTGGACCGGTCTCCCCTCGGGCAGGCCGACGCCCGTGCGGACCGCCTCGCCACCACGCGGCGCCGGCCCTCGGCTGCATGGCCGGCGCTGCCGCAGGCGAGCGCGCCCGTAGCTCCCAACCCGCTCTCACAGATACGCCAATAGGATCATCGAGGCGGCTGCGGCCGCCCCAGCGCACGAGCAACTCCAGCCTCTCCCCGGGCCCCGCATATGCGGACGGCGCCCGCGCGCACTGTCCAAATCCGCGCATCCCGGCCTTGCCTAGGCGGTGGCGCGTGACGCGCGATTAGGGTCTACGGATGCGGGATGACATCGTTCTGCGGCTCGACCGCGCAACCGCCGAAGATCTGTACGTCACGCTGTACGAAACCGGGAAACACATCGCGGCTGGCGCAGCCATCACACCGCCCAAGCCGAGGAGGCCGAGCGGCTGGGCACCCTCCTGCGGGACCTGGGCCACGCACTTGGCCATCGCTGCTCGCCGTACTGCGACCACCTCTAGTTGGTGGCGAGTCGCGCGTGTTCAGCGGCAGACGCGGACGTCGCTGGGCTGCCAGTGAGCGGCGCTGCGCGGAAAGTTCGTCGGCGTCTGCGAACGGTCGCAGGCTCGTCACAGGATCCGGGCCAGCGCGGTGCAGGGTGCAGCCGTCCGACGCGGTGGCTGTCGACAGCCGCTCGGTGGCGCTGCCACCCCGAGCCTTACCGTTCGTCGTCGATCTCTAATAGGTCCTCGGTGGCTCTCGGACCACCTAGCCCTACTGAACCAAGCGCCGAACCTCAATCCGAGCCCCGGGCACTTCGTCGCTGCGAACGGTGCGCTTGGTCGCCTCTATATGATCGACGCGGTCGTCTGCCGCTTGCGCTGACCCGCGCCATTCTCGGAGCCCAAATACACCCTCCATCGCATCCAACGTAGGCTTGATTAGGTTGTCGAGGTCCCACACCTCGTTGGCGTTGCGCGCTTCAGGCGTACGAAACTCGACGAGAACCGAAAAGCGCTCCGACCACGGGCCCAAGCCACTCTTGGTGATCGCCTCGCGGACCGCGGCCTTCCACGCAGCCTCGGCTGCCGACGAGTAGCTCGCCGGCCGGCCCACCACCTCCACGATGACGAGCGTCTCGAACCTCATGACAAACCATCATGGCCACCGCAGCCCCTGCAACGAAAGACTCCCGCCCTCGTCACGGCAGATCCGGCATGAGTAGATCTACGCTTACGGTCATGGCCCGCTTCTACCGTCGTCGCTGGGAGGAATCGCGCGGCGACGAGTTCGACGCTTGGGGGCACTCGGTCTGGTACTTCGAGGTCGATGACGAGGGTTGGCCGGTCCGGCCGATCGAGGTGTACGACCGCGGCCCGGTTCTCCGGTACGGGCCCGGACGTGAGGCAGATCAGTGCGGTGGCCTCGGGCAGACAAGCCTTGATGATCCTGACGAGGACTGGAGCCCATTTGCCATCACGCGAACCACATTCGGAGACGCCTGGGACTCCGCTCTCGGGTAGTCCGAGCCTAGACAGATCAGCGCGCCTGGCGGCAGATCCGGGTGTGTGCGGCGGTTAGTCCGGCGAGGCGATCAGTAGGATCCCGGACATGTCCGATCTTGCCGCGCGGTTCGCCCAGCTCGCCGGCGAGTACGACTCCCGGAAGAGATCGGCGACCGCGCTCGTCGGGCGCTGGGACTGGTACACCTGGCCGGGCCTTGATCTTCGTCCATTGCACTTCGAACGGGACCTGCTCAAGGCTGGCCGCCGGTTGGACGCCAGACCGCCGGTGGATCGGGATGTTCTGCGCATCGGGTTCGACGCCGAGGGCCGCGCGGTGGTGATCGAGGAGTACAGCGGCTTTCTTCACGGCCGCCTGTACTACGAGACGTTCGTCGGCCATGACGGCGACGTGGTCGAGGCGGCGCACTTTGATACGGACGGGCCCATCTACCTGCACGAGTACCGCTTCGTGGACGGGTTGATGCGCTCGGCCGACATGGTCGCGCGGGGCGGCTCGGGGCGGGAGTCGTACGCATACACCGATGGGCGGATCAGCCGCGTCGAGATCGAGCACGACGGCCGGGCGCCTTCGGTGCTGACGGCGGAGCACGACGACCGCGGCCTGGTCCGCGTCGTCGAGGTCATGGGCCGTCGGTCCGAGGTGCGCTATGAGCGGCCGCCGGCCGGATTCGACCTCGAAGCGGCGTGCCGGACCATCGAAGACGCATTCCTCACGCTGATCCCGGACGCCGTTGCGCGCCTGACGGTCGACGGTCCCGCCGCCTGCGTCGCGCTGAGCTACGACCGATCGGACGCGCTGTCCTTCGAGGTTCACGGGGCCACTGAGGACGAGCGCGCCGCTCTGGCGGCGATCGACGCCCAGGCAGCATGGTCGCCGGCCGACTTCGAGGCCAGTACCGACGTCGACCTCGACGACGCAGGATCGGTGTGGCTGGTACGTCAGGAGCTCGCCCTGCTCGACGCGGGCGACCTCGATGCCGCCGCCGGATCCGAGGTGGGCCGGCGACTGTTGTGCGCGGTGGCGGCTCGGCTCAACCTCCGTGACTGGTCGGACACGCTGCCAGTCGCCGACGACTTCGTGGTGTACCCGGTTGACTTTGAGCTGGTCGACCTGGAGCGGAACCTGGCCGCCTGCCTGCCGCCGGACCGGCTCGCCCGGCTACGCGAACGCGGCCTACTGTGACTGACCCCGGCCAGGCCCGACCTCCGCATCCGCACATCCGCAGTTGAGGAAATCGCTGATTGAGCAGCGATAACCCGAGAGGTAGACGCCTTCGGGCGCGCCGAGGAGATCTCGGAGCAGGCACCGCTGGCCAGACGGTTGCTGCTGGGATTCGAGTCTCAGCGCTTTGGAGTCCGACGCCAGCGCGACCGAAAGTAGAGCAAGACGTCGGTGCAACAGAACCATCTTGACCGGCATCCGCGCCCTCGACGACAGCCGGCACCAGCCAGGCGGGGAGCAACGGGCCCTAACCACTTCGGCCTTTCCGGCGGGTCAAGCCGGCTCGCTCATGCCATAGACGGGATCTTAAGAACGTGGTCCGACTTGTTCGCGGCATGAGGGCGCATCGGGCATCCGTACGCGTGCCGGGCGAACGGTCGGGACTGCCACGGATTCAGGTAGCGTCCATTCCCTGCTGACGCCCGTTTTGGCCCGAGGTCATCGGAAGCGGCGGCTACGTTTGCTCTGCGACATCCGTGGCTGGGAAGTTTTTCTTCGCCCAAGCACCGACGGCCCGGGTGCTGGTGAAGTTGACACCGCCGCCGATCACGCCGCCCACGACGGGTGCGAGCTTGGTCAGGTTCACGACGCCCTTGGTGCCGGCCTTGGTGATCAACCGGAAGCCGACGGTCTTGTTGATCTGTATGAGGACCCGGCCGGGGACCTGCTTGATGACGCTGACGGCGGACTTCGTGCCGATCTGGACGCCCGCCTGCGACAGAGCCTCGGTTGCCGAGGACCCGATCAGCGACATGAGAACGACGGAGCGCACCTCGTCGGAGCGGATGTCGTACCCGCGTAGGTGTGCGATCGCGCCAGCGAGGCGCGCCTGGGTGAGCCAAAGCGCCGTAAGGTCGGCGGGCAGCGTGACGGGCAGGGTGATCAGTCCACCGAGGCCGGCCAGGAAGCCGGTGCTGGAGGCGAGACGAACGTGCGTCGTGATAAGGCGCTGGATGGCCCTCTCGATGTCGCCGTGCGTCGTGAGGTGCTCCTCCGCGACTTGGATCGACCCCTTCCACGGGCCTCGACCGTCAACGCCGACGGTGGAGAGCTTTTCGCTCAGAGCCTTGGCCCTGTCGCTGAGACGCTCGAGCCGGGTGGGATCACTGGTCACGGGCTCGGTGGTGTCCTCACCCTGCGAGATGGGTTCCGAATCGTCGTCAAGCAGGACCTCGGGATCATGATCACTCATGGAGCGAGGTTAGCGGGCAGGACTGACGTCCGGAGTCAGCGGAAAGTACACCGTCGTCTCACCGAGCATCTAGGCTGCGCGGCCCGGGCGTCGCCCCAGGGCGGGAGAGGCTCAAGAGCGCCTCTGTGTGTCGACCCGTGCCGGTGGCGAGTTTGAGTTGATCTTTGGTGAGGTGTCGGTAGAGGACGTTGGTGAGGCGTCGTTTGAGCGCGCGTCGGGCTTCGGCGGGCGTTTTCCCTTCGCTGAGTTTGCGCTGGTAGTAGATGCGGCCAGGGCCTTCGTCGCGGGCTTGGACGAGCGCGATGGTGTGCAGGGCGGTGTTGAGTTGCCGGTGGGGTTGAGCCGGTGGCGGCGGCGTTCGCCCCTGGAGGCCTCGAGTGGGGAGGTGCCGGCGTAGCTGGCGAAGTGATCGGCGGTCGGGAAGCGGGTGACCTCACCGACGTGGCCGAGGATCTTGGCGGCGATGATGTGCCCGACGCCGCGGATTTCGGTGATGGTGGAGTGCGTCTCGCTCAGGACCTGCCGGATCTGGGCCTGGTTGGTGTGCAGGCGCCGGTCCAGGTGGCGTGGGTCCGCGATGAGGTCACGGGCCAGGTCGCGGCGGCAGCTGTCGGTGGCGGTAAGCGGCCGGGTGTTGCGCAGCAGCGCGGCGGCTTTGTCCGCGGTGAGGTCCAGCGCCGCGCCGCCGGGGATCAGATCACGCAGCAGCACGTGAAGCCGGTTGAGCAGCCGGACGCGTTCGCGGGCCAGGTCGTCGCGGCGTTCGGAGAGCAACCGCAGCCGGGTGTGGTGATCCTCGGCGGCGACTTGGCGCAACCGCTGGTGCCGCATGGCGGCGTGGGCGACGCTGGCGGCGTCCGCGGCGCCGGTTTTGCGGGTGCCGCCGGTATCCAGCAGTCGAGCTCGAGCGGCCAGGGTGGCTGGGACGTCGACGACGTGCTCGCCGGTGGCGGCCAGCAGTCGCGCGATGCCACGTCCCAGCCCGGCGGCGCCTTCGACAGCGAAGCGGCGTTGCGGCCAGCGGGCGGCCCAGTCGGTCAGCGTCTTGTATGCGGCGGCGTTGACGGTGATCCGCCTTGTCGCCAGCAGGTGACCGGTCTCGTCGAGGGCGACAGCGGCCAAGGAGGACTTGTGCGGGTCGATGCCGATCGTGATCACGGAGAGCTGGGTGCCTTCCGCCAGCGAACGAGGATCGCCGTGGCGGGCAGCCTGACTTGGGGAATCGTTGAGCACGCCCCTGTTGAGCCACGTCACGGCCGGGCGCCGGCCAGCGGCGGCACGCTCTTGCCAACCCGAAGGCGGCAAGGGGTATGCGAGCCAGTGCCAGCCGGCGCCCTGACGCTACGGGCTGCAGACCCGCGCATCTGACTCCATGAGACAAGTCAGGGGTTTGTTCGGCTCGAAGTAGCGTTGCCCTCCCGGCTCGACAACCCAGGTGGATCGAGCATCGGAGGACCTGTTGAGCGTCACGTCGGATCGCGTGGTCATCGGTGTGAACCCGCAGAAACGCTCCGCCACCGTCGAGGTCATGGCCACCGACGAGACGATCGTCGGCGCCGGACGCTTCAACACCGACCGCGACGGCTACACGGCCATTAAGAAGTACGCCAAGCAGTGGCCGAACCGGGTGTGGGCGATCGAAGCCCAGTTGACCGTGGGCATGAGCTTGTCGACGTTCGGGGTCTGCCCCTGCTGGAGGGTGCAGATTTCATTCAGCAACACCTGCACGTCGAAGACGCGCAGCGTGACGCCGGGTTCCTGCTCAGGGGCGGCGCCGGCCGGAGAGGCCCGGAGACCGATGGCGGCCAGGGTGAGGGCGAGCGCTGCCAGGATAGGGCGCACGGCATTCGAGACCGTGAAGCGGGCGCGCCTGCCCGAGGTCGAGCCGCTACCGGTCGGCCCGTCAACGGTGGTCCCCCGGTTGTGCGGCGTGGTTAGACGGCTCCGACGGTGGCCGCGGCGTCGGCCAGACCGGCGCCGCAGCCTCCGGAACAGGTCCCCGGGATGGCCCGGGCGTTGGCCTTGAGCGCCGACTCCACGCCCGCCGGGGTCAGGGTCGACGTCTTGGCGAGCATGAGCGCCGCGATCCCGGCCACGTGCGGCCCCGACATGCTGGTGCCCATGTAGGTCGTGTAGCTGGCGCTGCCGGGCGTGGTGGTGCCGGCGTTCATGGTGGACAGCACGCCGTTCTCCGGGGTCGTCCGGGAGCCCGCCGGGTCGGTCTCCAGACGTACCTCACCACCGGGCGCGGACAGGTCCACCGTGGTCCCGTAGTTGGAGTAGAAGGCACGGTTACCGTCTCGGTCGAGTGCCCCCACCGTGACGACGTTGTTGCAGCTCGCCGGGCTGAAGCCGCTGGCGTTGGCGTTGCTGTTGCCGGCCGAGACCACCACCGTCGTGCCACGGCGCACCGCAGAGGTGATGGCGTTCTGGTACGTCCGGCTGCACGCACCGCTGCCGCCCAGGCTCATGTTGATGACCTTCGCCGGCGTCGCGTTGGCCGCGATGCCGGAGACGGAGCCACCGGAAGCCCAGACGATCGCGTCGGCGATGTCGGAAGTGGTGCCGCCGCACTTGCCGAGGACTCGGACATGCTGCACCTTGGCGCTGGGCGCCACCCCGGCGACTCCGACGCCGTTGTTGCTCACCGCCGCGATGGTGCCGGCCACGTGGGTGCCGTGCCAGCTCGAGTTGCTCGCCTTTGAACCGGTGCCGCACTCACCGGCGGTGGCGTTCCAGTCACCCTCGTCCTGCGGGTTAGCGTCCCGGCCGTTCCCGTCGCGCGCGTTGGTCGAGCTGCTGATGAAGTCGTAGCCGGCGACGGTGTTGGCGTCCAGGTCGGGATGCGCCGTACGCCCGGTGTCCAGCACCGCGACGACGACCCCGCTGCCGGTGGAGGTGTCCCAGGCAGCCGGCGCGTTGATGCCGGCGGTCGTCTCGTAGTAGTGCCACTGGGCGGGGTAACTCGGGTCGTTGGGCGCCGACAGCGCGTACATGGGGATGTCCGGCTCGGCGTACTCGACGTCGCCGCGCGCGACGAGTGCCCCCAGCAGGCCCGACGTGCGGGCGTTGGCCCGCACGACGTGCGCGCCGGTCGCCAGCTGGCGGGTTTCGGCGAGGTTGACTCCGAAGCGTTCGCCGAGCTGGCGCAGCGCGGCGCCGCGGTCGGTGCCGGCCCTGAACTTCACGATGTACTGGTTCGTCGGGCTGTCGGCGGACGCCGGCGCCGGTGCCGGGGGCGCCGCCGACGCCGGCGCCGTCAGCGCGGTGCTCGCCGCGAGGGCCGCTGCGGCCGTCGCCGCCACGGCGAGGGTTGAACGCGTTCGTGTCACGTTTCCTCCCAATGATGTCCGCCCTGGTCAGCGGCACGACCGGACGTTAATTGCCTGATGGCAATGTTTCAATGGGCTGTCCGGTCCGACGCAGCTGCCGATCGACGGCTGCCATCACCACGGAGCCCGCCAGACCGGCTGGTAACACGACGAGCGGCAGCCGCCAGGCGGTGTCGTCGGAGCATCTGGTGTCGGAACATGCGGCCCGTGCGTCATCGCGGCGAGTTGTCGGACGACGAGCGGAGTTCCTGTCGCGGTTCTGCCGTCGGCGGTGACCGGTGGTCAGCCACGTGTCGACACCGGCGTGGGCTGCCGTTTCGTCGTGCGCCTGCCGACCGGCTGAATTGAAGGGTGGTGCGGCCACCGCCAGGAGCTGAGCCTGACGGCCACTTCCACTGGCCGGCGTGTTCCTGACGTGTGGGCCAGTGAACGGAGTGATCTACGGCTGGTCCGGTGTAACCCACGTGGTGGAAGACGAGTGCCGGCCCAGAGGTTCGCGGTCAGTCCGCCTTCTGTAGCTTTTCAGCGAACATCACCAGAATGCCGCTGGGGCCGCGGAGGTAGGTGAGCTTGTAGACACCCTCGTACGTGGCGACACCGCGGAGCGGGTGACAGCCGTGCCTGGCGGCGACCTCGAGGGCGGCGTCGATGTTGTCCACGGCGAAGCAGACGCGGTGCATGCCAATGGTGTTCGGTTGGACGGGCTCGGCCTCGATCGCGTCCGGGTGCACGTACTGGAACATCTCGATACGACCGTTGCCGTCGGGCGTCTGAAGCACGGCGATGTCGGCGGTGTTGCCGTCCAGACCCACGGCGGTGTCAGCCCACTCGCCGCTGATCCGGGCGCGTCCGAGCACCGTCAGGCCGAGGTCGGTGAAGAAGGCGATGGCGGCTTCCAGGTCGCGGACGGCGATGCCGACGTTGTCGAGTCTGATGGACATGGGTTCTCCTATGTCAAGCCGTGGCCGGCACGAGGTGCCTGCCGTGATCGTTGGGTCGGGTCTCGGCGGCGTTGGAAGACGGTCAGGCGGATGCCCGGTCGGCGATTGGGCGACGGCGAAGCGCCGGTTCGATCGGTGCGACGGGCGCCAGGCGCCGTCGGCCCGGTGCAGCTTGGTTACCAGCTAGTCGCGTCCGTACCGGCCCGGCGACAGCTCGTACACGCATTGGATGTTTTGGGTGCGAAGGAGGGCCAGCAGGTCGTTCCCCGGTCGGGCCGGCAGGAGGACGGCACGCTGAGGCGGGCCGGGAATGTGGCGGCTGTAGTCCAGCAGTTGCCCGACCGCCATGCGAACGGCTTCGCGGGTGGCCACTCCCTTCGCCTCGTAGAGCACACCGGCAGTCTGGTCGAACAGGTCGGTGTAGAGGTCGTACGGTTCGCCGGGCGGCCTGATGCGGTACCGGGTGCAGGTGTGCCCCAACGTTTGGAGGTGCGCCTGGTAGCGGGCCATGAGGTCGGCCTCGCGCTTGACGGCCACGGCACTTTCCGAGCTGGGAAGCGAGTAAGTATTCATGCCGATCCTCTCGACCGGTACCGCCTCGGCGCTTCCGGCCGGTGTGACCGCCGCGGAGACCGGGACGGGTTCGGCAGTTGAACCGGCTGGTAAAGCCCGCAAAGTGGCGAGGTGAGACCACCAGAGCCGTTCGAGTTGCTCATCGGACGGCGGGTACAGACGCTGCCCTGACCCGAGAACGTGATTCCAGTGGTGTGCTGGTACCCCTGCCAGCAGTTCCTCGACCGACAGGCGGTCCCCCACCGGCAGCACGGTGTCCCAGCGCAGGGCGATGTACCAGGCCTGGCGGGTCGGGTCCTCCCAGTGGGAGTCGGCGAAAACACCGCTCCCGGTCACGGTTCCGCTTGCGACGATGCCGCGCTCACTGTTCTGACGGAACAGGAAGACCCGGTCCCCGCGCCCCAGCTCACCCCGGCGTGACCCGACACTCCACCGACAGGGAACCGCCTTACCAGCCGCTGTACGTTTCACGTCCCGCGCATAGTGATCAGACGGATAGCCAGATTCCCCAGCGTCCCAGGTCAGAATGACGGTGATCATGATGTGAGCATCACGGGAAGCGGGCTGCGGCGGTATCAGGCAATCGGACGCCAGCAGATGCGGTGTCCGAAGCTGTTGGACTTCAACAGCTTCGCATTGACGGCGAATTTGATGCCAACCATAAGTTGCCGCTAGATGACACCCTTGGGCCGATGGACGCGTTCGTCTCACAGCTACCGGCGCTACTGGGCGTCGTCGTCGGCGCCCTGGGTACAGGTCCGGCGACCTTCCTGTCCGCCAGAAGCCAGTGGAAGCGCGGTCAGGCCGTGCGATTAGACGAACGGCGATTGGAGGCGTACAGCGAGTTCGCCCAGGTGCTCAAGGAGATCCAGGCGGTATCGCTGAAGGTTCTGGCCACAGCGGCCGACGACAAGTACCGCTCGGGGTTGGACAAAGCCGCGGCGCTACCTCGGCTCGCTTACGCCGACATCAGGCACACCCTCGTATGGGAGAACCTCCTGCTGCTTGGGGACGCCACCACCGTCGCTGCAGCACAGGACTGGCGGGAGGCTGTCTGGAGGCTCGAGCACCGAGCCCGTGGCGTCGGGGAGACTTCCGAGCGGCGGATCGGTCGCTCAATCCGACCGTCTTCAGCAACGCGTCGCTTCCTCCTTCGAGAGCAACAACGTCGAGTCCGCGCCGGCGGAGGGCGGCGACGTTCTCCACGAACACGAGCGGTGGTCGAAGTACGCGAAGGGCTTTAGTGACGTGGTGCCAGAGGCTGGAGTGGGGTCCGGTGATGCCGGCGCGTTTGCCGGCGTTGGAGATGCCCTGGCAGGGGAACCCGGCGGTGAGGACGTCGACGGGCTCGACACGGGTCCAGTCGACGGTGCGGATGTCCCCGAGGTTGGGCACGTGCGGTCAGTGATGTTCGCAGACGGTGCGGGCGTGTCGGTCGGTTTCGGCGTACCAGGCGAGCCGGCCGCCGAGCACCAGCTCGACGGCCAGGTCGAGGCCGCCGTAGCCGGTGCACAGTGATCCGATGAGCGGCCTGGTGGGACGGGCATTCAACCTCCCTCCCCCGGATTTTCGGCCGCGTCCCGGCCGGCCCAGCCCTGGCGGCCGCTGGCTTCTCCTGGGGAGCCCGTCAGCTCGCCGAGACTCGCGGAGGTTGTCGGTCGTCGGAAGATGAGCACGTCTTCGTGGGTGATCAGGTGCAGTGGGGTGCCGGCGGTGCGGGCCTTGCGTACGGCCTGGAGTTGGAAGAACGACGGGCGGGCGACGAGGTGCCCGTCGCGGACGGCCGCGAGGAGGGCGACGCACCGCTCGGTGGGGATCAGGCCGGCGCGGGTGCCGGCGGCGATGACGGCGGAGGGCAGGTCGACCAGTTGGCCGTTCTTGCGCCACGGCCGGGCGGTGACCACCACGGTGCCGCCCGGGCGCAGCAGTGTCGCGCAGCCGGCGAGGATCTGTTCGAAGCCGTCGGTGAGGCCCGTGAGGTCGCGGTAGGCGAGGTTCCCCCGGTCAGTGCCGTCGTTGTAGGCGTTGTCGTACTTCGCCACCCCGTCCGCGCCCGGCCGGACCAGGCCGTGCACGGTCGGCCCGTACGGCGGTGAGGTAACCACGAGGGTGACCTGCCCGGCGAGGGCGGCGGGCAGCCGGGACAGGATGCGGGTGGCGTCGCCGCGGACCACGGATGCCCGGCCGGTGGCGCCCTGGCTGTGGGCGTGGGTGATGTTGGCGTCGGCGATGTCCGACCAGCGGGACTCGTACTCCACCCCGATGGCGTCGCGGCCGGCGTGGACGGCCTCGACGAGGGTGGTGCCGATCCCACACATCGGGTCCAGGATCAGGTCGCCGGGTTGGGTGTAGGCGTGCACGGCGTGCGCGGCGATGGCCGGGAGCATCCGGGCGGGGTGCTTGACCGACTCCGGCACGTACCGGCCGCGGCGCTGCACCGGTCCCGTCCGCTGCGCGGTCGCCCACACCGACAGCACCTCTGGGCTCGGCTCGGCGCGCTGTGGGCTGAAGTCGGTGTCCTCGGCTGCGGTGGTGGGTGGCTGGTGCGGGTCGGCAGGGAACGGCGGGTGCTCAGCCACGGCGGCCGCCCTGCCGGCGAGAGCCGCGCTGCGGGTCCGGCGCCTGGTGCTGGCTGAACACGAGCAGGTCGGCATGCACCCGCAGGTGCGCAACCTGCCAGTGCTCGCCGGTCTGCTGGGCGAGGCTGAGCAGTTCCTCGTCGGTGACGTGGTAGACGAACGCGTCGCCGTCGGTGTCGGCGCCGACCGCGACGATGTGCTGCAGGTAGCCCAGCCCGACCTCAGAGGCGGCGGTGGCGACCGGGGTGAAGTCCTCCGGCCTGCCGGAGGTGATGGGGACAGTGACGACGAGGATGAGGCAGCCGCCGGGGCGCAGCAGGCGCGCGCACGTGGTCAGCAGCCACGCCAGCCGAATCCGGTTGCTGGAGTCGGCGGGGTCCAGGGGCCAGCAGGCCACGACCAGGCTTGTGGCCTCCTGCAGCGACGTGCCGCCGGACGGCGGGGTGGCCTGCTCTCCTATGGGGGGCAGGTCGGGGTCGGTGAGGTCGTCACCGAACCAGGCGTGCAGGTCCGGCAGGTCGCTGTCGTCGGACACCTCGGCAGGGGTGTGGCGGGCCGGCGGGGTGGCCGGTCCGACGATGAGGCTGGACGCGTCGGTGAACCAGCCCGGGTGGTGCCGGCGCCGACCGGCGGCGCAGGCAGCGCTCAGAGCGTGGCCGCCGGTCAGGTCGACGACGGCGTCGCCGGGGCGGCTGTAGGCGGCCACGAGCCGGTAGGCCAGGCGGGCGCCGATGGCGCGGCCGGTGTCGGCGTCGGTGCGGACGGTGCGCCACACCGTGACCGGGACCGGCGGGTCACCGGCCACAAGGTCGATCAAGGTCGGGTCGACGCCGATGGGGTCGACGGCATGGGCAGGGTCGTGGGGATGCTGCGGCGTGTGCTCGTTCATGTGGTGTCGGCTCCGCGCCGCGCGGTCGGTGCGCTGACATCCCCAAACCGGCGTTTGTGTGCTCCGGCGAACGCCCCCGGATCTCACAGCGGCACACAGGGACTCACAACGCTCGCAGCAGGTGGGCCTTGGCGCCGGTCTACCTGCTGACGATGTCGGTGAAGGAAGCGGGCTTCGTCGACGAACCTGATCGAGGTTGGACGTTGTCAGGGCACGAATATCTCGGCCGGTCTGCGCTGTCAGACACCCGGTGTTACTGACACGCGCCGCATGTCAGTGGCACCCGTCGATGGCGGCGCCGGTGGGGTCTTGCGTGAGAACGGCGCCGTGTCATCGCTGATCATGTCCGCCTGCCGTTGACATGACATTCGATCCAGGCACGGGCAGCGGTGCCATCACGGATGGCACCGATGTCCGGGCGGCACTGCCGACCCCACGTCAGATTCGGCGCCGGTGACATCGCGCCGCCGGGCGATGTCACCGGCGCCCGGGGAGAGTCGTTGCGAGTGGCCGTGAGTGGCTGTGAGCGTCACGTCCACGCCAGCGTCCTCGTCGGAGCGCGTCCGGCTGACGGGCGCCAGCAAGCCCGGGCAACCGGTGAGATGAGCATCTGGCCTGTGTCAAAGCCCAGCTCAAGTACACCGACACAAGCGGACAGGATTGATGTGGCTCATTGTCAGAGATCGACTGGCGGAAGCGGTGTCACGATCGGCGGCGGGGTGTCGCAGGGTGCCGGCCTGCGCTGTGAGGGGTCTGTGTGCCCGCCGTGGCGCAATCGGTGCCGACGCGCGGCCACGGCAGCGCGGCGATGTCATTCGACAACCCCTTCTCTGACATGGGAGTAGTGACATGAACGTGTCCGCCACGGACTGGCTGAGCTCGCCGCTGGACGCCGCCGACGCCGCCTTCGCGGCGTTGACATGCCAGCCGGAGCCCCTGACACTCGACCTCCACAGCTGCGGCCCCGACGACGACGGTGCGCCGTCGGGTGTCATGGCACTGCCGGCGCTGCGCGACTGGCTCCTGCGACATCCCCGCGCCTACGCCGTGCGGGACGGCGTGTGGCGGGAACTGGTCCGCCGTGCGCGCCTGGACGAACCGGCGTGGGTGATCGCCGCAGTCGGGATGGCCATGCCGGCGCTGCGCCGCTATGCGGGGCAGTTGTGCGCCGGCTACCCCGGTGACCCGGACGACATGGACGGCGAGGTCCTCACCGGTTTCCTGACCGCCCTACGCGACCGCGTCGACCTTGCCAAGGACGCCCCGTACGCGGCGCTGTGCCGGGCGGCGTGGCGCGCCGGGCACCAGCTGCGTCTGCAGGCCAGCGAGTACACCATCATCGCCGACGTCGAGCACCTGACCGGCCCCCGCACCCCTAAGGCGCCCTACGGGCATCCCGACGTGCTGGTGTGCCGTGCGGTCGGCTTGGGCATCCTCGACGCCGAGGACGAGCAGCCCTACATCGACGTGCGGCTCGGACGGCGGGCGATCGAGCCGATCGCCGCCGGACTCGGTGTCACCGTCGACGCCCTGCGGATGCGCCTGGGCCGCATCGACACCCGCATCGCCGACGCTCTCGCCGCCGGCCTGCTCACCGGCATCGCGTCCCCGCAAGCCGTCGAAGCCCTCGCGGCCAAGGCCGGGCACCGGGCGGCCACCCGCGCCGCCCGGGCCACCGCCCGCCCACACGCCACGCACGCGGCGTCCCCGGCGGCGGCAGCCGCCTAACCCACGCACCGAAACCCCTCATCGATAACCCGACGACCAGCACCACCCCTGCGGCGCCTTCACCGCCATCGTCCAGGTGAGGGCGTCGCCTCGTGTTTCCGGCCGCTCGCGCCCGTCTCAGGCGGACGCTGCCGGTCGCAGACCGAAGCGGATGTGAAGAGCCGTGGGAGAAGCCGACGGCATGCGTCGCTGTCCAGACCGGTGGATGCCGCGGCTCATTCGCACTTGTCTGCGTACGAGTCACCGTGCGCAGCGAGGTACGGCTGAACATGCACAACGTCGTGTAGACGGACGCTGAGATGAGAGCGGGCAGTTTCGCACCTCCAACCGCTTCCGAGCCGACCAGCGGTGCCTCAGCGAGACCCATGGGGACTCTCGATGGCCATCGTGACCTTCCGCGACCAGCGATGCGCCATCGCCATGGCGGCGCATCCGCTTCTAGCCGATGAGCGGATGCCTTGTCTGCGCCTGAGGGGTGATGGGCGCCTGATGCCTTGGGGTGTAGCAGCCGGTAGCGGGAACCCGGGCATCTCGCCTTACGGAGGTGGAACGTCTCGTCGCGCTATGCAGCACTCACAAAGATCTGACCGGATGACCAGCGGGCTCTGCGACGGCTCCTCTCCTCCTCAGCGCCACGTGGTTGGATGCAGGCCGATGATCAGGAGAGAGAATCATGACGCGCACGACCCCACCGCGTCCGTTGGATGTGGTCTCGTTGTTTCCGGAACTGGCAGCGAGGGCCAGGACCGCCACCCGCCTTCATCCCCGCCCAGGAGACCCGACCGTGCATGACAGCTCGGTGGGTGGGCCTTTGCTGTGGCCGGTAGGCGAGGCCTGGCCGACATGCAGCGACGAGCACGAGCCGTACGAGTTGACGACGCTGGAGGACGTCCGCACGCGTCGACGCATCCTCGCCGCAGCGTGGCAGCGGCCGAGGCCGCCGGGAACGAATCTGCTCACTCCCGATGAGAAGGTGGTCGTAGACCGCGTAGATGCCGGTTACGACCCGGTGCTGCTGCCGGTGGAGCCGCTGCCGCTCATCCCGCTGGCGCAGCTCTACGCCCGGGACGTCCCTGATCTGCCCTGTCCCGATGGCACGGACATGCTTCAGGTGCTGTGGTGCCCGTTCGACGAAATCATGGATGCGCGGTCGGCGGTGCACCTACGGTGGCGGCGGTCCACAAGCGTGCGGAACCTGCTGGTGCACCCGCCCGAGCCGGCCTTCGTCGGCCAGGGCTATTACGTGCCGGAACCTTGCGTTCTGAACCCAGAGCAGGTCATCGAGTACCCGGCTTATCACGAGCTGGATGACAAGCTGGCGGATCGCATCATTTCCCGAGAAAGGGAGCTCCTCCAGTCACCGGACGAGAAGCAACCGGGTTACAGGGGCGATCTGTCAATCGCTCCCGGTTGGAAGGTCGGTGGCTGGTCCGCCTCCTTTACCTTCCGGAGCCCGGCGGGCCCTGATGAGCTCCGGTGCTGCGGCGCTCCGCTGGAACCCCTTCTCACCATCCCCAGCGACGAATGGGACGGCGACAGCCGCAGCTGGCGTCCCATCACTGAGGAGGACGAGTCGGTCGACCACACCCCGACCCAGGTGGAAATTGGTCGTGGCTACACACTCCAGGTCTACCGGTGCACCGCCTCGCAGGAGCACCCACCGGTCACCATCATGCAGTAACTGAGTCGATGCACGCTCATGCCGCCGACCGCGCGTCCCGGCTCGGGCATTCATCGCCCTGGTGCAGCCGTCGCGGTTGCCGCCGGTACCGTGGTGCCGGTGCACTGGGACGAGGGCGCTGCGGAATCCGCCGCAGGTGGTCCGGGACGATCGCCAGCGCCTCTACGCGCCGCCGTGATCCGGAAGGTCGCCCCGAGGATCCGGATCGTGATGCCGGAGTACCTCACCGCCTACACGTTCTGCAGTGACGTGCCATGATGCGGTCGCTGGTGCCGGCCGCCGTACTCGGCGCTCTGCTGTGGGGTGGCCGGGGAGCCGTACGGGCATGGCGGTCGCCCGGCGGCTGGGTCCGGCTCGCCCTGATCACCGCCTCCTGCACCCTGCTGCTGTACGTCTACGGCCTGTTCAACAGGGCTGCCTACGATATCGGCGAGACGTGCGACTGGCTGGGCCAGCACTACGACACCGGCTACCGGACCGAGCACTGGCGGGAGCCGGGCCGGTGGTTTCCGCTGCACAACCGGTGCAACGCCGGCTACGACCTGGTACCGGCGTACGTCAATCCGTCGCTCGTTATCCTCGCCGTCCTCACCCTCGGCTGCGCCGTCATGGCAGTTGTCCTGATCGTCACCGGTCGACGTCGGCGCTGAACGGGCCCACCGTGGCGCACTCATCTGGCCGCCGATCGGGCGTCACGGTCGGGCGCGAGTGGTTGGGCAGCGAATACCTGGCCCTGTCGAGACGAGTGCGCCGCGATGGGTGTGGCCCGGTAGGAGATACCGGACGCAGATCAGATGAGTCAGTAGCCCGGCTCGCCGCCAGCGGCGAGCCGCGCCGCTGCCTCGGCGGGGGTGTCGTCGTAGCCTGGCCGGGCCAAGAGCACCGATTGGAAGAAGTGGCCCTGCGGCTCGTCCGGGTCGTCGTCCGCGGCGAACGGCCGCCATAGTGCGAGGTATAGCTCCCGCGCGGTGAACCCGTCGTCGTTCTCGCTCGGCACGATGTCGACGTGGCGACGCAGCCGCTCAACGACCTCGAGCGCGGGCAGCCCAAAGACATCGACATCGCGGTACCGCACCAGGTCCCGCTCCTGCGGACGCCACACCTCGATCGCGATGACCCGCCCCCGTGTTGGTCCGACCCCGAATCCCACGCTGAACCCCAGCCCGCTCGGCAGGTGCACGGCCAGCTCGCCTTGGGCGGTCGGCGTCAGCCGGCCGAGGGTTTGGAGTGCCCCGCGGGCCTCGTCGATCGTCATCCCGAGCGATAGCGGGCCTACCCCGCGAGGTGGATCGAGTACCAACTCCATTCGCTGATCATCGCAGCCCGCTCATGGGCGTCAGCGATCGGATCATCGGCGACGACCTACCGGGCCGAGTTCACCACCGACCCAGCCGTCCTGTGCGGAGGCGACGGCGGCTCGGCGCTCTGCGGTGGCTACGGCAGCTTTCTGGCCTGGCTCGCCCTCGCCACCGCCTACCGTGACCCAGGCCTGGCGGAGGCCGTCTACGACGGCGGTCCTGCCGGAGAGACTCCGGTGCGTCCCGTCCTGCAGAAACCTTGATCAGGTATCCACATCTGGGCGCACGCCAGATGAGAGCCACACCAACCTGCGGTGGGCAGCCGCGATGAGAGCGACTCCGCCGGTCACCTCGACCAAGCCTGGCCTGGCTGCGGTCGTAGCACCAGTCAATAGGTAGCCGCGATCCGCGCGGCCACTTGGGAGCAAGATAAGTGACATTCGGTAATCACGATCTCGGCCTGGCTCGGACAGCGTTCGCCGACAGAAGCCAATGGCCGGATCGATCGCACAGGTGCTGGAGCGTCGTAGTCAATCGTCGAACGTCGCTTCGGAGCTTGCACGTTCGGCCGTACTCGGCTGGGCACGGTGAGCCGTACGCCGACAGCACTCCCAGAGGGATGGCCGCGCGGTGAATGGTGCGCGCCGCTGTTGGGCGATGAGACAGCGCCGGGGGGGCGTCAGGCTCTCGACCTCGGCTTGGCCATAGCAAGTTGACCTGCCCTGTGAGCGCCGCCGCCCCCCACTGTGGGCGCGTGCGAGCCGAGGTGAGAAGCGAGGGCGTTCGCCAGAGCACACAAGCGCCGGTTTGGGGGTGCGGGACTTCTCGCGGCGCCCATGGTGCCCTGAGGATCCCGCCCGCCGCCGGGCCCGCACAACCTCGGGCCGCCCGCGAGCCGGACGCCTCGGGTGCCGCGCAGTGCTTGGTGCGCTGACACCTCATCGAACACACCGCTACCCGACAAGGGAGGACGAGCTCCTCCCGGGGACGGGCCGGTTCGTGACGCGTTCCCGCGTGCCCGGCGGCGGCCCCCCTTGACCGCCCACTAACGCCCCGCCGCATCCCACACCGGCGGGGCCGGAGGTGACCCAGCCCATGTTCCGCATCCCGGCGCGCCTGCGTGCCCTCACCCACTCCCCGGCCGCCCGCCGCGTCGGCCATGTCGCCGCCGTGACCGCACAGGCCGCCGTGTTCCTGTCCGTTCCCGCTACCGCCTACGCCGACCCCGGCATGCCGGTGCTGGCGGTTAACTCGCTGCCGGTGGTGATCGCCAACCTGCAGACGTGGCTGATGGGCATCCTCGCCGCGCTGGCCACCCTGTTCCTCGTCCTGGCCGGTGTCTACTGGGCGACCGCCGGCGGTGACCCGGCGCAGGTCGACAAGGCCAAGGGTGCGCTGAAGAACGCCCTGGTCGGCTACGGCCTGGCGGTGCTGGCCCCGGTCCTGCTGCAGGTCGTCCAGGGAATCGTCGGGGGCTGACTCATGGGCTTCCTGCTGGACCAGATCCTGGACTGGCTAGCGACGGCGATCCTGGCGACCCTGGACGCGCTGTTCGGGGTGATCAGCAGCGTCCTGCTGGTCACCCCGAACGTCACCGGCCTGCCGCAGGTGCAGGCGCTGACCGGTCGCTCCGTGTTCGTCGTCGACACCGTCTTCGTCCTGGCGTTCCTCGCCGCCGGTGTGCTCACCATGACCGCCGGCGGCGGCGAGGAATCCCGCTACAAGGTCAAGGATCTCCTCCCTCGGCTGATCGTGGGGTTCGTCGCCGCCCACTTCTCGCAGCTGTGGTGCGGCATGCTCATCGACCTCGCCAACGCCCTCACCGCCGCCCTCACCACCCCGGAAGGGGGCAGCGACGGAGCGCTGCGGGCGATCAAGACCCACCTCACCGCCGGGCAGGACAAGACGGCGGCTCTGCTGTTCGTCGTCTGCGTCGCCATCATCGCCGTCCTGCTCGCCGGCACCGCCTTCAGCGTGATCGTCCGCTTCGCCGTCGTGCTCGTCCTCACCGCCGCCGCTCCCCTCGCTCTGGCCTGCCACGCGCTGCCGCAGACCGACCCGGTCGCGCGGCTGTGGTGGAAGTCGTACGCCGGGGTACTCGCCGTGCCGGTGGTGCAGGGCTTCACCCTCTACGCGGGCCAGTGGATGCTCACCGACCCGGATCATCTGCTGCCCGTACTCGGGCTGCCGGTGGATCCGGACGGGGTGATCAACCTGTTCGTGGTGATGGTCATGCTGTGGACCACGCTGCGGGTGCCCACCCTGATGCGCCGCTACGTGGCCACGGGCGACAGCGGACGCGGGGCGAACATGCTCGGCGCGGCCGTGCGGGTGATCGTCGTGCAGCAGATGACTCGCTCCGTTCCCGGCCTCGGCAGGGCGCTGAGGGTGGTGGGCCGATGACCGGCCGAGAATTCTCGAAGGCCAGCATTGAGGCGGGGCGGGCGCGGATGCCCGCCGACGTCGATGCCCCCGACAAGGTCCTCTACGGGCTGACGTTCCGGCAGCTGGCGATCCTCGCCGTCGCGGCCCTCGTGTTCTACGGCGCCTGGCGTGCCCTGCACCAGGTGGTGCCCGCCCCGGTGCTCGTCGGCGCTGCCGTCGTGGTCGGTGGGCTGGTGTTCGGTGTCGCCGTGGGCCGCCGCGACGGTCTCTCGCTGGATGCGTGGCTGTTGGCCGCCGTCCGTCATTCGCGGGCGCCGCGGGCGCTGTCGACGACCGACACGATGTCGAAGACTCCGGACTGGGTGCAGGCGCCCAATAACAGGGTGGTGCTGCCGGCGCCGCTGAAGCTGCCCGCCGACGCCATCGACGACGGCGGGGAGATCCGCCTCGGCGGCGCGCGGGCGGCGTTGGTCGCCGCCACCACCGTCAACCTCGCCCTGCGCACGCCGGACGAGCAGGCCGCCCTGGTCGACACGTTCGGCCGCTGGCTCAACAGCCTGTCCACGCCGACGCAGATCGTGGTGTCCGCGCAACCGGTCGACCTGCACTCCGCCGCCCACACCCTCGCGCAGACAGCCGAGAAGCTGCCTCACCCGGCCCTGGCCGACGCGGCGGCCGACCATGCCCGGTTCCTCGACGACCTCGCGGCGCGGCGGGATCCGCTGCGCCGGCAGGTCCTCATCGTCACCCGCACCAGCGCCGGCGAGCGGGGCGAGCACACCGCCCGCCGCCGCGCCGACGACACCGCCCGCGCCCTATCCGGCCTCGGCGTCACCACCCGCGCGCTGGACGGGGCGGCTGTCACCGCCGCGATCGCCGGCGCCGCCGACCCCTACCGGCCACCCCGACCCGGTGGGCTGGCCGCCCCCGACACCGTCATCACCACCCCGGCACCGCAGCAGCCTCGCCCACTTCGAAGGAGCCGACAGACATGAGGATCCGCAACCGACCTCACCCCGCCGATCGCGGCCGTCACGAGTTGGCCGCTGCGATCGCGCCCGCCTCCGTGGAGGTGACCCCGCGGATGCTGCGCGTCGGTGACGGCTACGCCGCCACCCTGGTGGTCACCGGCTACCCGGCCGAGGTCGGCCCCGCCTGGCTCGAACCGCTGCTGTCCTGGCCCGGCCGCCTCGACCTGGCGCTGCACATCGAGCCGCTGCCCGCGCCGGTCGCCGCCGCCCAGCTGCGCACGCAGCGGGCCCGCTTCGAATCGTCGCGACGGGCGGATGCCGAGCGGGGCAAGTTGCCCGACCCGTCGGTCGAAGCGGCAGCCGACGACGCGGCGGACCTCGCCGAGCGTCTCGCCCGCGGTGCGGCCAAGCTCTTTCGGGTCGGCCTCTACCTCACCGTGCATGCCCGCAGCGAAGACGAGCTCCTAGAAGCCTGCGCCCAGGTGAAGGCCGCCGCCGCGTCGACGTTGATCGAGGTGCAGCCGGCCACGTGGCGGCACCTCCCCGGCTGGACCACCACCCTGCCCCTCGCGTCGGATTCGCTGCAGGTGCGGCGCACCATGGACACCCAGGCTCTCGCGGCGGCGTTCCCCCTGGCCAGCGCCGACCTGCCCGCGCCGCTGCCCGGCGACCCGCCCGCCGAGGGCGGGGTGCTCTACGGGGTGAACCCGGACTCCAGGGGAATCGTGTGGTGGGACCGGTGGGCCCAGGAGAACCACAACTCGATCGTGCTGGCCCGCTCCGGCGCCGGCAAGTCCTACTTCGTGAAGCTGGAGATTCTGCGCAACCTCTACCAGCGGGTGCAGGTCGCGGTCATCGACCCCGAAGACGAATACCTCCGCCTCGCCGACGCGGTCGGCGGGGCCGTGGTCCGCCTGGGCGTGGCCGGAGTCAAGGTCAACCCCTTCGACCTGCCGGCCGGAGACACCCGCCCCGACGTCCTCACCCGCCGCGGGCTGTTCCTGCACACGCTCATCGCGGTGTTGCTCGGCCAGCAGCCGCCACCTGCCGAACGGGCGGCCCTGGACCGGGCGATCATGGCCGTCTACCGGCAGGCGGGCATCACCGCCGACCCGGCCACCCACCACCGGCCCGCCCCGCTCCTGCGCGACCTGGCCGCAATCCTGCGCGCCGACGACGACCCGGCCGCGGGCCAGCTCGCCGCCCGCCTCGCCCCCTGGGTGCAGGGCTCGTTCTCCGACCTGTTCGACGGACCCACCACCACCCGCCCGGACGGGCACCTCGTGGTGTGGTCGCTGCGACACCTGCCCGACGAGTTGCGCACCGTCGGCACCCTTCTCGCCCTCGACGCGATCTGGCGCGCCGTCGACACCCCCGGCCATCTGGCCACAAGACGGCTGGTCGTGGTCGACGAGGCGTGGCTGCTCATGCGCGACGGCGAGGGCGCCCGGTTCCTGTTCCGCATGTCCAAGGCCGCCCGCAAACGCCACGCCGGGCTGACCGTCATCACCCAGGACGTCGCCGACGTCCTGGGCACCGACCTCGGCCAGGCCGTCGTCGCCAACGCCGCCACCCAGATCCTGCTCAAGCAGGCACCACAGGCCATCGACGCCATCGGCGACGCGTTCGGCCTCACCGCCGGCGAACGACGCCTGCTCCTCGCCGCCCGCGTCGGCACCGGCTTGCTGATCTCCGGGACCAACCGGACCAGCTTCGAGGCCATCGCCTCCGACACCGAGCACCTGCTGTGCACCACCCGCCCGGCGGACCTGGTCGACCTCGACACCGAGGAGGCAGCCGACCTATGACACCACAGCACTCGATCCTCGCCGCCGTGCCGACGCCGCGCCCGTCCGGGCCGGGCACCGGCTTCCTCGTGCCACCGACCGGGCCGGGCCGGTGGGTCGTCGACGCTGCGGGGTGGGCGGCGCAGCGGCCGTGGCTGCTCGCCGTGGCCGCCGCCGCCCTGGTCGCCTCCGTCGCCGCCCGCAACATCCTCGAACTGTGGCGGCACCGGCGCCATGCCGACGCCGCCCGCCTGGTCACGATCGCCCCGCCACCCGAGGTCGACCCGCACAGCGCGTCCGCGTTGTGGGCCAACCTCGCCGGCACCCTCGCCCCATCTGGCCGCCGCCGGTGGCTCTACGGCAGCCCTCACGTGGTCTGGCAGTACACCTGGACCGGCCGGCGGCTGCTCATCTCCGTGTGGGTGCCCGGCACCGTGCCGCCCGGCGCGGTCGAAGCGGCCGTGCGCGCCGCCTGGCCGGGAGCCGCGTGCACCACCGACGACAGCACTGCACCCCCGATCCCCCTCGACGCAGGGGCAGCGGTGGGTGGGCGCCTGCTGCCCACCGCCGCGGAATGGCTGCCGTTGCACACCGACCACGACAACGACCCGCTGCGGGCGCTGATGTCCGCCGGCTCCGGGCTGCGCGCCGACGAGCACGCCTGCGTGCAGATCCTGGCCCGCCCCGCCACAGCACGGCGGGCACTGCGCGCCCGACGCGCGGCCGCCCGGCTGCGCGACGGCAGGACCCCGGTTCCCATCATCAACCCGGCCGCGCCGCTGCTGTGGCTCGTCGAGGCATTCCTGCCCGGCCGCACCGGCCCCACCACCCGGCCCGCCGCCGCAGCGGGGCGGCGGAACCCGGGGGTGGAGCGGGACGTGCGGGCGATCCTGGACAAGACATCCCACCCGATGTGGCAGACCAGCATCCGCTACGCCGTCGCCAAGAACACCCAGCGCGCCGGCGCCAGCCAGCTGGGGCGGCTACGCGGTCTCGCCGACACTATTGCCTCGTCGTTCGCGGTCTATTCCGGCCGTAACCGGCTGGCCCACCGCGCCCGGATGCCCGCACCTCTACACGTTCTCGCCTACCGGCGACTGGGTGGGGGGTTCCTGACATCCACCCCGGAGCTGGCGGCCCTCGCGGCGCTGCCCCGCGACCTCGCCGTGCCCGGCCTCGACCGGGCCCGCGCCAAGTCCATGCCCACCCCCGTCGCTATCCCGACCGGCGGGCGCGGCACGAAAGCCCTCGGCACTGCCGAGGTCGGCGGCCACGGCGTCGCTCTGTCCGTGCCCGACGCGCGCTATCACCTGCATGTGGTCGGATCCACCGGCTCCGGGAAGACCACCCTGCTGGTCAACATGGCCGTCGACGACATCAAAGCCGGCCGCGGCACCGTCGTCATCGACCCCCACGGCGACATGGTCCTCGACATCCTCGACCGGCTCCCCGCCTCCATCGCCGACCGGGTCGTGCTGTTCGACCCCGACCAGCCCAACCCACCCACCCTCAACCCGCTCTCCGGCGACGACCCCGACCTCGTCGTCGACAACCTCGTATCGATCTTCGGGAACATCTTCGCCAAAGCCTGGGGACCCCGCATGGACGACGTGATGCGCGTGGCCTGCCTGACCCTGCTCCGCCACGCCAACGTCACCCTCCAACACATCCCACCCCTGCTCAACAGCAAGCAGTTCCGGTCGGCCATGACAGTCAACCTCGACGACCCGGCCGGGCTCAGCGGGTTCTGGCAGTGGTACGACCAGCTCAACCCCGCCCTGCGTTCCCAGGTCATCGGACCCGTTCTCGCCCGCCTACGCGCGTTCCTACTGCGCGACTTCGTCAAACGCACCATGCGCTACCCGAAATCCAGCTTCGACATGGGCAAAGTCCTCGACGGCGGCGCGCTGCTCGTCCGCATCCCCAAGGGGCAACTCGGCGAGGACACCAGCAAACTGCTCGGCTCCCTGGTCCTGGCGCAGGTGTGGCAAGCCGCCACCGCCCGCGCCAAGATCGCCCCCGACAAGCGGCGCGACGCCACCCTGATCATCGACGAGGCACAGAACTTCCTCACCCTCGCCAACAGCCTCGACACGATGCTCGCCGAGGCCCGCAAGTACCGGCTGTCCCTCGTACTCAGCCACCAGGACCTCGCCCAGTTCCCCAAGGAACTCCTCGCCGCCGCATCCGCGAACGCCCGCAACAAGATCTACTTCTCCTGCGCGCCCGAGGACGCCCGCGTCCTCGCCCGGCACACCCTGCCCGAAGTCGACGAGCACGACCTGACCCACCTCGACGCCTACACCGCCGCCACCCGCCTCGTCGCCGACAGCCGGCAGACACCAGCGTTCACCATGCGCACGCGCCCACCGAAGCCGGTCATCGGCGAAGCCACCGCGATCCGGCAGATCGCCGCCGCCGCGATCACACCTCAGGACGCCAGCGCCATCGATACCCTCGTCGACCGATACTCCAGACCCTGGCAGGCCGACGTCAGCACCAGCACAGCCAGCACCAGCGGCAGAGACGGCGACACCACCAAGCAGGACAGCCGCGACACCCTCAACTCCTGACCACGTCCCCTGGCGGCCCTGTCGGAGTGATGGCTGGTGCTGACGGTCTCAGCCGCCCCATCCTGACGCTCGTTAGCATGCTGCCTTTGCCGCCATCGTCGCGGACGCCCTCACATTGCGAGATGAGTGCGCCCAACTCGGCTGAGGACGCGCAACGGATGAAATCGATCACGAGCCTTCGCCGGTGCCCTCGGCGGCCCCCATCTTGGGCGCAGTCCCCGAGACTCGAGTAGGAGCTGGATGTTCGCGCGCCGCATCGGCAACCTCCCGGTGGGCCTGCTCTCCGTTGATCGGCGCACGGGCGGCGACGAACGAGGCCCCAGGCCCGAACGGATCAAGTCGTAGCCAGCTTCGCTGTGGTTCGGCGATGCTCACAACATAGCTTGGCCAAGAAGTGTTGGCCAAGCTATGTTGGGTCAATGTCGTCCGGTCAGAAGAAGCAACTCACCGACCCGCAGGCGCTGCGCGCGCTCGCCCATCCCATCCGGCTCAAGCTTCTCGAACTGCTCACCGTCGACGGTCCGGCCTCAGGGCGAAAGCTGGCCGATCGGACCGGCGAGTCCACGGCATCCATCAGCTATCACATCGGTCAGCTGGCCAAGTGGGGCCTCGTCGAGCCCGCACCCGAGATGGCTGAAGGACGCGAACGGCCGTGGCGAGCAACCAGCCGAGGGATCACCTGGTCAGCGACCGGTGACGGCTCACCGGAGTTCGCCGCCGCCTCCCGGGCGCTGCGAGAGCAGTTCATCGCCCAGCGGCTCGCCGCCCTGGACGCCTACCAACGCCACCAGGACGACTTCGACACCGCCTGGCAGGAGGCGGCCTGGGTCGGCGAAGACATCGGCTACCTCGACCCCGACGAGCTGGTAGAGGTAACCGAGCGCATCAAAGCCCTCATCGGCGAGTACACCGCCGCCACACGACCCCGCACGGCGAACGCCCGCCGCGTCGCCTTCTTCGGATACGCCGTCCCCACGCACGACGGTCCAAGCTGATGCTGCACACACCGGGACTGCTCGCCCTGTTCGTCGCGAAGCTGCTGTCCACCTTCGGCTCCTGGCTCACCCTCCTGGCGCTGCCGTGGTTCGTTCTGGTGGCCACCGGCTCGCCGGTGAAGATGAGCGCGGTTCTGGCCGCAGAGTTCCTCGGCGTCGCGACACTGGGCCTGCCCAGCGGCAGGGTCGTGGCCCGGCTCGGTGTGCGGCGCACCATGCTGATCTGCGACGCGGCACGCGTACCGCTGATGGCGCTGATCCCGCTGCTGCATCAGACGGGATGGCTGAGCCTGCCGGCCCTGCTGGCGGTCTCGTTCAGTCTCGGTGCGTTCACCGCTCCCTACGTCTCCTCGCAGCGGCTCATCCTGGCCGACCTCCTCGGCCCGACACGGGGTACCGACGAGAAACTCCTCGCCCGCGCCAACAGCCTGATCGACGGTGCGACCAGAATCGCCGCCCTCGCCGGACCCGCCCTCGGCGGCCTGCTCATCGCCCTGCTCGGACCAGCCCAGGTCCTCTGGATCGACGCCGGCACGTACCTCGTCTCCTTCGTCATCCTGGCCGCCTTCGTCCGGCCGCCCGCAACCGTCGTGGCAGGCACGGACAGGGAGTCCTCTCGTGCGAGCCACGAGCAAGCCGCCACGTTCGCGGGCCTACGCCACGCGCTTCGCCACCGAGCACTTCGGCTCTTCGTGCTCGCCCTGACGTTGGTGACCATCTCGGTCCCCGCCATATTCATCTGCCTACCAGTGCTGGTCATGGATGACCTGGGAGGCGACCCTCGGACGCTAGGGCTACTCATCGCGGCAAACGGCGCCGGCCTCGCCATCGGCAGCCTGGTGGCCGTCACAGGCCTGGGCCGGATGAACAACACCGCCCTCACCGGCGCCGCCATGCTGCAATGCGCCCCGCTGTGGCTACTACTCGTCGATCAGACATTCGTCATGGCTAGCGGGCTGTTCCTGGTGGGACTGGCCACGCCGTTGCTAGCCGCAACGATCAACACCCGCGTCACCCTACGCACCCCGGCACCTATCCGACCTCACGTGATGACCGCAGTGACGACCACTGAAAACCTGGGGGCATTCGTCGGATACACCGCCGCCGGACCGGCGTTGCAACTCAACGGGCTACGCACAGTCTTCGCCGCGATAGCAACCCTGGCCGCCCTCGGCGCAATCACCTTCGCCATGGCCCTACGCGCCGACCACTCACGACCAGCCGTGCCGAGTCAGCGCCCTCGTGAACCCAGGCAACACCGGCATACGCCGGCGATCCACGAGCCTGCGGCAGGGACGGAATGCAATCCTTGACCGGGCAGTGGTTCTCGTTCAGAGAGGCGCACAAACGAACCGGCCAGTGCACTCATCTGCCGCCGACAGCGCGCGGCGCCGTCAAGAAGCCGGCTGCTCAGCCGGAAACGTACCGGCATAATGCGTCCGGACCGGTGGCAGAGCCGGGTTATTGCAGCGCTCAGAGTCGAAGGTCGGGCACGCACGGCCGGCTCGAGGGCGCGTGGGGCCGCTGGCGTGTCATGCCCCACCAGGGGTTCAAATCCCCTCCGGTCCGCGGCATCCTCTTCTGCCGCGCACCGTGAGCTAGGCAGGCCTGTGGCGTCACGGCATCGGCCTGCCTGACCATTGATCGCTGTGCCGAGCCCAGGTCGTGCGGCGGCGGCGTCGCGTCAGCGGGCCGCTTGCTTACCGACGGTGCAGGCTCGGATCGCGATGGTGACGTGGCTGCCCGCGGAGGGATCGATGACGCAGTGCAGCCCGAGGTCTGTGATGCGGCCGTCGCGTGCGTTCCACTCGCGGGCACCGGCGTCACGCCCCAAGATTGAGCCGAGCGAGTCGATCGTGGCCTTCCAGAGGTTCGGCCAGGCGCGGCGGGGCCCGACCACGAACGCAAGCTGGAGGGCGATACCCCCATCGGGAAATGGTTGAGCGGCGGTGATCTGGTCGCGGATCTGCCGCTTGTAGGCGGCGGTACTGGCCGACGCAGTCGTGCACACCTGCAGCGAGTACACCCCGCCGGGATCCTGGACAGTGTGCGTCTGGCACACCGCGACCGAGGACCTCGCTGCATGCCGCTTGGTCGCCCACACCGAGGCGAACTGCCGCCCGGTGCCCTTGGTCAGCTTCGGGACGAGCGGAAACAGGTAGTTGTCGAGGTCGTTGAGCGCGAACAGGGGCACGATGTCCGGCAGCCCGATGTCCACGCGCAGCGCGAGCGGATCCGGCGTGACGCGCAACTTCGGGGCGACGGCCGCCTGGACGTCGGCGGCAAACGCGGCGAAGCAAACCTGGCCAGGTGATCCAGCCGTGTCCCAGCTGGCCAGGGCAGGCGGAACACTCAGTGTGCTGCCCACGAACTCCGGGCGCGCATAGAAGACAGGCAAGGCCACAGGTCAAATCTATCGCCAGACCAGAGCTCGACCGCCCGTCGCGGCTGCCCGCTGCTCGAGCTGCGTTCTTCGTTTGCCTTCACGCCCATGGCGCTGTCCGCGCCTTGGCCCGGGTGGCGCAGTGCGCTGTCGCGCCGACGAGCGACTGCCCGCATGGCGTCTGACGGAGCGTCACGTATTGCGGAGGCACGCCCGCTCGTTGGTAGGGCCAGGCTTGGTCGTCCGGGTGGGATTATCTCCAGTTCGTCGGAACCAGATGGCGCTGTCGCGGCGGTTACGGATTTCCGTGGCCCCTTCCGCCGTGGCTTCACCGCACCTTCACCACCTCTCACCACCACACGCCGCTGAACGGCGCCCGGATGCTCCTGTCAGCGCAGCACACCACCCGTTTCCGCGCTGCGCCGTCGGCGGCGACAGCTCCAGACTCCCTCCCCACGGGAGGGAGTCTCCCTTCTACCTCCTGAGGAGATCCCTCATGTCCAGCGAATCCTCCTACCCCGCGTCTCGTCCGCCCTCGCCCCGGTCTCCGGCCAGTAAGACTCACCGGCTGTCCCAGCTGCGGCGGCTGACCCTGCGCGACCGGGAGCTGCTGGCGTGGCTCGCCGAGCACTATGTGCTGTCTACCGCCCAGATCACCCAGGCGCTGTTCCCGTCGGAGCGCTCGGCCCGGCTGCGCCTGGCCACCCTGCACCGCATCGACGCTGTGCACCGGTTCGTCGATGTGACCACCGGCGACAGCCAGCACCTCTACACCCTCGGCCCGCTCGGCATGCTCGTGCATCCCACCGCCTACACCGACCCCGAGCGGCCGGACGCCCGACCGCCACGCAGCAGCATCGAACGCACCGAACGCATCATCGGCAGCCCCCGGCTGCGGCACCTGCTCGGCACCAACCAGCTCTTCGTCGACCTGCTCGCCTACACCCGCACCGACCCGCACGCCCGCCTGCTGCGCTGGTGGTCCGAACAGCACGCCACCGCCGCGTACGCCTTCGCCGAGATCCGCCCGGACGGCCACGGCATCTGGACCGCCGCCGGCCGAACGGTGGGGTTCTTCCTCGAACACGACAACGGCACCGAACCGCTTGCCAGGGTGTTGCGCAAACTGCGCGCCTACGAACGCCTCGCCGAGTTCGGTCCCCGCTACCCCGTCCTGCTGCGCGTGCCCCACCGCCGCCGCGAGGCCAACCTGCTCGACGCCCTCGCCGGGGTACCCACCGCCATGCCCGTGGCCACCGGCCTGCACGACGAACACCCCGCGGGCCCCGCCTGGACCCTCACCACCGACCTGGGCCTGCGCCGATGGCTGCACGAACTGCCGTCGGACCATGGCCCCCACAACACCGCCACCAACCCCCACCGCTACACCCACCCCGACGGCCACTGACGCCCACGCCCGCGTCGCGGCTCACAGCCGCTCACACCCCAGGTCACCATCCCCCGGCACGCCTCACCAGGGTCAGTGGCTGTCAGACGGCAAGATCATCTGTGAATGATCGGCTCCCACAGCAGCAACTCCAGACCAGCGCCTGTTGATCTCTCACAGCGC
Organism: Micromonospora sp. CPCC 205739; assembly: GCF_036906795.1. Classification (NCBI taxonomy): domain Bacteria; kingdom Bacillati; phylum Actinomycetota; class Actinomycetes; order Micromonosporales; family Micromonosporaceae; genus Micromonospora; species Micromonospora sp. CPCC 205739. The sequence goes on along the minus strand of NZ_JBAKHS010000030.1, from coordinate 23,093 downwards.
AGGCCACGCCTCCTGTGTTCGGGATTTCCGGTCGAGCGGCGCTGTGAGAGCCCGTCGCTACCGTTCTCGGCAACACCACACCCACATATCGCTTCACCCGGTTCGGTCCCACCTCAGGGATCCCTCGCCGCACCCACCGGTGCGCCACGCCCACCCGCCTCGGCCGGTCGGCACGCGCCCCGCGCGGCGGCCCCTGACGGTCGCACCAACCATCCGCGCCACCCTCGCTGCCTTTCCCCGTTTGCCTGACCCGACCCATGCCCCTGGTGGGCCGGGCACCCCTGCGCGCCCACAGCGCGCCCGCATCAAGAAGGACGCTTCCATGACCCAGACCGTCAACGGCACCCCGCTGACCCGACACGGCAGCCGCGTGCCCGCCCTGCCCCACACGCCGGCCCCCACCTGGGCCACCGCCTCCGCGGCCAAGCCGGACCCCGCCCACGCCGGCCGTCGCCCTGCCCCGCAGCCGACTGTCCGGCCGGCCCCGACCGTCCACACGATGATCGTGTGCCTGCCCGATGACGTTCCCCAGCAGGCCCTCACCGCCCACCAGCTCGCCACGCACTTCGGCGTCCCCGGCACCCTCACCGCCCACTTCTGGGCGTTGCCCGGCCTGCGCCTATGGCAGCGCCACCACCTGATCGGCCTGCGCAAGGGCCAACCCGCCGCCTGCGCCGGCGGACCCGTCCGGCTGCTCGACCTGCACGGGATGCGCCACGCCGCCGCCGTCGGCGCCGGCATCCGCCACCAGATCTGGCAGCACGCCGTCCACGGCACCCGACCCGCCACCGCATGGCCCGCCTTCGAGGCACGTCACCTCGCCAACCCCGACCGGTACCCGCACGCCACCGCGGCTGCGGACTTCCACGCCCAGCCCCGCGTCAACGCCATGCGCCTGCACGCCGCCACCAACCCCGGACCCGGCCAACCCCACATCGGGGAGCTGGAGATGTACCAGGCCGGCGCGCTGGCCTACCAGCACTACCGCGCCGCCACCGCCATCGTCGGCGACGCCATGCTCACCGCAGACGGCCGCAAGGTCACCCCCGCCAGCGACGCCCTGGCCGACCGCATCACCTACATCGAGCAGGCCCTGCGCCACCTTGACACCCTCGCACCGCCGCAGCGACTCATCGCCGTCACCCTCTAACCCCCACAGGTCGCGCCCTGGTCGCGACAGCGCCCCACGCGCCCAGCGCGGGCACGGCACCCCTAGTACTTCAACTGCCGTGCAGTACTAGGGGTGAGCATGAGCGGCTTGCGCCCGCGACTGCGGCAGGATGCCACCCCGAGCGTGTCCTCGGCCTCGGGTACTGTCCGTCTGCACCGGACGCCGCCCTGCTCCCGGCACAGCAACCGGTCGCCGGGCGAATGCGCGGCGGCAGGCAACGGCGGCCGTTACCGGCAACACCGGATCCGACGTCAACCCGATGGGACTATCACGATGCGAAGCCACATCGCCCACCGCCGCACGGCACTGGTCATCACGACGGCAGTAACCCTGCTGTCGATCAGCGGCTGCGGGCAGGATGGTGCCTCAGTTGGCGCCACGTGGCAGAGCGGTGTCTCCGCGTCGCCGGCCGCGGGCGGCGCGAAAACGGCGGCGCCGGCGGGCGGCTCGAAGCAGAAGATCAGCGCCGCGTGCCCGCTCGTCGACATGAAGACCATCGACTCGACGTTCAACGTGACCGACGTGAAGGCCGAGGAGAACAAGCCCCTCAAGAGCGCCGGCGCCACCACCTACGCGTGCGACTTCGCCAACGCCGGCCGGCTGTTCCTCACCGTCGGCGTGTCGGTCGGACCGAACAATGGCTCGTCGGCGGCGGCCAACGTCCGCGCCGCCCTGTCCAACCGGACCGGCGAGCCGCTCAACGGTATCGGTGACACCGCCGCCTACGACGAGGCGGACGGCATCGGTTCGGTCGCCGCAGCAAAGGTGACGGGCTCGCAGATGCGGGTGCTGTTTGTGCACGGTGCGCCGGACGACAAGGAGGCACTGATCAAGATCGCCCAATCCGTCGCACCGAAGATGTAGGGCGGCCGCGCGACCTCCTCCTTGCCGGAGGGTTCGTCAGGGTGGGCGACGACGGGGCACGGAAGCCATCCCAGTCGCGCATCCAGCGGCGGCTTGCCGCGTCACGAAAGCTCAGCGCGACGCTGATCTCATTGGGCAGCGCTTCGGGCGGCCCGGCTCGGCGATGACCTTCGCCGGGTCGTCCCAGCTCATCACCACCTCACGCCGCACGATCGTACGGACGACCTCGGCGTCCCGCCCGCCGTCGCCCGCCGGGGTCACCGGGTACACAAAGGTGACATCCGCCGTCACCTCGACCGCCCCCCATTTCCCCTCCCGATACGTGAGTCGACCGCGTCTTGGCCACGTCACCGACCAGCCGGGCCTGCTCCGGCCGGAAGCGGCTGAACAAGAGCAGCGGGGCGGTCTCGGGAGCGGGCGCCGTCGACGACAGGGCGGTACGGAGTACTCCTGGACGTCCTTCTGGTGCGGGTTCAACAGAGCAGGTCTGGGCCTGGTCCTAGTCCCACTGGCGCCGACGATGCCAACACCGAGCCCGAACCTGCCACTACCGACGACGCGGTTACCCCTAACCAACTGCCGTTGCAGTACTAGGGGCGATAGGCCGAGCACCAACGCCATGTCTGCGGCCAGTTGATACGGCGTGGCATTGTCGCCCCGAACCGCCGTCCGTGCCTCCGCACGCCGCCGCAAGCACAACCCCTGCGCTGCCTTCGCTCCTCCGGCTGCCGCCCATGCCGTCGTGAGCGTGGGAAGCAGCCTGCCGAGCGCCCCGGGCAGGGGGGCCTGCGGCCTACGACAGGCCGCGCCTTTTTCCTTCTCCTCCTCGGCAGGAGGTACACCCTTCGAGGGCGACATCCTGGTCCTGATCGAGGAGCACGACACCGGCGGCGAGTGTCGCCTCGACGTCATCGACCGCTGCCATCCCGACCGCGACGGCTACTACAGCGTCGGCGCCCACCTGTGGTTCTGGCACGAAAGCGACCCGACCGCAATCCCGGCTCGTGACCGGATGCGGGCAGGCCTCACCGCGCTGGCCGGCCTCGCCCGCACCGTCCTCGCCCGCCCCTCCCACCGGCCGGGCAGGGCGCTCTTTCGCACCGCGCCCCAACGACGGCGTCCACCAGTGGCGCCACAGCGCCGTGCACGCGGGCTGCCGACAGGTCCGACGCCGCATGAAACGGGCCCCTGCCCGCTCGCCTCGGCATGCCCGCCCCGGGCACGGCCGCACCGTCCCGAGATGCGGTCCCTGCACTTGATCACTGCCGCGCTCGAAGCGTGGATCAGTGCCAGGACCTCAACCCGACAGCACACCTACCAGGAGGAGAGGCCAATGACAGACACCCCACCGGACAACGCTTCCGCGCACAGCACGTTGCGAGTGCTGGCGGCGCTTGCCGAACTCGGCGAGGCCAGCGCCGCGGAGGTGGCGGAGAAGGCAGGGCTCGGCTACTCCACGACCACCCCGAAGCTGCGCGCCTGGGAAGAGTCCGGGCAGGCGGAGCGGGTCCGCACCCCGGACGGGCGAACCCTGTGGCGGCTGGCCGACGCCGGACGCACCGCCACCGCCACAACCGCCACAGCCGACCCCCGGCCAGCTGGCATAGACACGCCCAAGCCAACCGCCGAGCCGGACGCCACCGACGCGCACAGCCAGAGCGACGAGGGCTCATCTGCCACCAGTCCAAGCGGCGATCCCCCCGTCGCAGGTGACGACCACAGCGAGCCGACGCAGACGTCACCTGGTCCCGTCGTGATGCCGGACCCTGAGGCCAGCACGACCATCGGCGACGACGCCGGCGATGAATCACCGGTGGATCCGGTGCCGCAGAAGCAACCGGACGACCCCGAGCCGGGTGAGACACCGCAGGCCGTGACCGGCCCCGCCAAGGCTCGGCGAGCGGGCGGGTCGTTGCGCGGCGCGGCCTTGGACGTCCTCGAAGCGCACCCGGACCGGCAGTACAAGGTCGGCGAGCTGTGCCGGCTGGTCGACGCCGCGAACGCCGGCACGGACGCGGCTAAGGCCAGCGCTGGAGCGGTGGCGAACGCTCTGGCCAAGCTCGTCGTCGCCGGGAATGTCGTGCAGACCGTGGAACGCCCGGCCACCTTCCAGCTCGCCCCCACCCCCGGCCAGTAGCCCCCGCCGTCAGGTAGCCCGGGGGCGGGCGTCGAAGTTTGGTCGCCTCACGCCCACCCCCGGTGCTCCTTCGTAGACAAGGAGCGACACGAGTGTCTCCCATCGTGCACACGATCGTCACCACCGTCGGCGGGATCCTCGCCGGCCTTGCTCTCGCCGGCACCCTGCTGTGGCGCCAACACCAGGCCCTGCTCGCGGCCCGTCACGACGCCACCCACGACGAGCTCACCGGACTGCCCAACCGGCGTCTCCTGCTCACCCGCCTGCGCGCCGCCCTCAATCACCACGGCTGCTTCGGGCTGGTGCTGCTCGACCTCGACCGGTTCAAAACGGTCAACGACACCTTCGGCCACGACACCGGCAACGTGCTGCTGGCCCAGGTCGGACGGCTCCTGGAGGGCCTCGACGCGCCCATCGAGATCGCCGCACGACTGTCCGGCGACGAGTTCGCGCTGCTCGTTCGCGGTGACCGCGACGACGTGGTCGCCGCCGCCCACGCCGCCTGGTCCAGCATCAGCGGCGCGCCCCTCCACCTCGACAACGACGCCACCACGATCGACATTGGCACGTCCGTCGGCTTCACCCTGCTGCGCCTCGGCATGAGTCCCCGGCAGGTCCTCGCCGAAGCCGACCAGGCCATGTACCAGGCCAAACGCCTCGGCCTCGGGGTGTGGGGCCACAGCCCGCTCACCGAACCGGCCGGCTACGGGCGAAGCCGCGACCGGCACCACCACTGACCGAACCCGCTCCCCGCATGCCGACCAGGGACCCCGCAGCCGCCGGCTGCGGGGTCCCTTCCCATTGCGCCCCTTGTGAAGGGAGACGACTGTGCTGTCCATCCCCGCTGTCCACACTCTCGCCGGCTGCCTACTCGCCGTCGACGCTGACGCCGACGTCCTGGGCTGGGGTCGCCCCGCGACGCTGCTGCTGCTGCTCCACGACCGGCCCCAGCACCCCGACGGTCCGGCGAGGCTGCGCGCGGTGCGCAGCGTCGAGTTCCCGCTGCACCCCGAAGACCTGCTCACCGACCCCGCCGGGCTGCCCGCGCTGCTGCACCGCCTCGCCACCGCGCTGGGCCAGCCGGACCGCGACGCCGCCACGGCGTATCAGGTCACCCTCGACACCATCATCGGGCTGATCGGCATCAGGTCCGGGGCCCGCCTGCTGGCCTGGGCGGCCGTCTACGACGACCTCCTCACCGCCGCCGGCCGCTCCCGGCGGGTGCGCCGCGTGGACGCCGTCGACACCGACGGCCGCGTCTACCAGCTCACCCACCTGTACGGCGAGGAGCATCCCGCGCTGGCCGTGCACGAGGGTCCCGACGCTGCCCACACAACCCCCGCCGGGCCCGGGCTGGCCGCCCTCCTCGCCGCTACCGCCCGCCTCGCCGCAAGGAGCCAGCGATGAGCCAACCGCACCGTCGGCGCGACAGCGACGAGCAGGAGCCGATCTTCGAGACGTCCGGCCCGGACGGGGCGTCGCTGCGCTGCCGCGTCTGCGGGGCCGTGGACGAGGTCGTCCAGGACGAGATGCCGTCCATGGCGGGCCACGGCGCCGACACCTACGCCCGATGCGCCGTCTGCGGGTCCGTGGAAATCAGCGACCCGGTCTTCGGCTGGCGGGCCAAGCCCGCTGCGTGGCCGCAGCCGGCAGGAGCACGAGCGGACGCGGACGCGGACACGGCGAGCCCGGTGGACGACCGGCGGGCCGGTGTCCGCGGGCCGGCCACGGCGCCGTGCGGCACCTGCCCGTACCGGCGCGACGTCCCCTCCGGGGTGTGGGACGCCTCGGAGTACAAGAAGCTGCCCGACTACGACCGGCCGACGGCGCTGCAACCCATGGGGCTGTTCCTGTGTCACCAGGCCGACGGGCGGGTGTGCGCGGGCTGGGCCGGCTGCCACGACACCGACAACCTCCTCGCCCTGCGGCTGGCCGCCCTGCAAGCCATGGACCCGGATGAGGTCACCGCGACCCGCGACTATGTCTCACCGGTGCCGCTGTTCGACTCCGGCGCCGCGGCCGCCGCACACGGCATGGCCGGCATCGACGACCCGGACGCGAAGGCCAGGCGGGCGATCCACCGACTGCATCCGAAAGTCACCGCGCGGGCACTGCCCACCCTCGTGCGGGCACTGCCCGTCCCGGCGACGCCGGCCGATGGGGACTGTCTCACCTGGGCGCCCGCCACCGCCGGACGGCTGCGGCAGCACGGCTATCCCGCGCAGGTCATCAGCGTGGCGGGCTGGACCGACGAGCAGGCCCGCATCATTGGCTTCGTCCACCGCACGGTCCTTATCGCCGAACCCGCCGCAGATCCGGCCGGCTGGCGAATCGTCGACGTCACCGCACGGCAGTTCGACCCCACCCTGCCCGCCCGCTGGCTCACCAGCTGGCACCACTACCTGACCACGCTGGCTGCCGCGACCGGAGTGCAGCGGGTCACCCGCTGGCCTCAGGCCACCTGACCCAACCCTGGGACCTGCCACACCAGCGCCGGCCTCCAGCCCGCACCCAGCAACAGCCGGCCCTCACCGGGCTTCAGAGGGGACGGCCGCGCCACCACCCGCGTGCGTGGCCGTCCCCTGCCTTTCCACGGGCCGCCGCTGGGCAGGCCGACATCCGCGGGCACGCCCGCTCCGCCCTCTCGTGACTGCGCTGTCAAAGGAGATGCTCGTGACCAGCCGCTGCTATGTCGGCGCCGCCGACCCCCACCGCCCGCACGTCGTGCGGGCCCGGTTCGTGCTCTTCGACGGCTACCCCACCGCCGTCATCCCCGCCCTCGCCGGCATCTGGGCCGGCCACGCCCGCCGGGACACCCACGCTCTCGTCGCCGCCGTCCTGGCCCACGACTGGGAATACCTCGACCCCACCTCCCCCTGGGAGGGGCCCGGCCGGGTGCCGGACGTGGGCGTGCCCCTCGCCGGCCCGGACGGCCTGGCCGCAGTGCCGGAGCCGGTCACCGTCTTCCCCCTGTCGCAGGCCGTCCACCTGGACGTGGCGTGGATCTACCTCATCGACACCGCCACTCATTCCGTCGCCGTGCACACCGGCGACGGGGAGGCCGCCGGCCGCTACCACCTCGACGCCTGCGTCCCTGCGAACCCCCAGCCGCATGTCTTACCCGTCCCCCGAGCTGTGGCGTCGCCTCATTGCTGCGTACCCGTGCCCGGGTTGCGGCGGTGAGCGGCCGGGGCCTGGCCGCCGTCGCCGTCGGTGTGCTCGCCCTGCTCGTGCTGTGCGCCGGCGGCATCGGCGCCCTGTTCACCGGCGGCAGCGCCGCCGCCTCCTGCTACCTCACCCTCGGGCCCGACGGTCAGCCGTTGCCGCCCACCGTCAGCGTGTCCCCACCCACCGAAGGGGTCAGCGGGTTCAGCAGCGAGCAGATCGGTAACGCGGCCACCATCGTCGCCGTCGGCGCCGGACGCGGTGTCCCGCCGCGCGGCTGGGTGATCGCTCTGGCCACCGCGATGCAGGAATCCACGCTGCGGAACCTGCCCGGCGGGGACCGCGACTCGGTCGGGCTGTTCCAGCAGCGCCCCTCGCAGGGCTGGGGTACCCCCGCGCACCTGCGGGATCCCCGCTACGCCGCCGGACAGTTCTACACCGCGCTACTGGCCGTCGACGGCTGGCAGAGCATGCCGCTGACCGACGCGGCGCAGGCCGTCCAGCGCTCCGCGTACCCCGGCGCCTACGCCAAGTGGGAGGACGGCGCCATCGCCCTGGTCCGCGTCCTGACCGGCGGCACCCCAGCCGGCCCGGTCGCCGAGGACATGGAGCAGGCGATGAGCAACCCGCTGTGCCTGGCCGACGGCGGTGACGGCCAGTTCGGCGGTGAACCTGTCCCGCTGCCGTCCGGGTTCACCCTGCCGGCGGGCACACCGCAACCGGTGGCCACCGCGATCGGGTGGGCCCTCGCGCAGCTCGGCACGCCCTACACCTTCGGCGGGGACTGCACCGCCGCCCATTCCGGCATTGCCCGGCACCAGTGCGACTGCTCCTCGCTGCTGCAGCAGGCCTACCGGGCCGCCGGTATCAGCATCCCCCGCACCACCAGCGAACAGGTTCACACCGGAGCACCGGTCATCGACTACCGCGGCCTGCGCCCGGGAGACCTGTTGTTCATCCCCGGTAGCCGGGGCAGCACCAGCCGGCCTGGCCACGTCGGCATGTACCTCGGGCAAGGCCTGATCGTGCAGGCCCCGCACACCGGCGACGTCGTCAAGATCAGCCGACTGGCCGCGTGGAGCGGACAACTTGCCGCAATCCGCCGCATCGTCAACTAGCCCCGGGGGTACCGCCCGTGAATGACTCTAGGGTGCCCCTCGCGCTCGTACCGCGGCTCTCGGCGGTTCAGACGGATCGGGGCATACCTTCCACGACCCAGCGCCGGATCTGCTCCGCTGCTTGATCTGCGACGGGATGCCCGACAGGCCGAGTGGCCAAGTCGCTGAGCGCGAACATGTCCAGCACGCGCCCGAGATAGCCCCAGTTCTCGGCGACCACGACATCGACAGGCTGATGATTGGCGAAGGCTGCGCGGAAGCCGTCGAGGAAACGTGCAGGATAGTCGGCACCAAACCGGGCCATGTTCGCTGCGTCGCCATAGGGGCACCCCGAGTAACTGAACTCCCAGTCCAAGATGGCGTCGACGCGCCAGCCGCTGCGCGTGCGTGTGACCAGAATGTTTTTAGGGTTGATATCGGCGTGCACCAGTCGAGTGTGATCATCGATTTCCATCAACGCTGGGGCGTGAGCGGCGCACAGCTCCACCCAGGCCTGTTGGGTGGCCCGGTCCAGACGGGACTCAGGCGTAGTGGTCATACAGGCCACGGCGAACTCGGGCAACTGCTGCGACCACGGGCGTTCCACGCGGACAGTGAGGTCCTCGTCCACGAAAAACCCTCGACGATCGAACGTCGCCGCGCCGATGCCCGCCACAACACGCCCCACCTCGGCGCCGAGCTCAGCCAAAGCCGTCTCGCCGAACTCGGGCGCGGAGAGCACCTCGCTGAGCAGCGTCCCGGCCACATATTCGACGACCATGACCGGCCGGGCACCCTCATTCACTGCCGCCTGCGGCATGACAAGCAGGACCTCCGGGACGGGAACATACCGACGGGCCACGTCCATGACCGCAGCCTCGACCGCAGGATCCGGCCCGCCGAGCCTGGCAACAACCTGGCCGTCGGTCAGCGTGAGCAGACACGTTTCGTGAGAGAACCCGCCGGTCAAGCTCTTCGTCGCCACCACCGCGCTGCCCAACGCCGCCGAAATGCCGTGAACTTCCTCGGGCCGCATCGGCCCAGTCAAGCAGACCCCACTGACGAGACGCACCGGAGTGGAGTCGCGGTCGGATCCGCATGCAGCTTCTTGACATCATGATCATCAAGAAACCGGCAGATCAATGAGAAATAGCGGCCGAGAAAAGCTGAGAACACATCGCGAAGCCCGGGTCAGCGGCATGAGGGCTGACAAGATCGCCGAGAACCTGCACCATCACTGCGCGGGCACATCGTTCCAGCAGCGCTGGGCAGCGGACGGCGAGGCCTTGAAGTCCCGCCGGCCCTCGTGGTCAGTTTCATGTCACAACGCCCACTACCTGCCCTGCCCGGAGGAGGGCTGCATGCGGCGGTTGGTTCAGCTTGAGATCCTCTCCCACACATCGCCGGCCAGTGCTTCCGCGTCGTCGAGTCGTGCGCGGAGGGAATCTGGCGTAGTGCCGAGCGCGCCGAGCAACGCGTGGGCACGGGCGGCGAAGTTCGCGGGCGCGATAGGAAGAGCGCCGGTGGCCTGCACCGCCCCCTTCTCATTGAGAAGCCAACGTCCGGCCTGGGCATGCAGCGCGTGAGCAAGGAGGCCTACGGCCCGGAAAAGGCAACCGGCGACGTAGAAGGCGTCACCGCGAGATGCTCCCTTGCGGGCTCCGGACAAGGTGAACGGCACCGCCCACTGCGCGTTGGCGATCAACGCCCCACGTAGCGCTTGCGGGTAGCGGCGAGTCTGCTGCTGCAACACCACCAGTTCCCGACTCGGGTCGGCGAGGACCTGTCCCAGCGCCAGCTCGCCAACGTAGGCGTGCGAGTACACCCCGAGCGGGTGGCCAGCCTGAATTCCCACCTCGAAGTGGCCGGCTTGGCACTCCTGCCAGATGCGGTGCACGCGGTCCAAGTCGCGGTAGATCCAATCCACCTGGAGACCGTCCAGGCTCAGCCAGGCGCCGCCGTCGACCCAAGGTCCCCAGCCGCCCGGCTCGGTCACCTCGACCGAGCTGCCGGCCAGCTCAGCGGCTAGCAGGCGCAGAGCGGCGGTATCCAGGGGATGCCGGTAGTACAGGCCAAGATCATAGTCGGAGTCAGGGGCGTGCATCCCCCTCGCCCGGCTACCACCGAGGCACACTCCGACGACACCGCCGATGCGGACCAATTGATTCGCCATGTCTACCAAGCGATTCACAGCCTCAGTGTGCTGAACGAGATCGGCAACGGCGAGCTCGAATCCGCGCGCGCCTCGAATAGGTCACCGAGATCGACCGGCCGCTGAACGGCGGGCCGATCTTCGTATCGCCTCCCGAAGCCGGGCGGATCGGCCCGGTCAGCTCGATGCCATCTTTCACCGGTCCTGGAATGCAACCAAGTCCGCATACAGGCACTCGGCCAAGTCGCCTCACCGCCGGCACAGACACCCGTGCTGCCTGCTCCGGCCCGCCGCCGAAGGTAGTTCCCTGCTGGTTGGCGACGAATCCCTTTCCACTCGACACGGAGGTTCACCATGCGCTACTCCAGCTCCATCGTCGCCAGCACAGCCGCGCCAGCGGCGGACAGGTCGGCGTCATGACGTACCGGCCGGGCGAGCGCGTCGCGCTCGAAGACAGCACCGATCCGTTCACCCTGCTGCGTCCTGGTGATCAGGGCACCGTCCGTCGGTATCTGCCGGATCAGCGGATCCTGGAGGTGGACTGGGACAGCGGCTCGCGACTGTCGATGTGTCTCGACGCCGGCGATCGGGTCCGCCGTAGTGGCCAGGCCGGGCCGGATGCCGCCTGGCAGCAGGTCCTCGACGCGCTGCGCGCCGCCGGCGCCGCAGCCGGGCGGGACGCGGCGGGGTGGTGGGCGCAGCACGTCCTCGGCGGCCGGGCCAGCGGCGACGCATCGGAGGCCGCGCGTCAGATCCTGGCCGGCATCGACGAGATCGACCCGCCGATCATCGACGGGCTGCCCGCCGCCGACCGGCACGTCCTCGCCGAGGACTCCGACCGGTACGCCGAGCACGCTCCGGACAGGGCACCGCCGTGGGAGGCCCTGACCGCGCGCCAGTGTGACCAGGCTCGGTGGGCGTGGTGCGACGGCTTCGACGACGCCGCCGAAGCCGAGGCCGCCCGGCAGTGCCGGATGGTCCTGCACCCCAGCGGCGATGAGCGGGACCTCAGCCACCTGCATCCCGACCGGGTGCGCCCGGGCGGGCCGGGCGTGTTCGCCGGGGACTGGGCGTGGGCGCCGAACGCCGACGGCGACCTGCGTATCCCGGTCGGGTTCGTCGGCACCTTGGTCGATCTGTGGAACGGGTGGGCGGTGTTCACCTGCACCCGCGAGGTCGCCGAGGCGATCGTCGCCAACCAGCAGGCCGCCCGCGACCGCTACCGGCAACAACTCGCCGCGCAGGGCGTCACCGGCGACCGGGCAGACCGCAGCGTCGACGAGTCCTTCGCCCAGTTGCGGTTCGACGGGGAGGTCATCGTCGCCGACGAGACCCGGGTGCACGGTGACCCGGACGCCGTCGAGCGCCTCGCCCCGGACGTCAACGGCCGGTACACGGTCATGGGCCGCGCGTGGACCTGGATCGCCGTGCACCCCTACGACTGCGACCGGATCGCCGGCGACATCCCCGATCCGCCCGGCCGGCCGACACCCGAGCCGCAACCTCAGTCCCGCAACGACCTGCCTGACTCATGAAAGGACCCACGAGCATGCTCGACAACGGCGACGACGAGTTCGGCGAATACGACCACGAGGACATCCTGCAGGCCCTGGTGCGGCACCTGCTCACCGGCGAGGACCTGGACCAGCTGTGCGACGACGCCGAGCTGCCCCAGCTCACCCACGACGACGGCACCCCGGTGACCATCACCTCGGCCCGCGTCTACCGCGACGCCGGGGTGATGACACTCAACCGGGGTGTGTGGCTGGAACTGTCCGACGGCAGCGTGTTCGGCCTGACCGTGCAGGTCTCCCGCCGGCCCCGCAGCGGGGTCACCCTCCGCCGCCGCTAACCCCTCCGCGCACCCCGGGCCCGGTCGACTTGATCGATTCGCGGGCGGGTGCGTTCCTTGTCGTCGCCCACCCCGCCCGGTGGCAGCGACACCACTGACCGGCAGCCCTCGGGCTGTGTCCTGACCACCTCACGGAAGTTGCCGGCCGTCCCTGCCACAGGGCTCGACCCGCCAACCGTCCGTCTCCGCCGCGCGGATACCGCAGCACCGCTCGCGCACCCGGAGACGGAGCGCGGGCGCGACCCCTACGACAGGAGGCCCGCATGGACCCTGCAATCCCGCCCGCCACTACCGATCCCGCCGCTGGCGACCCGGATGGTGACCGCCGGCCTGGCTACCTGTACCGGCAGGTGGCCGCCTACCTCGCCAGCCAGCCGGACCAGTGGCTGAAGGTCGGCCAGATCACCACCGCCATCTCCGCCCGCTCCACCGGCGCGGTGTTCGAGGCGTTGAAGAAGATGGCCGCCGCTGGCTACGCCAGCCACTACACCGGCCCGCACCGGTTCCAGATCACGAAGGCCGGCATCGACGCCGCCGGAAGTATGCCGCCGCCCGCCCCGCGCACCGCCGCCAGTAGAGGCGGCCGGTCGGGGCGGCGGCAACCGGTCGCCCGCCCCAACGGCGACCTGTACTTCCCGCGCAAGCTCGCCGGCGCCACGGACGTGGACGTGCTGCGCCGCCTGCGCGACAAGCGCATCCCGGTGCTGCTCTACGGCCCGCCGGGCACCGGCAAGACCGCCCTCGTCGAGGCCGCCTTCCCGGACCTGCTCACCGTCGCCGGGACCGGGGACACCGTCGTGGAGGACTTCCTCGGCAACTTCATCCCCCTGCCGGACGGCGGCTACGAGTTCGTCTACGGCCCCCTCGTCACCGCGATGCGCGAAGGCCGAGCCCTGCTGGTCGACGACGCCACCCTCATCGCCCCGAAGGTCCTCGCCGTGCTCTACCCCGCGATGGACGGCCGCCGGGTCATCACGATCCCCGGCTACCGCAACGAACGCGTCGAAGCCAGCGACGGGTTCTACGTCATCGCCGGGCACAACCCCGGCGTGCACGGCGCGATCCTCACCGAGGCGCTCGCGTCCCGCTTCGACGTGCACATCGAGGTCACCACCGACTGGGACCTCGCCCGCCACCTCGGCGTGCCCACCCCCGCCGTGCAAGCCGCCATGGCGCTGAACGCCGACCTGGCCGCCGGACGCGTCAGCTGGGCGCCGCAGCTGCGCGAGCTGCTCGGCTTCACCCGCGTCCGCAAGACCCTCGGCCTGCCCGCAGCGGTGGCGAACCTCGCCGGCCGCGCCCCCGAGCACGACCGCGAGACGGTCACCGCCGCCCTGCGGCAGCACTTCGGCACCGAGATCACCGCGCTGACCCTCGGCAAGCAACGCTGAAAGGAGCAATTCATGCCCCATCCCCGAACCCACCTGCAGACGGGCGCCGCGAAACCCGGCGTCGGCGACCCGGACTGGCAGCAGTGGAGCCACGCCTGGACCCGGCACATCCCCGTCCTGACCGGCCGCACCGACCTGACCGTCACCGTCGCCCCCGGCGCGGGCGGCGGCGCCCCCGCCTGCTTCTACCCCGACCAGCGCCGCATCGAAGTCGACGCCACCCACATCGGCACCCCGGACGTCGCCAACCCTCGACGCGCCGGGCACAAACGCCTCGTTCCCACCGCCTACGGGCTGCTCGTCCACGAAGCAGCCCACGCCGCACACAGCCAATGGCGCACCCCGCCCGGCACCGCACCCGTCGTCGCCGCCGTCGCCGAACTCCTCGAAGAATCCCGCATCGAGCACCAGCAGCGCACGAGAAGACGCGGCGACCGGCGGTGGCTGCGCCACACCGTCAGCACCCTGATCAGCCCCGACGACGCGCCCGTCGACGACCCGTGGCACGCCGCGCACCTCGCCGGGCTGCTCCTCGCCCGGGTCGACGCGCGCATCATCACCGCCAAGGACACCCGCGGTGTCCGCGCGGCCATCACCGCGATCCTCGGCCGCACAATCCTCAAGCAGCTACGCGAGGTGTGGCGCCAGGCCCACAGCATCGACGACACCGACGCCGGCGGCATGCTCGACCTGGCGTGGCGGTGGTGCCGCATCCTCGGCATCGACCCTCAGCAGCAAGCACAGCCGCCGCAACCGGATCCGGGCATGTTCGCCGGCCGGCTCGCCCAGGCGCTGACCGACTACCTCGCCCACGCCGCCGGCCTCACCCCCGCCCAGTTTCGGGCTGAGCGGATCAGCGGCCGGTTCTGCGCGCCCGCCACGTGGACGCGCCGCGATCCCACCGACGCCGAACGCGCCGCCGCCCGCCACCTCGCCGCCCGGCTGCGCCACGCCCGCACCCACCAGCCTGAGCCCGACAGCCGGCCCAGCCTCATCCCGCCGGGCCGGCTGCGGACCCGCCACGCGATCACCGCCCAGGCGCAGATCGCCGCCGGTGCCATCCCCACCGCCACACCCTGGCAGCGCCGCACACACCTTCCACCGCCGAAGCCGACGCTGCACCTGGGCGTCATCGTCGACGTGTCCTTCTCCATGCACCCGTACGCGGCACCGATGTCGTCGGCCGGGTGGATCCTCGCCCACGCCGCCCGCGCCAGCGACGCGATCACCACCACGATCGCGTTCGGCAGCGACGTCACCCTGCTCATCGGCCCCCGGCAACGCCCCACCCACGTGCAGGAGATGAACACGTTCGGCGGCAGCAGCACCTTCGGCGACGCGGTGAAGCTCGCCGACGAACTGCTGCAGCTGCGTCAGCCGGGCCGGCTGCGGATGCTCGCGGTCGTCTCCGACGGTGACCTCGACGACATCCCGGCAACGCAGCGGCTCATCAGCACCCTGCACCGCGCCGGATGCGCGGTGATGTGGCTGCGCCCCGCCGACCTGGGCGGGCACACCTTCACCGACACCACCACCGTTCTGGTCACCGACCCGGTGCAGGCCATCGGCCACATCGCCGACGCCGCCGTCACCGCCCTCGAACGCGCCTAACGGCCGCTGCCCCGACCCCTCCCCTGCCGCAGTATCCCGCCGTCGCGCCCCACCTCAGGTGGACCCGCACCGCGGTGAGCGGCACACGAGGGGGGCGTTCCTGAACCGCCTACTGGCCGCTTGCCCGGCCCCCTGCGCACCTCAGCGCGCTCCCGGGCACGGCCGGTCGGCCGTGCCCGGGACTCACATCGACACCTCAGGAGACGACCGTGAGCCACTCGAACGATCGCCTACCGCTCGCCTCACCCGCCGACCTGCTCACCGCCGTGCCCTACCTGCTCGGCTTCCACCCCACCGACAGCCTCGTGCTCGTCGGCCTCACCGGCCCCCGCGTCGTCGTCGCCAGCCGCACCGACCTGCCCGCACCCGGCGACGTCACCGAGTGGGCCGAGCAGATCGAGCCGGCGCAGCTGCGCCTGCTGGTCAACGCGGCAGCCACCCGCGCCATCACCATCGGGTACGGGCCCGCCGCCGCCGTCACCCCGGTCATGGACACCGTCATCCCCCGGCTGACCGCCGCCGGCATCGACGTGCTCGACGCCCTGCGCGTCACCGACGGCCGCTACTTCTCCTACCTGTGCTCCGAACCCGCCTGCTGCCCCGCCGACGGGGTGCCCTTCGACCCCCACCGCAGCAACGTGACCATGCACGCGATCGTCGCCGGCTGCCACGCCCTACCCGACCGGGCGGCCCTCGTCGCCAGCATCGCCCCCGCCACCGGACGCGCCCGCGCCACGATCGCCCGCGCCACCGCACGAGCCCGCGCCCGCCGCCGCGCTCTCCTCCGAAGCGAAGGCCCCGACGGGCTGATCGGGGCAGGCGAAGAGGCGGTCCGCGCCGCGTTCGCCCGCTACGCCGACGAGCAGGTCCTCACCGACGACGAGATGGCCTGGCTCACCGTTCTGCTACCCATCCCCGCCGTCCGCGACGCCGCCTGGCTGGCCACCGACTCGCTGCCCTGGCACACCGCCCTATGGGCCGACATCACCCGCCGCGTCCACCCACCCCTCGCCGCCCCACCCGCCACCCTGCTCGCCTTCGCCGCCTGGCGCCGCGGCGAAGGCGCCCTCGCCTCCGTCGCCCTCGACCGGGCCCTGACCGCCGACCCCAACTACACCCTCGCGCAGCTCATCGACCAAGCCCTACGCGCCGGACTGCCCCCGTCCGTGCTCGACCGGTGACCCCAACCCCGGCCCGCACACGCCCTGAATCCACCCCCCTCTTCCTAAGGAACACCGATGTCTGACCCTCACCTCGACGTCCTGCACCGACTCCTGCAACACCAGGGCTACACCCTCGCCCTGCAGGAGCTCGCCCAAGCCTGCGCGCAGCAGCCCGACGAGGTGTGCGCGCTGCTGTCACAGGCCGCCACCATCGCCGCCACCCAGGCGCAGATCACCGCCCTGAACGACGCCGCGAACCTGCTCTGCGACGTCCACGCCAGCGCAGGCGCAGACACGGTCTTGTCCCTGCGCGAACGCCTCGACCGGGTCGCCGATGCCCTCACCACCGCCCTCGCCCAACGCGACAGGGCCACCGCAGCGCTGCGGCGCACCTGCCAGGCCCTCATCAGCACCGACATCGCGCTTGTCACGACCTGCGACGTCACCAGCGCCGCTGCCGGCCAGCCCGACGGCGCCACCACGACCACGCCCTGACCGGGACACCGTCGCGCTGTGCCCCGCCGCCGAGGACAGGCAGCGGGGCCGGCGCCTACCCGAGATATGAGGTAACCGGATGACCGAACAGACGGCGACCAGCGCACCACCGCCGACCCTGGAATCCGTCCTGCGCCACGCCTGGGACGCCTTCCACCCCACCCAGCCCGCCCCGCTGGGATGGCTCACCCACACCGCCGCCCAGGTCCAGGCCTACCTGCGCGATCACCAGCCCGTCGCGCAGCCACAGCCGCCAGCGGTCGAGCTCACCGACCGGTCGGCGCAGCTCGGTGCTCACGTCTGGACTGCGCTGCGCGACGCCGTCGCCGAGCACGACATCGACGTCGACGCCGCCAACCGGGTCCTGCACGCCGTGGACCTGCCGCTGCTGCCGCGCCGCTGGCAGGTCCGCCTCGCCCTACCCATCCTCATCGAGGTCACCGCGACCAGCCGCGAAGACGCCTTCGACACCGCCGAAGCCGCCGTCGAGAACGCACTCACCAACGCCGAACTCGACGTGCACATCGAGTGGGACGGACGCGAACGCGACAACGCCAACCCCGGCGACCTCGACCCCACCGCCGCCGAACACCCCTACCCCAGCCAGTGACGGACGACTTGATCCATACGGAAAGTCGAGCGTCACTGCTCGCGGTCGCCACCCCGGCGAACCCGACAGCGGCATCCCCACACCGCTGGCCGGGGTGGCGGCCACCCGATTCGCCGGCTGGTTCCACTCACGACGGTCTGACCGACACCACCACAGCAGCGGCCGGTGCCGTCGCCGCGCGCAGCGCGACACCAGCCCGCGCGGCCCCGCCACCGGGCACAACCGCGGCCATCACTGCAACCGGCCGCCGGGCCACCACGGCTGCGGGGTGTCGCTGGCCCGCGCAGTGCGCCAGCACCCGTCCGGCGCCCGGCCAGGGGCGACCCGAGCCGACTCGTGCCCGCCGGTTGCCACGTCCACACCGGGGGGCCGCGGAGACGGCGGTCCCCTGCCGACCAGTAGGAGGAGCAAGCTTGGAACCAGTGCCCTCGCGGCCGGCGGCTGCCTGACCTCGTCGCCGAATCCCGCAGCTGGGAGTCCTTCATCGTCTGCCACGACACGCTCCCCCACTACCGTCATGCCGAGGCCAGGCCGGCGATCTGCCGCGGCTTCGCCGACCGCTACCGCACCCAGGAGCTGCAGCTCATCGAACGGCTCTTCGGCTTCGTCGAGGTCGGCCCCCGCAGCCACCAACCACACCGCACCCCGAAGAAGTTCACCGGTGACCGGCATGAGCAGCGGTGACGGCTCCGCCCGGATTCGCGATGCACTCTATTGCCGATGAGCGGATGCCCTCGCGCCGTCGGCGCGGCCTGGACGTCGGCTGTTTTACTGCAGCTGGCATCACCCAGGTTTGAACCGGCCGTCTCTGCGAGCGAGCCATGCAACCCAGTATGTCCTCCCCACCCCGTGAGGGTGTTCCGACGGTCACCGCCGAGCCGGTCAAGCTCGGATCCCAGCCAGCCCGACGACGTCGGGAATTAATGGGATCCGATGTCGGTGGGGATCGTCATACTGGGGCCGTGAACTCCGAGTATGGACGGGTGGAGGTCGTAGGCACCGGCGTGACGGGTAGCCTCACCCGAGCCGCAACCTATCTCCAGCAGCTCTCCCAGACTGCGTCCAATGTTGACGATCTCCTCACTTACCTCGGGGAGGCACTCGCGTCCGCTCGCCTTGCGCTTGAGAAGCGCCTGCATGGGTACGACTCGTTCGACACGCTCGCGTTTCTTCGTTTCGCGGCGGGGCCGTGGGACTTCAGCGAAGTGCGAGAGAGCCAGAGCCAGGTCGAGAACTCTCAGGCCGCTCAGGACGTCATCGCACTCACGCTCCTAGGCATGGGGTTGCCCCGGCAGCCGCTGACTGGGGAAAACTCGGGGCAGCCCAACCTCGGGAAGGTACTAGGCCTGGCGGCCGACATCGTGAGGGCCGCCCAGACGCGCGCCGTCTTGCAGGGCCAGCGTGTGGATCAGCCGCTCGGCGCTCTCGCGGGCGAGTTCATGGGGTACGAGCTCTCGGTCCGCGGACGGCAGTACGAGTCGATCGCGAAGGAACTGAACACCGGGCTCTTGGGTGATCCAACCGTTGCCACCGTCATGGTGAATACCCTCGGGTTCACCCTCGACGACATCCGGGCGGTGCGCGAGGCGTCGGTGGCCCTGCTAAACGAGCGGTTCTTCGGTGCACGCGACCGCGTCGGGGACGTCGCTCAGTCGGGTGCCGGCATCGAAGACATCGATCCTGACGCGTTCCGGCGCGACATGAATCTCATGGTGAACGAGTGCCGGCTGTTTGGGGCTGTGTCGGCCGTCGAGGCCGCAGGCCGTGCCGGAGTCGAGGAGTCGACGGCGAAGGCAGTCCTGGAGTATTTCAGCACCTCCCGGCCGGCGGATGGTGACGCTAACCCGGTCATCAGGTTCGCGCAGGGGGAGCGTGTGGTGCCCTGGGGGTGCATCGCGGACGACGGCGAGTACCTCATCCTCAACGGGTTTCTGGGCGAAGACGAACTGCGCCGTAACATCGAGCGTGGGCTCGCCGCGGCCGCCGCCGGAAAGCGCGGGAGTGCAGGCAAGGTGTGGTCGAAGTACGACGGGCGGCGGGCCGTGTACTCCGAGTCGAAGGCGGCTGCCGCGCTCAGCAAGCTGCTTGCCGGAGTCGAGCCCCGCTGGGAGGGGCAGAAGTACATCGGCCCGGTCTCCATTGACCACACGGCAAGCCTGGGCAAAGACGCCGACCGGACGGGCGCCCAGACCCGGGAGTTCGAGTCGGACTTGCTGTTCGTCGTCGATGGTGTCGCCTTGTGCGTAGAGGTGAAGGCCGGGTCCGTCACCGAAAAGGCCCGCGGCGGCAACGCCAAGCGGTTGGCCTCAGACCTGCAGAAGACCCTCAAGGAGGGCAACGAGCAGGCGGACCGGTTAACCAACCTGATCCGCACCAACCAGGGGGTGTGGAGCGTCGGCGGTGAGTGGATTGACCTGGCGTCGGTCAGGGAAATCCATTCGATTATTGTGATGCTTGACGATATGGGCCCGCTGTCGCTGTCGATGAACGAGCTCGCGCACAAGGGCATCATCGATACCGACGAGGTGCCGTGGATCGTGAGCATGCACGACCTGATCGTCATCAGCCGCACGATCGACCACTCCGCCCAGTTCCTCGAGTACCTGCGGCGTCGCCGCGGCCGGAAGCTCGCAACCATGGTGAACGGCGTCGACGAACTCGACATGTTCATGTGGTTCGTCACCGGAGGCATGTACTTCGAGCCCGACCCGCGGGACGTCGCGGCCCAACTCCCAATCGACAGGCCCATCAAGGCGTCCGACATGCGCCGCTACGAGGAGCAGTCCCGCGTACGGCTCGGCACTCTCACTGATCCGCTGGATGCGTGGTTCTATAGCCGCGAAGGTCTCTCAGACACCCAAGCACCTAAGCCAACCCGGCAGGAGGAGCCGTGGGTCGAGCAGTACCTGGCGGCGAGCGAGTCGGCCAAATCACCCGGGTGGCTTCGGTTTGGCGCCGACCTGGTCGGTCTGAGTGAGAGCGCGCAACGCGACATCGGGAAAAAGCTGGAGGAGCAGTGCCACCAGGCGCGTGGCGGCGACATCGAGCGCAGCGTGACCACTCACGGCACCACCAGTGCCGGGCCCTGGCTGCTTACTGCGGCGGCCGTGCCTGAAGGGGCGAGCATCGACCACCTCCCTGGGTACATAGACGCGAAGCAGTACCAGACCCGGTCGAGCCGGTCGATGCTGCTGCTGTACGAGACCGACGGGTCGCTGAGCGGGTCTCGCTACCGCGGCGAGCCTCAACGTCGGACTGCCGACCGAGACGCCGCCATCGAGGTCACCCCGCTGCGAAGCCTCGCGGCCACCTTCAACAAGGTTCCTCCGAGTGCACGACGCAGCACCAGGCAGTTGCGCGGCAAACGGGGAAAGAAGAACCGCCGGCGCCGCTAAGCAGGTTGCACCGCAGGTCACGGGTCGGTTCGTCACCAACGCGACGGCCGCGCGTCACCCGAACACGACGGTGACCGAGCGCGGCTAGCGCGAGGCAAAGGTCCGGTGCCCGCAGGCGGGTGCCGGACCTTCGCCGTCTCATCGGTGCTCTCAGCTCAACCGAGCGTCGGGTGCGGAGGGGCTCGCCGCGTCTCGCCTGGGGAGAACACGTGGAAAGTTCGCTGCTGCGGCTCGCTGCCGGCGCCGCACTGCTCATCGTGTGGTGGATCACGCTGCCCGCCGAGGACCCCGCCTGGCGGACCGGCGTCAGCGTCGCGGTGCTCTCCCTCGCCTGCGGGCTGCTGGCCGACGGCGTGCGCATATGCGGGCCAGGTTTGGAACTCGGTGGCCTACGCCGACTGCTGAGCCACGGCCTTGATTCGTGGTCGGTGGCGCCGTTACTTGTCTTCGCCGGCTCCGTAGAGGCTGGAACCCTCTCGCAGACCGTAGATGAACCCGGCGACGGCCGCTCGTTCGCGGGCGGGCATCGCCATCAGCGCATTGAGGATCCATCCGACCTCTAGAGAGGAGCCTCCCTGAGGCTTTGCCCTCATCAGTTCGGTCGGGAAGGGCCGTGTCACGGGCTCAGGGCACGCGAAGGTGGCCATCGTCTCCAGAGATCCGTCCGAAACCTGTGCCCGCAGCTCGATGTTGACCACTGCGAGGTAGCCGTCGGAGGGCTCCCGGAGGCCGATCTCGGCTTTATAGCGAACCTTCCATGATTCGCCCAGCATGCGCGCCAGGATCCCGCAGATCGCGTCGGCGAGGGCGAACAGGGCCGCCGAAGGCGCGTAATAGTCGTCGTTCGGAGTCCACTTCGCCTTGGCGGCGGTTTCGGCGCGGTGAAGGTCGAGTTCGGCGTCGAAACCCGGCCTCAGCTCGCGCCACCACTGCTTGACCACGCGCTCCTCGGCCCTGCTCTCCAGTGCGACCATCCCCTGCATCGCCCACCAAAGATCGAGCAGCGCATCCTCGTCGAGTTCCAGGGCGGCGGCGTAGCCCCGGACGATCGCCTCGGTCTTGGGTGGGCGGTTGCCACTCTCGGCCATGGAGACGGCGGCCACGGAGAGCTTGGGGTCGAAGGAGCTGGCGACATCGGCCTGATTCTTCGACAGGTGCTTGCGCACGGCCTGCAGCACGCGGCCGAACGCCACCGCCGAACTCGATCCGGATTTCACGGCAACACGCCTTCCTTGTGAACCGTGCTGGTGATACCTTTTCACCGGCAACACGGATAAGCTCGAAAACCGTAACACGGGGCGCCGCTCGATCCGTGCGTCCGACGCAGCCACCCACAACAAGTGAGGAAGTTTCCGATGAGCCACCAGGACTCGAACAAGCGCCGAACCGTCGACAGGGTTGAGCAGGCGGGCCAGGACTACAGGCGATACGTGGACGTGGCTTTGGTGGTCATCGGCGGCGTCAAGGACGTTCATGCGGCCGCGTCTCCGCTCGTCGCGCAGTGGAAGCGGCGTAACCGGCGTTAGGCTAACGCCGGTTAGGTCGGTGGGTCTGGCGGGCCTCTGTGGTGGCGATCGTTGCTCTGCTACGGGGGTGGTGGGGCCGCCCGGGTCGGCGATCGCCGATGCGCCCGGGCGGCTGGCTGCTGCGGCAGCATCAGCTCGATAATCTCCCACTGCGCATCGGTCAGATTTAGTAGGGCGATGCACTGATCTGCCGCCGATAACGCTGTGAGCGGAGGCTTTTACAGCAGCGCTTCATCGAGCGCCAGCACGAACGCGGGGCCTGGGTTGGCGCGGCTGCTAGCCGGCGGTCAATGCCTGATGTTGCCTGCGGCCACAATCGCCCCGGTTGAACAGGCGTTGCGGGAGGCGGGCCGCAGCAGACGGCACGACACGGGCGCTGACTGTCGATGGTCGCCGACCACCTAGGCGGTGTCTTCAAAGGATCTTGGTGTCGGATGATGTAGGGCGTGGGTCGTCGTTACGAG
>NZ_JBAKHS010000029.1:0-58166 GCF_036906795.1 Micromonospora sp. CPCC 205739 | reverse complement strand
GAAGCAGGAATCCGCCCGGACGCCGCGTGTTCCACGCGCAGCGTGGAGGGAATCTCCGCCCTTTAGGGCGGAGAGATCGTCAAAGGTCGGCGAAGGGCTTCGCGTACGCGAAGGCACCCCGGATGTCGGGCCGCCACGCGCTCAACGGCCGGGCCATGAAGTACCGCGGCCCCCACGGGCCCGGTGGGGTCACGCCCAGGTCCACCGCCGGCCGGAACCCGAACCGAGGGTAGTACTCCGGGTGCCCGAGCAGCACGACCAGCGGCTCGTCCAGAGCGTCGGCCGCGCCCAGCACGGCGTGCATCAGCGCCGCCCCGACGCCCCGGCGCTGCCAGGCGGGCAGCACCCCGAGCGGGCCCAGGCCGAGCGCCACCGGCGCGCCGGCCACCGTGCCGCGGGTGCAGACCACGTGCCCGACGACCTGCCCGTCGGGGTCGGTGGCGACCAGGGAGAGGGCGGGCAGCCAGCCGTCGTCGGCGCGCAGCGCGTCGACCAGCGGGGCCTCGACGGGTACGGCGTCCGGGGCGTCCGCCGAGGCGAACGCGGCGGTGTGCACGGCCCGGACGGCGGCGATGTCGGCGGGGGTCTCACGTCTGATCAGCATCGGTCCGGGATCCTGCCCGAGGTCCGGCCGGACCGGCCACCCGTTTTTCGCGGTTCCCCGCCCTGTTCGACCTGCCGGCGCGTACCTGGCCGGGCGGGCGGCGAACCCGTCGCTGACCTTCCGGGAGCACCTGCGCGCGGTGGGCGGCGCGATCGAGGAGTGACCGGTCAGCCGACCGCGGTCGCCGACGGTGGGGCGCTGCCGCCCTGCGGCGCCTCCCCGCTCATCAGCGCCACGATCGCCTTCCGGTCGGTCGCCGACGGCAGCCCCCACCCGGGCCGGTAGCGGTACACCTCGCGCAGTGGGGTGGAGGCGGTCCGGCCGTCCAGGATCTCCACCGCGTCGGTGTCGATCAGCCCGGGGTGCTCGACACCGCACGCCTCGGCCACCTTCACCAGGTCCCGCCGCAGCGTACGCAGGTAGTTGGCGGCGCGTACCGACTTCGACGTGGGGTCCAGGCCCCGGGCCAGCCACGGGTTCTGGGTGGCCACGCCGGTCGGGCAGGTGTCGGTGTGGCACTTCTGCGCCTGGATGCAGCCGATCGCCAGCATCGCCTCCCGGCCGACGTTGACCATGTCGCAGCCGAGCGCGAACGCGACGATCGCGTTGTCGGGCAGGCCCAGCTTGCCGGCCCCGACGAAGACCGTCTGCTCGTGCAGGTCCCGCTCGGCGAAGGTCCGGTAGACGCGGGCGAAGCCCTGCTGGAACGGCAGCGACACCGAGTCGGTGAAGATCAGCGGCGCGGCGCCGGTGCCGCCCTCGCCCCCGTCCACGGTCACGAAGTCCACGCCGCGCCCGGTGTCGCGCATCAGCGTGGTCAGCTCATCCCAGAAGCCCAGGTCGCCGACGGCGGACTTGATGCCCACCGGCAGTCCGGTCTCGGCGGCGAGCAGCTCCACCCAGTCGAGCAGGCTGTCGCAGTCGGAGAACTCGGCGTGCCGGGACGGGCTCACGCAGTCCCGCCCCTGCGGGATGCCGCGGGTCTCGGCGATCTCGGCGGAGACCTTCGCTCCGGGCAGCAGCCCGCCCAGGCTGGGCTTCGCGCCCTGGCTGAGCTTGATCTCCAACGCCCGGACGGGAGCCCCGGCCACGAGGTCCTTGAGCCTGTCGAGGCTGAACCGGCCGCGCTCGTCGCGGCAGCCGAAGTACGCCGTGCCGATCTGGAACACCAGGTCGCCGCCGTTGCGGTGGTACGGCGACAGCCCGCCCTCGCCGGTGTTCTGCAGGCACCCGGCCAGCGCCGCGCCCTTGTTCAGCGCGGTGATCGCGTTGCCGGAGAGGGAGCCGAAGCTCATCCCGGAGATGTTGACGACCGACTCGGGCCGGAACGCCCGCGCCCGCCCCCGCGCGCCGCCGAGCACCTTCGCCGCCGGCAGCCGTACGTCGTGCCCGGCCGTCGGCGACGACGGCGGCACGGCCCGCCCGAAGGTGCGGTGCTTGATGATCGGATAACCCGGGGTGTACTCGATGTCGTTGTCCGTGCCGAAGCCGAAGTAGTTGTTCTCCTGCTTGGCCGAGGCGTAGATCCAGCGCCGCTGGTCGCGGGTGAACGGCCGCTCCTCGTTGTTGCCGGCGACGATGTACTGCCGCAGCTCCGGCCCGATCGACTCCAGCAGGTAGCGCGCCCGGCCGACCACCGGGAAGTTGCGCAGCAGCGCGTGGTCACGCTGGAGGACGTCGCGGGCGGCGAGGCCCGCGAGAGCGGCGGCGACGACGGGTACGGCTCGACTGGCCCACTTCATGCCCGCCACACTCCCCGGTCCCGCCGCCGCCCAAACAGCGCGTCGGTGCCGAGCCGGCGGCCGGAACCCCTCGGTGCCGCGAACCGGCGCCTGCCTGCGCCCTGCGCCGTCGCGCTGACGGTCAGCCCTGCGGCTGGCTGATGTTGACCATCCACGGGGTGCCGAACCGGTCCTCGCACTGACCGAACTCGTCGCCCCACATCTGCTTCTCCAGCGGCACGCTGACCACGCCGCCGGAGGAGAGCTGCTCCCACCAGCGGCGCAGCTCGTCGGCGTCGTCGCCGCTGAGGCTGACGGTGTTGGCGTTGCCGCGCCGGATCTCCATGCCGGGCGGCATGTCCGAGGCCATCAGCACGTGGCCGGCGGCCGTGCGGAGCAGGCCGTGCATGATCTGGTCGGCGATCGCCGGGTCCTCGGTGCCGAACTCCCGGAACGTGGTCAACGACAGCTCCCCACCGAAGAGCTGGTGGTAGAACTCCATCGCCTCGCGCGCGTTGCCGGCGAAGTTGAGGTACGGGTTGAGCTGGGTCGCCACGGCGTCCTCCCTGAGTTGGTGACCAGCGCATCGTCGCACCGCGCCCGCCGCCGTCGGCGCGTACACGCCGAACACGTCAGGTGAACGCGCCGGCGCGCGCCGCTACCGCCGCCGCCCGGGCGGCCCGCTCCGCGACCGCCACGTCCGCCGCGCCGCGGAGCAGCAGCAGCTCGTGGTAGACCGGCGCGGTCGCCGCGACCAGCAGGGCCCGCGCGTCGGTGCGGGCGGGCACCTCACCGCGCCGCGCCGCCCGGTGTACGACGACGGCGCAGCGGTCGTACCGGTCGGCCCAGAAGGCGTGGAGTGCCGCGGCGGCCGGCGGGGAGCGGAACGAGGCGGCGATCAGCGCGCCGGTCAGCGGCGGCTCGGCGGTCAGCGCCCGGTGCACCTCGTGGTTGATCGCCACCAGGTCGCCGTCGAGGGAGCCGGTGTCGCGGGGCTGCCAGTCGTCCTCGGTCGCCTCGGCGAGCACGTCCGCCAGCAGCCCGCCGACGTCGCGCCAGCGCCGGTAGACCGTGGTGCGGTGCACGCCGGCGCGGTCGGCCACGGCGTCGACGGCCAGCGCGTCGTAACCGCCCTCGACCAGCAGGGCGGCGACCGCGTCGAGCACCCGGCGACGCACCTGGGCGCTGCGCCCACCGGGCCGGCGGGCCGGGCCCGCGCCCGGGTCGGTGCCGGAGATCCCGGTTGTCGGGGGTGACGAATCCATGGCAGCATCCTAACGCAACACCCGTCGCTTTAACGACCGGCCGTTACCGCGCGGTGCCCCGCGCCCACCGTCCGAGAAGGAGGCTCCGTGTCACCTGCTATCACCGAGCTGCCCCTGGCCGAACCCGGCGCCGGGCCGTACGCGATCACGGTCGGGCCCGACGGTGCCCTCTGGTGCACGCTGGTCCACGCCGGGGCGGTCGTCCGGCTCGACCGCGACGGTGCGGTGCGCCGCCACGACCTCGACGACCCCGGTTGCGGGCCCGCCCTGATCACCACCGGGCCCGACGGGGCGCTGTGGTACACCCGGATGCGCGACCACCGCATCGGCCGGCTCACCGTCGACGGCGCACAGACCTCCTACGAGGTGCCCGGCGCGGGCCCCTACGGCATCACGGTCGGGCCGGACGGCGGGCTGTGGTTCACCGAGCTGACCGCCGACCGGATCGGCCGGATCGGCACCGACGGCACGGTGGAGCACTTTCCGCTGCCGGTCGCCGGTGGCATGCCCTCGATGATCACCGCCGGGCCGGACGGCGCGCTGTGGTTCACCCTCAACCAGGCCGACGCGGTCGGCCGGATCACCCGCGACGGCACGGTGCGGCTGCATTCGCTGCCGACGGCCGGCGCCGCCCCGGTCGGCATCACCGGCGGCGCCGACGGCGCCCTCTGGTTCGTCGAGATCGGCGCCGGTCAGGTCGGCCGGATCACCCCCGACGGGGCGGTCCAGGAGTTCCCGCTGCCCGACCGGGCCTCCCGGCCGCACGCCATCGTCGCGGACCCGGCCGGCGGCTGCTGGTTCACCGAGTGGGCCGGCAACCGGATCGGCCACGTCAGCGCCGAGGGCGTCGTCGAGGAGTACGCCCTGCCCACGCCGGACGCCGAGCCGCACGGCCTCACCCTCACTCCCGACGGCGCCGTGTGGGTGGCGCTGGAGACCGGGGCGGTGGCCCGGCTGCGGCCCTGATCGGTCATCTCACCAACCCCGACCAGCACCTGCACACGAGCCAACCGCACAGCTACGCCCTCGGCGACGTCAACGGCGGCCAGCAGTTCACCTACATCTCCCACGACGACAGTCGGATCTCCTCGACCAACTCGTCGGCGAGGGACGACGGGCGCTCCCCGACCGGGTCGCGATTCCGCACACCTTGTTCATGACCCCACCGCTGGCGACCGTGGGGCTCACCGAGAGGGAACCCCTCGCCGCCGGCCACCGCGTGAAGATCGCCAGCCGGCCGGTCGCCGAGATCATCGGGATGCCTCGGGCGCACGCCGTCGAGGAGACCCGCGGTTTCATGAAGTTCGTGATCGACGCCGAGACCGACCAGATCCTCGGCGCCGCCCTGCTGAGCATCGACGCCCAGGAGCTCATCAACACCGTCGCGCTGGCCATCCGGCCCGGCACCACCGCCGCCGATCTGCGGGACGCGATCTACAGCCATCCCAGCTCGACCGAGGCGTTCAACGACCTGCTGGCCACCACCGTGCCCGCCGGGGAGCGGCTACCCGCCGGGGCGTCACGCTCGACCGGGCGATGCCGCTCGATACCGAACCCGGGGCGGCGTCGCCGCCGCGCGCTCAGCGCCGGCGGAACGACTGGCGGACGATGCCGCCGACCAGCGCGCACCACGTGCTGGTGCTGACCTTGCCGGTGCGCGGCAGGCCGTGCAGCCGCTGGATGTCCTTCACCGCTTCCTTGGTGGCGTGGTCGTACTCGCCGGTGACGGTGACCTCGGCGTAGCCCTTCCAGTTGAGGATGAACTGCACCGCCTCGACCGGCAGCCCCGTCGCGTCCTTCTCCAGCTCGGGCGCGAGGGTCTCCCAGGTGGGGCCGGTGATGGTGGCGTCGATGTCGACCGGGATGCCGTTGCGGGCCTGCCAGTCCTGCACGGCCGCCACGGTGGCGGCGTTGAAGGCGCTGTTCGGCGTGACGGCGTAGCCGCGGTACGCCAGCAGGTACTGTGCGACCCGGACGGCGGGGGAGCTGACGAAGCGCCACAGGTCCGGCCAGCGGCGGGCGGGCACGTCCGCGAGGTCGGTGCCGAGGTTCTCGAAGACCCGGCGGCGTACGTCCGGGAAGAGCCGGTAGAACGTCGCGCCCGGGCAGAGGGTGGTGCGGAAGTCCCAGTGGCCGAAGATGTCGTGGGCGTGCAGCCCGTACTGCCGGCAGATGGTGGTGCAGAGCTTCACCAGCGAGTCGAGCAGCTCGTCCGGCGGGGTGTCGGTGACGTAGGTGCCCTCGTTCTCGATGCCGATCGAACGGCCGTTCTCGCCGGGGCAGTGGGCCGAGACCATCTGCCGGTCGCCGGCCTGGAGGCGCTCCAGGCTGCCGCGCCGCCCCTCCATCACGTAGCCGCCCCGGCTGATGGTGAAGTGCTGACCGGTGTCGGACCAGCCGTTGCCGTCCATGTGCAGGTTCTGGCAGTCCCGGGCCAGCTTGATCGCCTGCGCCTCGGAGTAGTCGGTGACGTTGGGGAACGCCATGTGGTGCACGATGATCTTGTTGGTGGGGATGGCGCTGATCACCAGCGGGTCGGCCGGCGGGCGGGCGCCCCACTCCTCGCAGCTGTAGATCCAGTCGAGGTCCGCGCCCGGGTCGGCCTGCGCGGCGGCCGGAAAGGCCAGTTCGGACCCGACGACCGCGACGGCCGCCGCGCCCAGGCCGGCCCGCAGCAGGGTACGGCGGTCGAGTTCAGGGTGGTCGAAGTGCATGGCATCTCCTCGGCGGGCCGGCGGTGGCCCAGGGCAGCAATGAAAAGGAACTCCACGTTGCGCGCGTGAGGTGGAGGATATTGCCATCAGCGGCCCGGGCGCTAGAGGCGCGTCGATCCGATCCGAGGGGTGCACGACCGCAGCGACACAGTGGACCGCGGCCCGTGACCACCGGATACTGCCCGGGCACTGCTGACCGTCCAGGGTGGCGTCAGTACGCCGGCGTCGGGGTCCGGTCTCCGTGCGGCATCCGCCAGCCCTCGGCCAACCGGGACGGGTGCACGTTGCGCCCCCCGCCGAAGAACTCGCAGAACTTCATGATCAGCGGATCCCAGCCCAGCGGGTCCACGTACGACGTGCCGGGAATGACGAGCTCCTCCTCGACGTGCGCGCGCAGCACCTCCACCTGGAAGGCGGTGGCGTGCGACGGTGTCCCGCCGAACGGGTACGCGGCGACCACCCGGCACTCCAACTGGATCGGGCACTGCGCCACCCGGGGCGGCGCGACCAGCTCCGACGGCTGGCGGGTCAGCCCGGCGAGGGCGAACTTGTCCGGCTCGTACCGGTAGCCCTGGGCGGCCTTGTGCTCCGGCACGCTCGGCCGGCCGGTGGTCAGCGCGATCCGGTCCACCGCGTCGACCAGCGCCGAGGACGGCAGGTTCAGCACGCACTCACCCTCGCGCCGCAGATTGGCGGTGGTCTGACCGCTGTCGCCCAGGCCGAGCATGGCCGAGCGGCCCAGCCACCACGCCGACGACATCGGCGCGAGGTTGGCGCTGCCGTCCGGGTTGCGGGAGCTGATCAACACCACCGGGGTGCCGAAGTAGAGCACCTTCAGGTCGGGTACGACGTGCATGGTCCTGCCCTTCGCGGACGCCACGGCCGGGGGCGGTCCGCCCGGCCGCCCTCGATCCTGCGCGCGGGCGGTGCCGATCGCTGGCGGCGATCGGACGTGGCGTTGCGGCGGGCCGCCCGACCGGCGCGGCGCGCGACCTGTCCAAGGCGTCGGGGAGTGGCGCCGCGGCGCGGGCCGGGGTCAGCCGGTCGCGGCGAACCGGTCGAGGGCGCGCACCACGTGGCGGCGAGTCTCGTCGGTGCCGAAGTGGCCGGCCTGCTCGACGACGATCAGCTCGGAGTCCGGCCAGGCCCGGTGCAGCTGCCAGGCGGTGTCCAGCGGGCTGCTCAGGTCGAGCCGGCCGTGGACGAGCACCCCGGGGATGCCGGCGAGCCGGTGCGCGTCGCGCAGCAGCTCGCCCTCCTCCAGCCAGGCGCCGTGGGCGAAGTAGTGCGAGCAGATCCGGACCATGGCCGTCCGGGCCGCCGAGGGGCGGTCGCTGTACGGGTTGGTCACGGCGGCCTCGCCGGAGACGACCGCGTCCTCCCAGGCGCACCAGTCCACGGTGGCCCGCTCGCGCACCGCCGGGTCGGGATCGGCCATCAGCCGGGCGTACGCGCCGACGACGTCGCCGTCGCGCGGCGTGCCGGGCGCGCCGGCCAGGAAGCGGTCCCACTGCTGTGGGAAGAACCGGCCGACGCCCCGGTAGAGCCAGTCGATCTCCGAGCGGCGGGTGCTGGTGACCGCGTTGATGACGATCTCCGTCACCCGCTCGGGGTGCCGCTGGGCGTACGCGAGGATCAGCGTGGAGCCCCACGACCCGCCGTGCAGCAGCCAGCGCCGCACGCCCAGGTGCTCGCGCAGGCGTTCCATGTCGGCGATCAGGTGGTGCGTGGTGTTGTGCCGCAGGTCGGTGGCCGGGTCGCTGGCGTGCGGGGTGCTCCGCCCGCAGCCGCGCTGGTCGAACAGCACGATCCGGTACCGCTCGGGGTCGAAAAACTGGCGGACCCCGGTGCCGCACCCCGAACCCGGCCCACCGTGCACCACCAGCGCCGGCTTGCCGTCGGGGTTGCCGCACACCTCCCAGTACACGGCGTTGCCGTCGCCGACGTCGAGCATGCCGTGCTCGTACGGCTCGATCGGCGGATAACGCTCGTCCATGCGTGGGCCCTCCCCAGGGGTACCGGATGCAACAGCGCTGTTACATTAGCCCACATGCCCGACCGCCCGCCCGGCCCCGAACTCCTCGGCACCCGGCTGCGCCACCTGCTCGACCTGCTCGACGGCGACGTCGCCGCCGTCTACGCCGACCTCGGGCTGCCCGGGTTCCGGCCGCGGTTCACCCCGATCGTCCGCGCCCTGGCCTCGGGCGGGCCCGCGCCCATCCGCGCGCTGGCCCAGGCGACCGGGGTCACCCACTCCGCCGCCAGCCAGACCGTGGCGCAACTGGCGAAGGAGGACCTGGTCACCCTCACCCCCGGGGCCGACGCCCGGCAGCGCATCGTGCACCTCACCCCGAAGGCCGAGGCGCTGCTGCCCGTGCTGGACGCCGAATGGGCCGCCACCACCGCCGCCGCCCGCCGGTTCGAGGCAGAGCTGCCGTACCCGCTGAGCCGGCTCGTCGACGAGGCGCTGGCCGCCCTGGGCCGCCGGTCGATGCGGCAGCGCATCGCCGACGTCGCGCCCGACCTCCTGGCGGCGCGAGACCGGTCCCGCGACGACGGCCAGCTCAGCTGATAGTCCAGCGCACCGACCTGCCGGACCAAGGTGGCGCCGGGGCGACGGCCAGGACTGCCGGCCGCCCGAGCGGGTATGCGCGGCGCCGGGAGGCGGGTGCCTCCGGGAACGAGGAGGTCATGGCCGCCGCCGGGTTCGTCGCTCTGGTCATCGTCGTCGCGCTCGCCGCGCTGCTGCTCACCCTGAGCGTCCGCATGGTGCAGCAGTACCAGCGCGGGATCGTCTTCCGCTTCGGGCGGGTGCTGGAGCGCATCCGCGAGCCCGGCCTGCACCTGATCGTGCCGATCGCCGACCGGATGGTCCGGGTCAGCATGCAGACCACCGTGATCGGGGTACCCCCGCAGGGCGCGATCACCCGCGACAACGTCACGCTGACCGTCGACGCGGTCGTCTACTACCGGGTGGTGGACCCGGTCAAGGCCCTGGTCAACGTGCGGGACTACCCGTCGGCGGTGCTCCAGGTCGCGCAGACCGCGCTGCGCTCGGTGATCGGCAAGGCCGACCTGGACACGCTGCTCGGCGACCGGGACCGGATCAACGCGGAACTGAAGTCGGTCATCGACGCGCCCACCGAGAAGCCCTGGGGGCTGCTCATCGAACGGGTCGAGGTCAAGGACGTCTCCCTGCCCGAGGGGATGAAGCGGTCCATGTCCCGGCAGGCCGAGGCGGAACGGGAACGCCGGGCCCGGGTGATCGCCGCCGACGGCGAGTTCCAGGCGTCCCGCCGGCTCGCCGACGCCTCCCGGGCGATGGCCGACACGCCGGGCGCCTACCAGCTGCGGCTGTTGCAGACCGTGGTGGACGTGGCGGCGGAGAAGAACAGCACCCTGGTCATGCCGTTCCCGGTGGAGCTGCTCCGGTTCTTCGACAAGCTGGCCCGCGGCGCCGGGGAGCAGATCGACGCGCCGGAGGCGGTGCCGAGCGTCCCCGGCGACGGCCACCGCCGGGAGGACCACCGCTGACCGGTCGGCGTCAAGCCCTCTGACCGGAATCCATCCATCATCACGGACGTCCGGACGCGTGGAGCACCCGTTGCGCCGATGGACCGGACGCCCGCGGTGACGAGAATGATCAGCGTGGCCCTGACCCGTGACCGTTCCCCGCTGCCCGGGAAGGCCGCCGCGTGAGCGCCGACTGGCAGCTGTCCGGCTACACGCCGGTCCGGCAGCTCGGCGCCGGTGCGTCCGGCCGCGTCCTGCTGGCCACCCACGACGCCACCGGCACCCCCGTGGCCATCAAGTACCTGACCACGGCCCTCGGCGACGACCCGTCCTTCCGCACCGCCTTCCGGGACGAGGCGCAACTGCTCGTCGAGGTCGACGACCCGCACATCTCCCGGCTCTACGAGTACGCCGAGTCGCCGCACGGCGCCGCCATCGTGATGGAACTGGTCAACGGGGTGTCCCTGCGGCAGATGCTGCGCGCCCACGGCCCCACCGAGCCCGAGGCGGCCCTCTGCGTGCTCAAGGGCTCGCTGGCCGGGCTGGCCGCCGCACACGCCCGGGGCGTCGTGCACCGCGACTACAAGCCCGAGAACGTGCTGGTCGGCCTCGACGGGCAGAGCAAGCTCGCCGACTTCGGCATCGCCGTACCGGTGGGCCGCGACGGCGGCGGCTCGGTCAGCGGCACGCCCCGCTACATGGCCCCGGAACAGTGGACCGGCGCCCCGGCCGGCCCGGCCTGCGACATCTACGCCGCCACCGCCACCTTCTACGAGTGCCTCACCGGTCGTCCCCCGTACGACGGGCGGGACCTGATCACGCTGCGGACCCAGCACGCGCAGGCGCCGATCCCCACCGACGCGGCGCCGCCGCCGGTGCACCAGCTGCTCCGCCACGGGATGGCCAAGCAGCCCGCCGACCGGCCGCAGCCGGCGGAGGTCTTCCTCGCCGAACTGGAACGCACCGCCGCCGACGCGTACGGCGCGGACTGGGAGGAGCGGGGCCTGCGCGAGCTGGCCCGCCGGGCCGCCCTGCTCGCCGCTCTCTTCCCGTTCCCCGACGGCACCGGCGGGGCCACCAGCCTCGCCAGCACCACGTTCGGCGCGGCAGGTCCGTCCTCCCGGCGCGGGAAGGGCGCCGCCGCGCTGCTCGGGGCCGGCCTGGTCGCGGCCCTGCTGCTCGGCGGCGCCGGCCTCAGCTACGCCTCCCGGCACGCGGCGGCGCTCACCCTCGCCGACGGTCCGGCCGGGCCGCGCGCCTCCGCCCTCACCTCGCTCGGGCCCAGCCCGTTGGCCGCCGCGCCCGCCATCGACGCGGTGTCGCCCAGCCCGCCCCCGACCCCGACGACCACGGAATCGGCGACCGCCACGCCGTCCCCGCCCCGGCCGCCCGCCGCGACGCCCACCCGCTCCCGCGGGGCCAGCCCGACCCCCCGCACGTCGACCAGCCCGCCGCCGCCACCGGACGGCACGGCACCGGTCGTCGGCGGGCTCGACGCCACGCCCACCCTCCTGGAGCCCGGCGGCTGTCCCTACGGCAACCAATCGAGCACGGTCACCGCGACCGCCAGCGACGACCGGACCAGCGCCGAGGACCTGCGGGTGAGCTTCCGCTACACCCTTGCCGGGGTCACCCGGTCCATCGGCATGACGCACGTCGGCCGGGGCGTCTACCGGGGCACCCTCGGTGACCTGCCGGCGCCGAAGTCGAGCACCAGGATCCCGATCCAGGTGGTCGCCGTCGACGTCGCCGGCAACGCCGCCGACCCGGCCGGGCCGGTGTACGTGTCGCTCTCCTCGTACTGCACCCCGGGCTAGGAGCCGGCCGATGCGACAGTTCCCGACGAAAGGTGGGCTCCGATGACCAGGCCGGGGGAGCGGGGCGTGCCGCCGCAGGGAGACGGCGAACCCACCGTCCACCTGGGCGCGACCGGGCGTCCGGGCGCGCCCGAGCACACCGTCGACCTCGACCGCACGGTGAGCCTGGACCGCACCGTGAATCTGGACCACACGGTGAACCTCGACCACACCGTCAGCCTGGACCGGACGGTGAGCCTGGACCGGACCGTTCACCTCGGGGCCGCCGACGAGACCGTTGACCTCAAGGTCGCCGACCAGACCGTCCACCTCGGAACGACCGGCCGGACCGCACACCTCGGCGCGGACGGGTCGGCCGTCGACGCCGGCGCGGTCGACGAGACGGTACGGCTCGACGCGGCCGCAGCCACGTACCTCGACGCCACGAGCGCCCGCACCGGCGCGGCGCGCACGGGCACCCTGGCCACCGGCCGGGGCGTACCGTCGCCGGCCGGGCCGACCGGGGCGGGCGGTGAGGTGCGGTTCGGGCCCGGGGTGCCCGCGACGCCGCCCGCCGCGCCGTCCTGGCCGACGGCGTCCCCACCGCGCCGCCAGCGGCCGCTCTGGCGGCGGGTGGTCTCGGTGCTCTCCGCCCTGTTCACCGTGGCGCTGGTCGCCGTCGTCGGCTTCTACCTGTGGCAGCGGCTCGACCCGTTGGAGATCAGCGAGGTGAGCGTGGCGGTGCCGCAGCCGGCCGGCGACCGGTGCGACGTCACGGTCGACGTGGTGGCCACGGTGCGGACCAACGGCCGGGCCGGCGTCATCGAGTACCAGTGGCTGCGCTCCGGCTCACCGCCCGGGGCCCTGCTCAGCGAGCGGGTCGGCTGGGGCCAGCGCACCGTCACCCTGCCCCTGAAATGGGCGTTCAACGGGGTCGGCAGCACCACCGAGACGGCCACCGTCAACATCGTCTCCCCGTCGCCGCAACAGGCCCGCGCGGAGGTGAGCTACGCCTGCCGAGGTGCGTGACGCACGTTTCCCCAGCGGCCGGTCGGGGTAGGTCGGGGCCGACCGACCTGATGGACCGTTGTGGAGGGCAGCTATGAAAGACAACTTCGGCGACGCGGTGGGCGACGCCCTGCGCGCGGTGATGCTCTTCCTGCCCAAGGCGGTCGCCTTCGTGGCGATCCTCGTGGTGGGCTGGCTGATCGCCAAGGCCGTACTGAAGATCGTGGACAAGGTCCTGGAGCGGGTCCACTTCGACAAGGCCGTCGAGCGGGGCGGCATCAAGACCGCGCTGGCCCGGTCGAAGTACGACGCCAGCGACATCGTCGCCAAGCTCGCCTACTACGGGGTCCTGCTGGTCACCCTGCAGCTGGCCTTCGGCATCTGGGGCCCGAACCCGATCTCCGACCTGATCGCCGGCGTCATCGCGTGGCTGCCCCGCGCCTTCGTCGCGATCGTCATCGTGGTGGTCGCCGCGGCCATCGCCAACGCGGTGAAGGACATCATCAGCAGCGCGCTGGGTGGCCTGTCCTACGGCCGGGTGCTCGCCAACATCGCCTCGGTCTTCATTCTCGGCCTGGGCATCATCGCCGCGCTCAACCAGATCGGCGTGGCCACCGCCGTCACCACCCCGGTGCTGATCGCCGTGCTCGCCACCGTCGGCGGCATCCTGGTCGTCGGCGTCGGCGGTGGTCTGGTCCGGCCGATGCAGAGCCGCTGGGAGTCGTGGCTGAGCCGCGCCGAGGAGGAGTCGCGGCTCATCGCCACGCACGCCAAGGCGTACCAGGCCGGCAAGCGGGACGTGCAGTCGCACGTGGCCACGCCGGTCACCCCGTACGCGGAGTCGGAGCGGACCCAGCCGGTGGTGCGCCACGACGAGGCCGAGCGCACCCAGCCGGTGCCCCGCGACGACGACGCGGACCGCACCCAGGTGGTGTCCCGCTACGACGAGGCGGACCTGACCCAGCCGGTCGGCCCGTACTCCGGGTCGGAGGCGGCCCGGCCGACGCCGCCCCGGCAGGCCACCGCCACCCACGACGAGCCGGCGCCGATCGACAACGAGGCCACCATGGTGATCCCGACCGACGGCGACAAGTTCCGCCGCTGACCGCTCGACCACCGACCGGGGTGGGGCCCGCACGGGTCCCGCCCCGGTCCGTGTCCGCCCGCCGAACCCGATCGCCAGGTCGGCCGTCGGCGGTTAGCATCGGCGCATGACCTGGCGATGTTGATCCGTAGCTGAGGGCCGCACCCGCGGACCACCCCGGACGCCGCACACCCCGCGTCCGCCCGGTCCCGTGGAAAGGCCCTCATGACCCTCACCACCGCATCCGTGCCCGAGGTCCGCCGCCTGGCGGCCACCCTCTACGGGTACGCGTTCTTCCAGGACTTCGTCCTGCTCTACCCGGTCTACGCGCTGCTGTTCAGCGACACCGGCCTGTCGATCGGCGAGATCTCCTCGCTCTTCGTCATCTGGTCGGCGACCAGCATCCTGCTGGAGGTGCCCTCGGGCGCCTGGGCCGACGCGGTCTCCCGCCGGCTGCTGCTCTGCCTCGCGCCCCTGCTCGCCGGCGCCGGCTTCGCCCTCTGGGTGCTGGCCCCGTCCTACCCGGCGTTCGCCCTCGGCTTCGTCCTCTGGGGAGCCGGCGGCGCGCTCGGCTCCGGCGCCCTGGAGGCGCTGGTCTTCACCGAGCTCGACCGCCTCGGGGCGGCCGGCCGCTACGCCCGCATCATGGGCCGCGCGCGGACCGCGGGGGTGCTCGGCGCGCTTGCCTCGATCGGCCTGGCCGGGCCGGTGCTCGCCGTCGGCGGCTACCCGGCCGTCGGCGCGGCGAGCGTGCTGGCCGGGGGGCTCGCCGCCGCCGTCGCCACCCGCTTCCCCGAACACCGCCCGGCCCCGGCGGCCGCCGCGCCGGAGCCGGCGGCGGACGGCGAGGAGCTGGGCTGGGCGGCGACCCTGCGCGCCGGCCTCGCCGAGGCCCGGGCCGATCCTCGGGTACGCGCGGCGCTGCTGCTGGTCCCGGCGGTGACCGCCGTGTGGGGCGCCCTCGACGAGTACACGCCGCTGCTGGCCCGGGACACCGGCGTCGCCGGGTCGACCGTGCCGCTGCTGCTCCTGCTCGTCTGGGTCGGGGTGACCGTGGGCGGCCTGCTCGCCGCGCCGGCCGAACGGCTGCGCACCCGTGGCTACGCCGCGCTGCTCGCGGTGGCCGCGGTCGCGCTCGCCGTCGGGGCGGGACTGCGCCACCCCGCCGGGTTCGTGCTGGTCGGCGTCGCGTTCTGCGCCTTCCAACTAGCCACGGTGCTGGCCGACGCCCGGGTCCAGGCGCGCATCACCGGGCCGGCTCGGGCCACCGTCACCTCCGTCGCCGGGATGGCCACCGACCTCACCATCATCGCCGTCTACGGCGGGTACGCCCTGGTCGCCGGGGTGGGCGGCAACCGGGCCGCCTTCGTGGCGGCGGCCGTGCCGTACCTGGTGGTGGCCGGCTGGCTGCTGGCCTCGCGCAGGAACCGGCGCGGCGGCCCCGCCCGCGAGCCGGTGGCCGGCCGCAGCGGCGTGCCGACCTGACCGCGCCCGCCGGTGTCGTCGGCCTAGGCGGGCCGGGCCGGCGACACCGGTGCCCGACCCCGTGCCGGGCGGCGGCCTTGGCGACGGGAGAGCGGTTCCGGGCCCGGCACGGCAGGCGGACGGTGTCGGTGCGGGCGGTTAGCGTGACCGGATGACCGGTGTGAGCTACGACCGTTGGTGCGCCGAGATCGTGCAGCAGAGCGACCTGCTCCGGTCCCATCTCGACGGCGCCGACCTGACCGTCCCCGTTCCGTCCTGCCCCGGGTGGAACGTGGGCCAGCTGGTCCGGCACCTCGGGGGCGGGCAGCGGTGGGCCGCGGAGATCCTCCGCACCCGGCCGGCCACGCCACCGGACGACACGCACTTCCGTGACCTGTCCCGGTACGCCGACGAGGACCCGGCGGTGCTCGGGCCGTGGCTGGTCGAAAGCGCCGCCGAGTTGGCCGGGGCGCTGCGCGGCGCCGGGCCGGCGGCGCGGGTGTGGACCCCGCTGGGGGACGGGAGCCCGGCGTTCTTCGCGCGCCGGTTCGCCCACGAGACCCTCGTGCACCGGGCCGACGCCGCGCTCGCTCTCGACGTCGACGTGGTGGTCGCGCCGGAGGTCGCCGTCGACGCGCTCGACGAGTGGATGGAGCTGGGCGCGCTGCCGCAGATGTTCGACTTCCACCCGCACCGCCGGGAGCTGCTCGGCCCGGGCCGGACGCTGCACCTGCACGCCACCGACACCCCGCCCGAGCTGGGCGCCGAGTGGCTGGTCGACCTCACCGGCGACCTGATCGCCTGGCGGCGTGCGCACGAGAAGGCGGCCGTGGCCGTCCGCGGGCGGCTGACCAACCTGCTGCTGCTGGTCTACGGCCGGCTCTCCGTGGACGCGGCGGGCGTCGAGGTGATCGGGGACGCGAAGCTGCTCGACCTCTGGCTGGAGCGGGTCAGCTTCGGCTGACCGGGCCGGCCCGGTGACGGTGGACGACCGCCACCGGGCACTCCGGTCAGCCCGGCAGGTGGACGGAAGTCGTGGTGCTCAGGCCGCCTCGTCGGACTCCAGCAACTGCTTGAGCGCGGCCAGCCGCTCCCGCCAGTACGCCTTCAGCTCGGCCGCCTGCTCGGCGTCGGGGAGCTTCTCGTGCACCACGGCCACCGTGGCCTTCGTGTCACCCTTGGCCACGAAGCCGACCACGATCCGGGTCGGGCCGCCGTCCCAGTCGGCGCGGAAGGTCTTCGGCCGGGTCGCCGTGCGTACCCGGATCGCCACGTCGGGCAGCCACCGCCGGCGCAGCTCTTCGTCACTGAACGCCTCGAACAGCCGGTCCACCGGCACGGCGACCGTCCGGCTGCCGCCCGCCTCCCAGGTGCCGCCGCGCCGCTGCCAGGGGGCGCGCAGGCCACGCGCCTGCTCGTACCCGACGGTGACGGTCTGCGCCCACCAGCCCGGCACCTCGTGGGCGGTGACCAGCCAGCGCGCCGTCTCGGTGTGCGTACGCTGCACCGCGCCCCACTCGTCGAGCAGGGCGAACCACTCGTCCCAGCCGCGGCCGGTGCGCTCACGGAGCAAGGCCTCGGAGATCCGGTCGGCCTGTGCCGCCCCCGAGCCGGTGGCCGGGGGAGTGGACTCGGCGGGCGCGGCGGTCGGCGGTTCAGCCGCGACGGCGCCGGGCAGCAGGTGCCGGCGGGCCGCCGTGTAGCTTTCGCCCGTCTTGTCCATCCGGGTCCGGATCCGGGACTTGAAGGATTTCTGGCGCGTCATCACATGCTCCCTGTCGACGGCGCGGTCGTGGGGACTCACGCTCCCGTCGACCCGCCGTTGCCTGGGCATGTGGCACGGCGCCCCGAGGGCCCGAGGCCCCCTTTGCCTCCGCGACGCCGGTGGCGTGAGCACCGGTAAGGAGGTGAGGCGCGGGACGGCGCCGACGCCATCGTAACCCGCCGCGGTTGGGGCGGGCGAGCAGGTCGCGCCGGTTCAGTCGGGCAGGGCGTCGAGGTAGACCCAGCGCCCGTCCTCCCGGACGAAGCGGCTGCGCTCGTGCAGCGTCCCCGGGCGGCCGGACTCCCGGTAGTGGGCCCGGAACTCGACGGTGCCGGTGCTGTCGAACAGGCCGCCCCGGTCGGTGCCCACGATCTCCAGACGGGTCCACTGCTCGCCCGGGTCCAGGCGCAGCCGGGCCGGGCGGGTGGAGGAGTGCCAGCTGCGCAGCAGGTACCCGGCGTCCCCGACGGCGAAGGCGCTGAACCGGGAGCGCATCAGCGCCTCGGCCGTGCCGGCCGTGCCCTCGCCGCGGTGCAGCAGGCCGCAACAGTCGGCGTACGGCAGGCCGGAGCCGCACGGGCACGGCCGGCCCGGGTCGTCGGCCCCGCTCCGGCGGGCTCCACGTTTCGCCACGGCCCCATCCTGCCGCACCCGCCACCGACCGGATGCGGCGGCCGGGTCACCCGCCCATCGTCACCGAGGGTGACATCCCGACCGGGCGGTCGCCGCGATTGGCCCAGCCGATCACCTCGAAATCGGCCCTCACGCTGGGCCGATCCGCCGACCAGGATCGGGGTACGACGACCTGCTGGAAGGACCGGAACGACGATGACGACGGCGGACATGTGGTTCGACCCGCGCTGCCCCTGGGCCTGGAATGCCTCCCGCTGGTTGCTGGAGGTGGAACGGGTGCGCGCGGTCGAGGTGCGCTTCCACGTGATGAGCCTCAGCGTGCTCAACGAGGGCCGCGACGGGCTGGAGGAGTGGTACCGGGAATGGTTGGCACCCGGCATGGGCCCGGTGCGGGTGGCGGTCGCGGCGGAGCAGAAGGCCGGGCCCGAGGTGCTGCGCGACCTCTACACCGCCCTGGGCAACCGGATCCATCACGACCGGGTGCCGATCGGGCGTGACCTCTACCGGGCGGCGCTGGCCGAGGTGGGGCTGCCGGTCGAGCTGGCCGACGCGGCCGACTCCACCGCGTACGACGAGGCGTTGCTGGCCAGCCACCACGCCGGACTCGAACCGGTCGGTGAGGATCTCGGCACCCCGACCATCCACGTCACCGACGACACCGGCCGGCGCACCGCCTTCTTCGGGCCGGTGGTCGCGCCGATCCCGCGCGGCGAGGACGCCGGTCGGCTCTGGGACGGGGTGGTGGCGGTGACCGGCACCGACGGTTTCTTCGAGCTGAAGCGGGCCCGGACCCGGCCGCCGATCGAGCGGTGAGCGGTCA
Source organism: Micromonospora sp. CPCC 205739 (assembly GCF_036906795.1). NCBI lineage: Bacteria > Bacillati > Actinomycetota > Actinomycetes > Micromonosporales > Micromonosporaceae > Micromonospora > Micromonospora sp. CPCC 205739. Next base: position 39,779 of record NZ_JBAKHS010000029.1, on the reverse strand, counting down.
GCCGAACGCGGCGGCGAAGGGGCCCCGGTTGGTCGCGTCCGGCACCGCGAACACCACCAGGTCGAAGCGGCCCGCGTACGGGCGGTCGGGCCCGAGCAGGTCGGCGAACGCGGCCGCCACCTGGCGCGGGTCGTTGCGGAACACCCCGCACCCCCAGGCCCCGAGCACCAGCCGGCGGTGCCCGTGCGCCAGCGCCACCCCGAGCACCCGCCCGGCCCGCCGCCGCAGCACCCCCGGCAGGTCGACCGGTTCGCGCAGCGCGCCGGCGTTCGGCGCCGCCGCCGTCAGGAACGCGACCCGGTACGGCGGGATCAGCCGCCCCGCGTCGTCCCGGAACACCGGCACGTCGGGGGAGTGGACCACCCGGTCGGAGTAGACCGGGTCGGGCCGTGCCCGGTGGTACGCGTGGAACTCCGGCGCCGTCCGCAGGCTGGCGACCAGGGCGGACGACCGGGCCAGGCTCTCCTCCTGGGCGTGCGCGCCGGTGGCGTACCCGCCACCGGGCTTCTTCGCCGAGGCGAAGTTGAGGCAGGCGACCCGGCCGTCGCCGGTGCCGGCGAGCCGGCGGGTGGCCGCGAGGCTCGTCTCGTCGGTCACCTCCACCGTGGACGGACCGGCCGGGCCGGGCTCGCGCAGCGGCTCGTCGGGCAGGTGCAGGGTGGCGGCCGGCACCGGCCCGTAGCGGCCCTCGGCGACGAGCCGGTCGGTCTCGGCGGCCAGCGCCGCCCGTTCGGTGCGGTCCACCGGCCCATCATGCCCGCCCGGATCGATCCCGACCGCCCCGGCCGTTCTGCGCCCCGCCCCGCGAGGCGGGTGCACCCCGTCGACCAGGCGTCAGGACAGCTCGACCGGCAGCGGCACCGGGCGCTTCGCCACCCGGTCGTCGCCTGAGGAGCGCCCGCGCAGGTGCCGGGCCAGCCATGGCAGCAGGTGCTGCCGGGCCCAGGCCGCCTCGGCGCGGAGCACCTCGTGCCCGCGCCGCCGGGGCGCGACCTCCAGGGGCCGGGTCCACGAGTCGTCGTACCCGGGCAGGCCGGCGGTGTACGCGAGCGCCGCCGCGATCCGCTCGTGGCCGGCGCTGTTGGCGTGCAGCCGGTCCTCACTCCACAGCCGGGGGTCGGAGGCGACCGGGTGCGCGGCGAAGTCCAGCAGGGTGGCACCGGTCTCGGCGGTGACCCGGCCTAGCGCGGCGTTGAGGGTGACCACCCGGTTGCGCAGCGGACGGGCCAGCGGCATCACCGGCACCGGGTCGGGCAGCGTGAAGGTCAGCACGGTGGCGCCCTGGCCGACCAGCGCCCGCTGCATCGTCGCCACGTCGGCGGCGATCCGCCGGGCGTCGAAGGACGGGCGCAGCACGTCGTTCATCCCGGCCACCACCGTGCACAGGTCCGGCGCGAGGTCGAGGGCCGCCGGCAGTTGCTCGGCGAGGATCCGGGCGGTGGTCCGTCCCCGGATCGCGAGGTTGGCGTACTCCAGGCCACCCTGCTCCCGGGCCACCGCCTCGGCGAACCGGTCCGCCCAGCCCCGGTAGCCGCCGGCGTCGTCCGGGTCGTCGAGCCCTTCGGTCGTGCTGTCGCCGATCGCGACGTACCGCTGCCACATCACGATCTCAGCTTATGGGCGGCCCCGCGCGGGCCTCCCGCCGGTGCGGGGCCTCGTCCGCTGGCCTGCCCGGGTACGGTGCGCCAATGGGTCCTCTCGGCTCGTGTCGCGACCAGGAGCGGACCGGATGAGCCCCACCCAGCGCCTCCTCGACGCCGAGCTGGTCCGCCGCTACGTCGCGGCCTCCCTCGGCCCCGACGCCGGGGTGACCAGTTGCGCGCCGCTCACCGGGGGCGGCTTCGCCGCGGTCTGGTCGGTCACCCTCGACGACGGGCGTGCCGTGGTGCTGAAGGTGGGCCCACCGCCCGAGGTCCCGCTGCTGCGCTACGAGCGCGGGCTGATCGGGGCCGAGGCGCGCTACCTGCGGCTCGTCGCTGCGCGCGCCCCGGCAGTGCCCGTCCCGCCGCTGGTGCACCACGGCAGCGATGCGGTCCTCGGCGACTGGCTGCTCACCGGCCTGCTCCCCGGTCGTACCCTGCACCAGCTCACCGTCGACGGTGCCCCGGTCGACGCGGTCCGCGCCGGGCTCGGCGCGGCGCTCGCCGCGCTGCACCGGGTCGACGGCGACCGGTTCGGCTACGACGGTGGCCGGGCCGCCGGGACGACCTGGCGGGAGGCGTTCACCGCCATGGTGGACGAGCTGCTCGCTGACGCGGTCGACTGGGCGGTGCCGCTGCCCGTGCCGGCCGGGCGGCTCCGGCACCTGGTCCACCGGCACGCTGACGCCCTCGACGTGGTGCGCCGCCCGGCGCTGCTGCACGTCGACGGCTGGGCCGGCAACGTGCTGGCCGTCGACGGGCCGGACGGCGTACCCCGGCTCACCGGTCTGGTCGACGGCGAGCGGCATCTCTACGGCGACCCGCTGCTGGATCTGGTCTCGCCGCTGCTCTTCCGCCGCGCCGAGGACGAACCGGACGACGCGTTCCTGCGCGGCTACCGGACGGCGGGTGGTCCGCTGCCGCTCGACGACCCGGGCGTGCGCCGCCGGCTCGGGCTCTACCGGCTGCACCTGTACCTGCTGATGACCGTGGAGATGCCGAGCCGGGGCATCACCCGGGAGAACGACCCCGCCCGGGTCGCCCGGCTCGCGGAGCTGCTGGACCGGGAACTGGCCGCGCTCGCCGAGCCGTGAGCCGCGCACTCCGCACGATCGCCGGGGGTTCAGAGCCAGCCGGAGCGGCGGAACAGCCGGTGCAGGACCAGCGCGGCGGTCGCCATCAGCAGCAACGCCCCGGCGTAGCCGTACCGCCAGGTCAGCTCGGGCATGTGGGTGAAGTTCATGCCGTAGATGCCGGCGATGGCGGTCTGGGTGGCCGCGATCGCGGCCCACGCCGCGATCTTGCGCATGTCGTTGTTCTGGTCGACGGCGAGCTGCGCCAGCCGGGACTGGAGCACCGAGTTCAGCAGCTCGTCGTACGCGGCGACCCGCTCCACCGCGCGGGTCAGCCGGCTCTCCACGTCGGCGAACCAGCGCCGCAGCGCCGGCGGCGGCCCGGCGGCGGTGTCGGAGAGCAGCAGGCGCATCGGCTCCTGCAACGGCAGCACCGCCCGCTTGAACTCCACCAACTCCCGCTTGAGCTGGTAGATGTGCTGGATGTCGGCCCCCCGGTCGTGGGCGAACACGCTCTCCTCGACGCGTTCCAGGTCCTTCTCCAGGTGGACGGCGACCTCCAGGTACAGCTCGGTCATCCGGGCGGCCACCGCGTACGCCACCGCCCACGGCCCCTCGGCGAGCACCCCCGGGCGGCTCTCGATGTCGTGGCGCACCGGGGTCAGCGCGCCGGAGGCGCCGTGCCGGACGGTGACGACGAACCGGTCGCCGAGGAAGACCATCACGTCCCCGGTGTCGACCACCTCGGAGGTGGCGGTCAGCTCGGCGTGCTCGACGTAGCTGGCGGTGCGCAGCACCAGCAGGGTCACCCCGTCGTAGCGCTGCACGGTCGGCCGGTGCCCGTCGGCGAGCGCCTGTTCCACCACCAGCTCGTCGAGGCCGAAGGTGCGCCCGACCGCGGCCATCACCGCCGGGCCGGGGTCGTGCAGGCCCAGCCAGACGAAGGCGTTGCGGCCGCGCCGGGACCGGGCGTACGCGTCGGCGTAGTGCGGGCGGCCGGGCTCGCGCCGGCCGTTGACGTACACCGCGCAGTCGACCACGGCGTCCGGGTTGGAGCGTCGCGGCGTCGGCGCGGGCGCGTCGGCCTCCCGGCCGAGCACCCGGTCGACCAACGACCCCAGTCGCGGGATGAGCCGTGCCGCCACCGTGTACCTCCGCCGCCGTGATCCGGTGGCCCACCGTAGTACGCCCGCGCGCCTGCCGCAGGCGGTGGGTCAGGCCACGGCGGTGGCCCGCACGACGATGTTGTCGGAGTAGTCGCGGGAGCGTTCGTCGAAGCGTCCGCCGCAGGTCACCAGCCGCAACGCCGCGCCCGGCCCACCCGGCCCGTAGACCATCGCGGTGGGAAAGCTCCGCTTCGGGTACGCCCCGACGCCGTCCACCGCGAAGGTCACCGTCCGGCGGTCGGCCCGGGTGACGCGTACGGTGTCGCCGGGCCGCAGGCGTCCGAGGTCGAAGAAGACCGCCGGGCCCTCGCGGGTGTCGACGTGACCGACGATCACGGCGTTGCCGGCCTCGCCGGGGCTGACCCCGGGCCGGTACCAGCCGGCGACGGTGGGGCGGTCCTGCGGCGGCACCTCCAGGGTGCCGTTCGGGTCGCCGGCGACGGAGACCAGGTCGGCGCGGACGCCGATCGCCGGGATGTCGATGCGGACCGGCTCCGAGCGGGGGAGCACCGGCCCGGGTGATCCGCTGCGGTCGGCGCCGCGCACGCCCGCACCGGGCTGCGGCGGCCCGGCCGGGGTTGCGGTCAGTCCCACGGTGATCAGGGTGAGACCGGCGGCGCCGGCCACCGTCACCGCTGCCACCGACGCCCGGGTACGCGTGAACCACCTGCCAACGGCCATCGCCTCACCTCCCCGACACGGCGATGCGGTCGGGGTGCCCGCCCCGGTGCTGCCGGTGCGGGCACCCCTCCCAAGGGATGGTGTGTGAGGTACGGGGTCAGGCGACGGGCGCGGCCGCCCGGCGTCGGCGGCGGACCAGGACGGTCGCCCCGATCGCGGCGGCTCCGGCGAGCGCGCCGCCCGCGGCCAGCAGGCCGGTGGTGCCGTCGCCGCCACCACCGCCGGCGGGCGCCGCGCCGATCGGGGTGACGGTGAAGGTGGCGCTGCCCCCGGAGCTGCCGTTACCGCAGGTGGTGGTCACCGTGTAGGTGCCGAGGGTGAAGCCGGCGGTGAAGAGTTCCGCGCTCAGCCCGCCGCCGGCCGCGGCGGTGGTGGAGCGTACGTTCTGGTCCCGGTTCGGGCCGGTGACACGGAAGATCGCGTCGCCCGCATTCGGGTTGCAGGTCGTCGTGGTGAGCACGACGGTCCCGCCGACCGGTGTGGTGGCCGGTGACACGGTGGTCTGCGCGAGCGCGGCGGCCGGGAGCAGAAGCGTGCCGAGTCCCACGCCGAGCGCCGTCGATACGAGAACTGACTGTGCCTTCATACGCGTCTTCCCTCACTTTTCGTCCGCTGTCTGCGTGGGACGTCGTTCGGGTGGCCAACTCCGTAACTAGCACCGGTGTGGCCAACACTAGGAGGGTTGACCCGCGCGCTCGGCGTAAATGAGAAATCTTCGTTGCCGTCCGGAGTTCTCCGTCGCGCCGGGGAGCTGCGGAAATGCCCGTACAGGACCGCCCACAACGCCCGGACGGGCGTAGCCGCTCGTGCCGCTCGTCCGGTTGCGGCACGAACCGGCCGTCCGCGGCGGCCCGTCCCCTTCTGGGAAAGGCTGTCCGGGTCGGCCGGTGTCGCCGGGTCCGGTGGGCGCAGCTAGCGCAGCGAGCTGATCCGGGCCTTCGGGTCCACGACGGAGACAACGTGCCGAACGGGAACGCCGGGCCCACGGCACCCGGCATACCGCGACTCCGGTCCCGCCGGCTCCACTATGGTCGAGCTGCCCCGCATCCCCGCCCCGGACGGCCTGTCCGGGGCGGCTAGCCGGCGGCCAGCGGCTCGCCCGTCTCCAGCAGCGTCTTGAGGCCGGCCAGCAGTTCGGGCCAGCCGCCGCTGCCCGGCAGTTGGCCGCTGATCGCCCGGTACATTTCGCTGTCGGGGGAGAAGTCGTCGTGGGTGACGGTGAGCCGGACCGCCTCGCCGTGCGGCGTGATGTCGAAGGTCACGGTGGAGCGTCGCTCGCCGAGCCGGGCGGCCAGCTCCTCCTCGGACCAGCCGAAGAAGGCGGCGTGCTCCGGCTGGAAGCCGTGCCAGGTGTAGGACAACCGGCGGTACGGCTCGGCGACCAGCACCTGCTGCCCCAGATCCTTGAACTCGCCGTCCGGCCCATCCTGCCAGAGCAGCGGCGCACCGACCGTCCACTCCGACCGCAGCGCCACCCCGCCCCAGTAGCGGCGGGTGAACGCCGGCTCGGTCAACGCCTGCCAGAGGCGCTCCGGGGTGGTGCGGATGTAGGTGGTGTAGACGAAGCTCGGGCTCTGCATGCGGTCACCCTCCAATGCGGTCTTCAGGTCGGCGAGGGCGCGTACCCGGTCGCGGTCGTAGCGGTGGATCCACCGCTCGGCGATGGCGTTGATCGGTGCGGCGTTGAGGTGGTGCAGCTTCTCCCGGCCCCGGCGCACCGTGGTCACCAGGTTCGCGGCCTCCAGCACCGCCAGGTGCTTGCTGACCGACTGGCGGGTCATGTCGAGCCCGGCGCAGAGATCGCGCAGGGTCTGGCCGTTGCGGAGGTTGAGGCTGTCGAGCAGGCGGCGGCGGCTCGGGTCCGCCAGCGCCCGGAACACCTCGTCCACCGCCACCACCTCGTATACGCAACCCTATGGTTGCCTGTCACCATACGCAACCGCACGGCTGCATGTCCAGCCGCCCTGCGCGACCACCCGGCCAGCTAGCCTCCTAGGATGCCCTAGCGGGTGTGACGTCCGGCGCCGGCCACGCCAGAGCGGCGGCGACCACGGCGAGGACGCCGAGCGCGGTGCCGGAGAGGGCAGCGGCGCACACCGACCGGCCAGCGCCCCGGCCGGGTACCCGGCACCGCGTCGGCTCGTACGCCTAGCGGGGCGCGCGCCGCCAGAACTGGCGCGGCGCGTACCCGTCGCGGCGCAGCCAGTGTTCGGTGTAGACGATCCGCTCCGCCTCGATGACGACCAGCGGCCCGGCCGGCGGCTCGTCCAGCGGGCGGGAGCGTTCCACGTGGTCGGACTGCCAGCGCACCGCCGGCCACCAGTGGGCGAAGTCCGGGTCGTCCTCGTGCAGCACCCGGGCCCGGCCGAACAGCTGCGCGCCGCGGCTGCTGGCCTGCCCGACCAGCGGGGCGAACACCCCGACCGACACCCGCGGGTCGGCGGCGATGTTGCGCATCTTCGGCGAGGTCGGCGCGGCGGTGAACATGACCGCGAAGTCGAGGTGGAAGTAGCGGACCGGGGTGGCCAGCGGGCCGTCCGGGCCGACGGTGGCGAGCACACACATGTTCTGCGAGGAGAGCAGGTTGAGGATGCGCTCGCCGAGGCGGTTGCGGTCCAGGCGGGCGGTGGGGGCGGGGCCGGCGAGCCAGGGGTTGGTGACGGGCATGCTGGATCTTCGCACCCGCACCGCCTCCGGTCAGCCCCCGGCGGGCACCGGCGCCCGCGGCGTCACCGCTTGCGGGCCTGCAGGGTGTACGTCTGCGCCAGCCGCCACGGCCGCTCGGCCAGCCGCCACTCGCCGTCGGCGTCCTTGACCTGCCGCCCGGGCAGCGCGTCCCAGGGCGCGCTGTCGTGCTCCTGGAGCATGGTCAGGTCGAGGCCGGCGTCGAGCAGGGCGGTGACCACCTCGCCCAGGCCGTGGTTCCACTCGTGGGTGGTGTTGTGCTGGAACGTCGCCTCGGTGCTGACGTAGGTGCCCGGCTCCTGCCAGACCAGCGGCTCCGGCCGCTCGAAGTACGGGTGCTCCACCACCAGCAGCCCGTCGGGGTGGGTCTCGTCCAGCGCCCACAGCATCGGGTGGCCCTCGCGCAGGAAGAGCCGGCCGCCGGGGCGGAGCAGCGCCGCGACCACGCCCGCCCACCGGCGGATGTCGGGCAGCCAGCACAGCGCGCCGACGCCGGTGTAGACCAGGTCGAAGCCGCCCGCGCCGAGCACCTCGGGGGCGTCGTAGACGTCGGCCTCGACGAAGTCGACGGCGGCCCCGGCCCGTCCGGCCAGGGCGCGGGCCTGGTCCAGCGAGGCGCCGGAGAAGTCCAGCCCGGTCATCCGCGCGCCGAGCCGGTGCAGCGAGACGGTGTCGGTGCCGATGTGGCACTGCAGGTGCACGCCGCGCAGGCCGGTCACGTCGCCCAGCCGGGGCAGGTCGAAGCGGACCACCTCGCTGAGGTACGCCGGGTCGGCGGCGAAGCGCTCCACCGCGTAGTCGGGGGACGCGGCGTGGGCCGGGGCGCGCTCGTCCCAGTTGGCCCGGTTGAGGGTGCGGTAGTCGGTCACCGGCGCACCGTCGCACATCGACCGGCCGCCGCTCAACGCAGATTCGGCCGCCCCGGTGAGCTGGTACGTTGCCTCGCCGTGACGGTGCAGCGGTGGGACGGGCTGGCCGCGCCGTACTGGGTGGGGTTCGTGGTGGCGGTGGGCGTCTCCGCCGCCACCTGGCGGGTGTTCGACCGGGCCACGGTCGCCGCCGCGTACGCCGACCCGGACCGGCAGCCGGCCCGGGTCGGCTGAGCGGTCAGCGGGACGGGACCGGCAGCACCTCGCCGCGCTCGGCGGAGCGGTGCGCCAGCTCGATCAGCTCCACGGTGGCGACCGCGTCGCGCGGGTCGACCGGCATCGGCGTGCCGTCCCGCAGCGCCGCCGCGACCTGGGCGTAGAAGTCCTGGTAGCGCCCCGGGTCGGTGGGTACCGGGTGCAGGTCGCCGTCGACGCCGAGCCGGCCGTACCGCTCGGCGGGGACCTCGCCCCAGCCCGGCGCGCCCGGGCGGCCCCCGGTGCGCAGCGCGTCCTCCTGCACGTCCAGGCCGTAGCTGGTGTACCCGGCGCGGTCGCCGAGGACGCGCAGCCGGGGCCCGAGCTGTGCGGTGACGGCGCTCATCCACAGGTGGGAGCGGACGCCGCCGGCGTGGGTGAGCGCCACGAAGGCGTCGTCGTCGACCTGCGCGTCGGGCCGCCGCCGGTCCACCTCGGCGTACACGTGGGTCACCGGACCGAAGAGCTGCACCGCCTGGTCGACGAGGTGGGCGCCGAGGTCGTAGAGGGCGCCGCCAGCCTCGCCGGGGGCGGCGCTCTCCCGCCAGCCCTCCTTGATGGCGGGGCGCCAGCGCTCGAAGCGGGACTCGAAGCGGGTCACCCGGCCCAGCTCGCCCTCGGCGATCAGGCGGCGGGCGGTCAGGAAGTCGCCGTCCCAGCGGCGGTTCTGGAACACCGTCAGCGGCACCGACAGGCGCTCGGCCTCGTCGACCAGGGCGCGGCCCTCCGCCGCGGTGGCGGCCAGCGGCTTGTCCACCACGACGGCCAGTCCGGCGGCGACGGCGGCCCGGGCCATCGGCACGTGCGTCCGGTTCGGCGTCGCCACCACGACCAGGTCGAGGGTGTCGGCCGACTCCCACAGCCGGCCGGCGTCGTCGAGGACGCGGACGTCGGGGTGGTCGTGGCGGGCCTGCTCCTGCCGCTGCGGGTTGCCGGTGACGACGGCGTCCAGCCGCAGCCCGGGGGTGGCGGCGATCAGCGGGGCGTGGAACACCTGGCCCGCCAGCCCGTATCCGAGCAGTCCGACCCGCAGTGGTGCCGGTGTCTTCGCCATGGTGTCCCCCCGGTTTCCCGTCCTTGCCCCTGGTCGTTCCAGGTTGTGCCGGTACGAACCTACGCGGCGGCCCGGACCGGCTGCCGGGCGGTCAGCGGGGAGTCGGCTCGGTCACCCAGCCGGCGACGAGGACCAGGCCGGTGGGGCGGTGCACGGCCAGGAAACCGAACGGGTGGTCGACGTCGAGGCTGACCCGCCGCGCCCGTACGCGGTGCCGGGGTGGCGCGGAGCCGGGTGCCATGGCGATGGCGGTGACCGCGGCGGCGCGGAAGCCGGTGGCGCTGAACTCGGCCGTGACGGTCTGCCGGGCCTGGGAGACGTAGAGCAGCGGGGCGATGCCGGGGAAGTTGTCCGCGTCACGGCGGGTGGCGGCGGCGAGCCCGTACAGGTCGGCGCGGTCGAGCAGGTCGTGGTCGGCGTCGACGCGGAACGCGACGGTGCGTACGGCCAGTTGCGGCCGGTCGTCGACCGCCTCGACGGTCTCCTCGGTGATGCCGGGCCCGGCCGGGTGGGGCAGCGTCGGGCCGCCGCCGAGGGCGTGGATCGCGGCCGGCAGCACGGCGCCGGCCGGGCGCCCGGGGACGCCGAGGGCCAGCACCACGTCCACGTCCGCGTCACCGGCGACGGTCAGCAGGCTCACCGGTCCGGCCGGGGTGTCGGCCACCCGCAGCGTCCGGGGATCGCCGCCGTACCGGTGCAGACCGATCAGCCGCCGGCCCTGCCAGGGGCCCTGCCGTGGTTCGCACCAGCCCTCCTGGAAGGGCGCCGCCCAGCCGGTCAGCACCGAGAGGGCGCTGGCCAGCACCAGCGCCGTGTCCGGGGTGACCGTGATCGGCATCTTCCGGATCTGCCCGTCGGTGTGGGTGGACGCCCAGCCGTCCAGCACGGGCTCGTCCACGGCCCGGTCGCCGGTCAGCTCACCCCGCATCGACGCGGGGACCGCGCGCAGCCAGGCCGGGTTCAGTCGCAGCTCGCGTCGGGCCCAGAAGCCCAGCGCCAGCCGGGTGGTGGGGGAGGCGGCCAGGTCGTAGGGGGTGGCGTCGGGGGCGACGGCGGTCAGCTCGTCGCGTGCCGGGCCGGCCGCGTGCCGGGCGAGCAGGGCCAGCAGCGGGTACGCCCCGGCGCCGGAGAGGACGGTCTGCCGGTCGTCGATCAGGGCGGCCCAGCGGGCGGTGAGGGAGTTGGCGGGCGTGCTGCTCATGCCGTGGCACCGTACCGGCCGGGCGGCGCGCCGTGGGGGCTCCGCCCGGCGGGGGCGGGGGAGTGTGACAGCGTGGTCGGGTGGACAACGTCGACCTGGCCGTCGTCGGGGGTGGCGGCGCCGGTTCCCTGGTCCTCGCCGCGCTGGCCCGGCACGACCTGCGTGACCTGCGGATCGCGGTGGTGGACCCGGTCCGCAAGCGGGGCCAGGACCGCACCTGGGCGTTCTGGGCGACGCCCGGCACCGACCTGGAGCCGATGCTCAGCGCCAGCTGGCGGCAGGTGGAGGTGACCACGCCGGGCGGGCGGCGCCGGCTCGACCTGGCCCCGTTGCGGTACGCGATGCTGCGCTCCGCCCCGGTCTACGAGCGGGCCGCCGAGGCGGAGCGACGGCTGCGCGCCACCCGGGTCGACGCGGCCGTCGGCGCCCTCGACGACGACGGCGGGTCGGTGACCGTCCGGGACACCGACGGCGCGGCGCTGCTGCGGGCCCGGTGGGTGCTGGACTCCCGTCCCCGACCGCCCCGGCGGGCCGGGCGGACGAGCTGGTTGCAGCACTTCCGTGGCTGGTGGCTGGAGTCGGCCGGGCCGGTGTTCGACCCGGACCGGGCGGTGCTGATGGACTTCCGCACCCCGCAGCCGTCCCGGGGGGTCTCCTTCGGCTACGTGCTGCCGGTCAGCGACCGGTACGCCCTGGTCGAGTACACCGAGTTCTCCCCGCAGCGGCTGACGGACGCCGGGTACGACGCCGCGCTGCGCGGCTATGCCGACCTGCTCGGTCTCGACCTGAGCGCGCTGACCGTGCGGGAGGTGGAGGACGGGGTGATCCCGATGACCGACGCCCCGTTCGATCCTCGGCCGTCGGCGGGGGTGGTGCGGCTGGGCACCGCCGGTGGGGCCACCCGGCCGTCGACCGGGTTCACCTTCTCCGCCATGCACCGGCAGGCCGACGACGTCGCCCGGGCGCTGGCGGCGGGCCGGGCCCCGGTGCCCCGCCGGGCGTACCCCCGCCGGCACCTGTGGATGGACGCCGTCGCGCTGCGGGCCCTGGACCGGGGGGCGGTCGGCGGCCCGGAGTTCTTCGACCGGCTCTTCGACCGCAACCCGGCGCAGCGGGTGCTGCGGTTCCTCGACGGCGCCACCACCCCGGCGGAAGACCTGGCGGTGATGCGCTCCAGCCCGCTGCTGCCGATGACCTCGGCGGTGGTCGGTGACGCCGTCGGCCGGCTGCGCGCCCGGCTGCGTCCCGGCCCGGCGCCCGCCGCCGCGGCCCCCGACCGGGCCGGTCGGGCCGGCTCGTAGCCGGCCACCGTCGGCGCCGGCTCGCAGGCGCTCACCGTCGGGGCCGGTTCGTCGGCGGCCACCGTCCGGCCGCCGCGGCGCGGCGGGACGGCCGCGCCGAGCGGTGACGGGCGGCACCGGTAGGTTCGGCGCCATGGTGGAGGCGCAGACCGGCAGGGTCGTGGAGATCTGGACGGACGGGGCGTGCAGCGGCAACCCCGGCCCGGGCGGCTGGGGGGCGCTGCTGCGCTACGGCGACCACGAGCGGGAGTTGTGCGGCGGCGAGGCGAGCGCCACCACCAACAACCGGATGGAGCTGACCGCGGCCATCCGGGCGCTGGAGAGCCTGACCCGGCCGGTCACCGTGCGGCTGCACACCGACAGCACCTACGTGCGCAACGGCATCACCGGGTGGCTGGCCTCGTGGAAGCGCAACGGCTGGCTGACCGCGGCGAAGCAGCCGGTCAAGAACGCCGACCTGTGGCAGCGCCTCGAGGCGGCGTGCGCCCGGCACGACGTCACCTGGCTGTGGGTCAAGGGGCACAACGGGCACCCCGAGAACGAGCGTGCGGACGCGCTGGCCAACAAGGGGATGACCGAGGCGCGGGCGGCCGCGCCGCTCAGTGCTCCAGCAGGCGCTCGCGCAGGGCGGTGACCAGGGCGTCGTCGACGCCGAGCGCGTCGCGGGCGTAGCCGCGTACCGAGCCGTGCGCGGCGGTCAGGTCGGCCAGGAAGAGCTCGATGATCCGCGCGGGCGCCCGTCCGTACGCGGGCCAGCGCAGGGTGCGCCCGGGGTGCTGGGCCCGCCAGGTGGCGACCAGAGCGTCGGTGGCCAGCTCGGTGAGCGCGAAGTCCTCGGCGATCTGCCGTTCGTCGACGTCGAGCAGGGCCAGCACCAGGGCGGCGAGCAGGCCGGTGCGGTCCTTGCCGGAGGCGCAGTGGAACACCAGCGGCCCCTCGGCCGTGGCGATCGTTTCCAGCGCCTGCCGCAGCTCGGCCGTCCCGTCGGCGGCGACCTCGGCGTACCGGTCGGCCAGGTAGCGCCACGGGTCGACGGCCGGGTCGATCTCGGCCTGGTCGTAGGTGCGGTGCTCGATGCTCAGGTTGAGCCAGGTCAGGCCGTCCAGCTCGGGGACCCGGCCGCGCGCGGCGATCTCCCACGGGTAGCGCAGGTCGATGACGGTACGCACGCCGAGCGCCCGGAACCGGTCCAGGTCGTCGCCGGCGAGCCGGGCCAGCAAGTCGGACCGGTAGAGCAGCCGCCACCGGAGCGTGCGTCCGTCGGCGGCGCGCCAGCCGCCCAGGTCCCGGAAGTTGTGCAGCCGCGCGAACTCAGGGTGCCGGATCACCAGCGGCACTGTAGTGCCCGGCGTGGGCTCGCGCCGCCCCCGGACGTGGTCGGGCCCGGCCGGACGGGGCCGGCCGGGCCCGGTGCGGGCCTGAGCGTCGTCACACCTCGCTGGCCGGGTTGACCGCTTCCTCCTCGGCCGGGTCGGTGGTGCCGGAGACCGCGTCCACGTCGTAGCCGGCGCGGCTGGTGTCCCGGGCCGAGAGGTGCTCCTCGGCCGGCAGGTCCGCGAAGTCGTCGCCGGTGTCGTCCGTGCTGCGCAGCGAGTCGCCCGGCGGGCGCAGCGACGCCTCGTACGCGGGGGTGCCGTCCGGTTCGTCGGTGTCGGCCCGGTCGGTGCGCTGTTCATCCGTCATGCCGACCTACCTGCCCGCTCGGGCGACCGGCAAACACCGCCGCTCAGCGGCGGGGCCCGCGCCCGCGCCGGGCCGTCGGCCGCGCCGCGGTACGGGCCTCGCCCGCGCGGGGCCGGACCGGGGTGAGGCTCAACCCGGACCAGTGCGCCGGGTGGCGCAGCGTCGGCGGCAGCGCGGTGCGCCGGTCGCCGCGGGCCGCGTCGAGCTGCGACTGGTGCAGGAACAGCGCGCCGGACAGATCCGCGCCGCGCAGGTCGGCGCCGCGCAGGTCCGCGCCGGTCAGGTCGGCCAGCCGCAGCCGGACACCCCGCAGGTCCGCGCCGATCAGGCACGCCCCGCGCAGGTTCGCCGCGACCAGGTCCGCCCCGCGCAGGTCGGCGCCGAGCAGCGCCGCGCCCCGCCGGTCGGCGCCGGCGTGCCCGGCCCGGGCCAGCTCGCTGGCCCGCACCAGCAGCGGGTTCAGCCGCCCCCGGTACGCGTCGACGTCCACCGCGCGCAGCGCGTCGGGGTCCCCGGCGGTGAGGCGTCGGATCTCGTCCACGGCGGCGCGCAGCTCGTCGCGCAGCGCCCCGGCCGGGGTCAGCGCCAGCGCCTCGGTGAGGTACCAGAGCAGCTCGTGCAGCGGGCGTACGACGGAGAAGGTGGCGAACATGGCCGACGCGGTCGCCGGATCGTCGCGCCAGTCCCGGCCGCCGAAGGTGACCTGGGTGACGTGCTGGCCGGCGCCGAAACAGTCGAACACGGTGCAGCCGGGGAAGCCCCGCTCGCGCAGGTGCGGGTGGATGCCGCAGCGGGAGTCGGCGCGCAGGTTCGGGCAGGGCTGGCCGGCCGGCTTGTCCAGGGCGAAGTCGGCCGAGGCGGCGAAGGCCGGGGCGACGCAGCACAACCCGACGCAACGGGCGCAGTCGGCGCGCAGCTCGGCGCCGCCTCGGGGTGTTTCGGACACGCTGACCGGTCTCCCGCTGGTTGGTTCGTTTTCCGGCCGGGTCACTCGGCCCGGCCTACCCATTGTCCGTCGGCGGGGGCGCCGAGCCCGCCCGGGGGGATGTCGCTCGCCGGCCGGCCGTGGGTCGCGGGCCTGGACGACAGCGGGCGGGCGCCGATCGTCGAGCCTCCGGCCGGCGCGACGCCCGCTCCCCAGGAACGGGCGTCGCGCCGCGCCGGTCAGAAGGCGAACAACGCGCCGGTGCCGCGCAGCAGCATGCACCGGTTGCTGTACGTCTCCGACCAGGCCACCGGCCGGTCCTGCCAGAACCCCCAGGCGTGGACCGTGACCGGCGCGTACTCGAAGGTGCAGGGGCCCGGATCCACCGACAGGGCGGCCAGGTTGCCGTCCACGTGGGCCAGGGTGCGGCAGGCGGTCGCCGCGTCGGGGTGGGTGCCGCCGGTCGGCCCGCAGACCAGCACGCTGGAGCGGTCCTCGGCGGTGCCCGCCCGGTCGACGGCGAGCAGCAGCACCGACGGGCTCTCCGCGCCGGATCGGGGCGCGGCCTGCGCGGCCTGGGGGAGCAGGGCGGCCTGCGCGGTCAGGCCGGCGACGGTGAGGGCGGCGGCCGTGGCGGCGACGGCGGCGCGTCGGGCGAGGGGCATGCTGACGTCCTTCCGGTTGCGGACCCCGGGTGGGGGCCGGTGGACGGCCCGTCCGTCGTGTGGCCGGGCCGTCGAGAACCCTAGGTGGACGGTGTGAACGCGAAGCGTCACGAAGTGTTACGCCGCCCGCCCTCCGGAGGACGTCACGTGTGACAACCTGCGCCGCGGCGGGCCGGAAGGGCTCCCGCGCGCAGCGACATGGTCTCCGGCCCGACCCATGAGTTGCGTCCGTGTTGCCGGCGGTGGTCGCCGTCCCTTATGCCCGGGCCGCCGCAGCGGATCAGGCCGAACGCCAGTCGTCCGAGTGCAGGTGCGAGCCGGCCTGCGGGCCCATCAGCAGCATGCCGCCGTCCACCGGCCAGGACGCCCCGGTCACGTACGCGGCGGCGGGCGAGGCGAGCAGCGCCACCACGGCGGCGACCTCCCGCGCGTCGCCGGGCCGGCCCACCGGCACGCCCGGGCGGTCCTCGGTGAACGGGTCGACGTCCTCCTGCCCGGTCATCGGCGTGCTGATCTCGCCGGGGGCGACCGCGTTGACGGTGATCCCATCGGCGGCCAGCTCCTGCGCCATGACCCGGGTGAGCAGGCCCAGCCCACCCTTGGCCGCACAGTACGCGGCCGAGCCGACCCGGGGGGCGTGCTCGTGCACGCTGGTGATGTTGACGATCCGGCCGCCCCGCCCGGCGGCCCGCATCCGCCGGGCCGCCCGCTGGGAGCAGAGGAACGGGCCGTCCAGGTCGACCGCCAGCACCTCGCGCCACTGCTCCCAGCCGGTGTCGACGAACGGGGCGGACGCCCCGGTGCCGGCGTTGTTCACCAGCACCCCGAGCCCGCCGAGCCGGTCGGCCAGCTCGTCGACGACGGCGGCGGCCTCCGGCAGCCGGGTCAGGTCCAGTTCGGCGATCTCGCAGCGGCGGCCCAGGGCGCTGACCTCTCGGGCGGTGCGCTGCGCGCCCGCGCGGTCGCGGTGCCAGGTGATGCCGATGTCGAAGCCGGCCTCGGCGAGGGCGACGGCGCAGGCCTTGCCGATGCCGGAGTCCGCGCCGGTGACGAGGGCGATCTGGGGGTAGTTCTCGTAGCGTTGCGGCATACTCGCGCACTACCCCGCCCAGGTCGGTCCAATCCCGGCAGGTGTGCCGCGCCGCGCGGCGGGTAGCCCGCAGGTCATGGAGTTGGTCGAGGAAGCGCCGTACCGGTTCCGCATCGACCGGCACGACCCGATGCGGGTACCCGGGGTGGTGTTCGCGTCCCGGGCGCTGCTCCCCGACGCCGGGGCGGACAAGTCGCTGGAGCAGGTGGCGAACGTGGCCACTCTGCCCGGCATCGTCGGCGCCTCCTACGCCATGCCGGACGTGCACTGGGGCTACGGCTTCCCGATCGGCGGGGTCGCCGCCACCGCCGTCGAGGACGGGGGAGTGGTCTCGCCCGGTGGGGTCGGCTTCGACATCTCCTGCGGGGTGCGGCTGCTCGCCGCCGACCTGGACCGGGCCGCGCTGCGCCCGCGGCTGGACGCCGTGATGGACGGCCTGAGCGAGTCCACCCCGCGCGGCATGGGCAAGGGCGCCGTGTGGCACCTGACCGACCGGGCCGAGCTCGACGCCGTGCTCCGCGCCG
Organism: Micromonospora sp. CPCC 205739; assembly: GCF_036906795.1. Taxonomy (NCBI): domain Bacteria; kingdom Bacillati; phylum Actinomycetota; class Actinomycetes; order Micromonosporales; family Micromonosporaceae; genus Micromonospora; species Micromonospora sp. CPCC 205739. Next base: position 22,967 of record NZ_JBAKHS010000029.1, on the reverse strand, counting down.
GCTCCCGGTACGCCGTCGAGCGCGGCTTCGGCGTCCAGCGGGACCTGGACCGCTGCGAGGACTACGGCGCGGTGGGCGACGCGAACCCGGCCCAGGTGAGCGAGCGGGCGGTGGAGCGCGGCGCCCGCCAGGTGGGCAGCCTCGGCTCCGGCAACCACTTCCTCGAGGTGCAGGCGGTGGAGGAGGTCTACGACGAGGCCGTGGCGGGGGCCTTCGGGCTGCGCGCCGGCCAGGTCTGCGTCATGATCCACTCCGGCTCGCGCGGGCTGGGCCACCAGATCTGCACGGACTACGTCCGGGAGATGGAGAAGGTGATGCCCGGGTACGGCATCCACGTGCCCGACCGGCAGCTGGCCTGCGCGCCGGTCTCGTCCCACGAGGGCCGGGCCTACCTGGGGGCGATGGCCGCCGCGGCCAACTACGCCCGGGCCAACCGGCAGCTGCTCGCCCACGCCGCCCGGCAGGTCTTCGCCCGGGTCACCGGCTGCGACCTCGACCTGGTTTACGACATCTCGCACAACCTCGCCAAGATCGAGACGCACGAGGTGGACGGGACGCCCCGGCCGCTCTGCGTGCACCGTAAGGGCGCCACCCGGGCCCTCCCGCCGGGACACCCCGAGCTGCCCGACGACCTGCGCCCGGCCGGGCAGCCGGTCCTCATCCCCGGCTCGATGGGCACCGGCTCGTACGTGCTCACCGGCGTGGCCGGCTCGCCGGCTTGGGCGTCAACCTGCCACGGCGCTGGCCGGGTGCAGAGCCGCAAGCAGGCCACCAAGGCGGTGCGCGGGCACGACCCGCGCCTGGAGCTGGAGGCGCAGGACATCGCGGTGCGGGGCGCCAGCCGGCGCGGGCTGGCCGAGGAGATGCCGGCCGCATACAAGGACGTCACCGCCGTGGTGGCGGCGGCCGAGGGGGCCGGCCTGTGCCGGAAGGTGGCCCGGCTGGTCCCGATCGGCGTGGTCAAGGGCTGAACCGTCAGACGTCCACCGTCACCGCGCAGCGCCAGCCGGAGTCCGTGCCGGAGAACCGCAGCTCGTGCAGCGAGATCGCCTTCGGCACCGCGCCGACCAGCTCCACCGCGTCGGTGCCGACGGTGTGCCAGCGCATCCGCACCCCGTCGCCGCTCGGCAGTACCTGCGTGGCCAGCGGCACCGTGCCCTCGGTCTCCAACCGGAAGATCACCTCGTCGAGGACGCCCACCAGCAGGTCCTCGTCCCGCGCGGCCGGCAGCTCGACCGTCGTCTCGCCGTCGGCCCGGGCACCGGTGGTGTCGACGAAGGTCGCCACCAGCGCGGCGACCGCCTCGGCCAGGCAGCCCTCCCGGTCCGGCGCCCACGCCTCGATCCGCACGTCGGCGGTGTGCGGGACGGCGCGGTGCCCTCGGTCCATGCCCCGATCATGCCGCCGCCACCGGTCGCCGGCGGCCGGAACTGTCGCATCGGGACGCTACGGTGCACCCAATGATCGCTGATGACGCGGACGCCCTGGCCGTCACGTTCCACCGCATGATGCGGGCCGTTCTCGCCGCCGAACGCCCCGGTGAGGGCACCCTCGGCCACACCGTCGAGCTGGCCCGCGACTGGGGCACCGGCCGGGCCGCCGACGCCCGGCTGGCCGACGCGCTGCGTCGCCTGCACGGCGAGCCCGACGAGTCCCCGGCGACGCCGCGCTCCGACCGGGGCGCCGCGATCGGGAAGTTCGCCGCGAACGCCCGGCGGCTGCGCGAGGGCGAGCTCACCCCGGCCGAGTTCCAGCAGATCATGGACGACGACAGCGACCTCCACGGCTGAGCCCCGCCGCCGGACGACGGCCCGGGCGGGCAGCGCCGCGGGCGCAGCGCCGGTAGCCTCCGTCCGATGCGGATCACCAAGTACACCCACGCCTGCGTCCGGCTGGAACGCGACGGCCGGGTGCTGGTCGTCGACCCGGGCACCTGGAGCGAACCGGCCGCCCTCGCCGGCGCCGACGCCGTCCTGGTCACCCACGAGCACGCCGACCACATCGACGTGCTGCGGCTGGCCGGCCTCGGCGTGCCGGTCTTCGCCCCCGACGGCGCCGACCTGCCGGCCCTCTCCGCGCTGCCGGTGACCCGGGTGCGGGCCGGGCAGCGGTTCACCGCGGCCGGCTTCGCGGTCACCGCCACGGGCGGCCGGCACGCCACCATCCACGACGGCCAGCCCAACTGCGCCAACCTCGGGTACGTCGTGGACGACGAGGTCTACCACCCGGGCGACTCGCTGCACCTGCCCGGGCAGCCGGTACGGACGCTGCTGGTGCCGGCCCACGCGTCTTGGCTGAAGCTGACCGAGGCGATCGACTTCGCCCGCGCGGTCGGCGCGGCGGCGACGCACCCGATCCACGACGCCCAGGTCAACGACCGCGGGCTGGCCAGCGTCAACGGCTGGTTCGCCGAGACGGTGGGGGAGGGCTACCGCTACCTGGCCCCCGGCGAGACGGCCTGACCCGGCCGCCGACCGTCGAAGACGGGCGCCTCGGCGGTCAGCACCGCCGTGCGCGCCTCGACCCCCCACCGGTCCGCCAGCTCCGCAGTGAGGTCCGCCAGCAGCGCCGGCACGTCCCGGCCGGCCGAGTCGTGCAGCGCCTCGGCCACCACCAGGACGCTGCCGGTCGCGTCGCGCACCGCCGACCAGCCGCTCTGCCGGTGGGTCCAACGCCGGGAGTGCGCTCGCCCCGCCCGGTCGGCGAAGATCACCTCACTGGGCCCCGGGTGCTCGACGTCGCCGGCGAGGGTCACGTACTCCTCCGCGCCGGTCGCGGGCCGGACGGTCAGGTCGCCGTCGATCCGCGTCACGTCCAGCACCGCGACCGGGATCGCGTACGCCAGCGAGAGCGCGTTGCAGAGGTCGACCAGCGGGTGCAGCCGGGCAGCTCCCCGTCCCGGCGGAACCGGCGCAGCAGCGACTCGGCGGCGCACCGGTAGCGGGTCGGCGGCAACCCCATCGCGGCGAAGGCGCGCCGCCACGCCCGGATCTCGGGAAAGCCGCTCTCGGCGCCGCCGGCCAACCGCTGCCGCGCCCGGCCGGTGAAGTCCGCGACCCGGTCGTCCGCTCCGACGCCCGCGGTGATGCCGTCGGCGGTCAGCACGCCGGCGACCAGCGTCGGATGGGCCGCCCGGACGGCGGCGACGTGGTGGAAGCGCATGAAACTCCTACCTCTCGGCGAACAGCAGGGAGACGCCGAGCGCGACGAACGACCCGGCGAAGGCGCGCCGCAGCCAGTCGGTCAGCCGGGGCCGGGCCAGCACCCGGTCGCGGACCGTGCCGGCGAAGCTGCCGTACAGCGCGAACACCACGAAGGTGATCAGCATGAACACGGCGCCGTGGGCGAGCATCCGGGCGGACGCCCCGGGCCCGCCGGCCGGCACGAACTGCGGCAGGAACGCCACGAAGAACAGGGTCGGCTTGGGATTGAGCAGGTTGACCAGCACCGCCGCCGCCCTGCTGGCCTTCCTCGCCCGCCGCGAGGTGCTGGTCGGGTTGACGCTCGTCGCCGGCGCGCCGGGCCTCATCGGGTGGGGCGTCGCCCACATCGCCATCGACGACGTCCTCGTCGGGGTGGCGCTCATCGTCCTGGCGGTCATGCTGGCGGTCTCCGGGATCGCCGTCATCGCCCGCCGCGACGTGCTGGGCCGGGTCGCGCTGGTCGGCGCCGGACTGGCCGTCGCGGGGGCCGGGCTGGCCAACATCGCCAATGGCGACGTGCTGCTCGGCATGGGCGGCGTCGGCTGCGGGGCCGCCATCGCCGCGAGGATCGGCCGCTCGCTGACCGAGGGGAGCGCCGCCGACGGGTGGCGCGGCTGGTGGCGACACATCACCGAGGACCGGCGCGGGGCGGTGCCCGCCGACGCCGCCTCTTCAGCGGGCCTCGCCGACGCCGCGCCGTCGGTGACCGCGAGGCCCGCCCCGGCCGGGGTGCCCCGCCCCCGCCCGGCCCGCCCGGCCGCCCGGCGATCCCGCAAGCGGCGCCGCTGAGCCCGACCGGCGTGAGCACCGCCCCGACCGGTGGCGCGCTGGTTTGCGGCGTGTCGGGGTAACGGCGGGCGGGGACAGCCCGACACGCCGCAGACAGCGCGGGGCACCCGGCGACCCCGCAAGCAGCGCCGCTGGCCCGGACCGGCGTGGGCGACGCCCGCCCGGGTGGAGCGCGCTGGTTTGCGGCGTGTCGGGGTGACGGCCGGCCGGGACACCCCGACACGCCGCAAAATGGCGCGGGGTCAGGCGGCGGCGGGGCTCGTCGTGCGGTAGATGCCGGTGAGCCAGACGTCGAGCAGCACGTCCACCACGTCGCGTTCGGCGACGGCCGGTCCGTCGCCGGCGAAGGTCGCGTACCAGACCCGCTCGTTCATCGAGTTCAGCGCGATCGCCAGGTCCCGGGCGGGCACGCCGGGCGGCGCGGCGCCCCGGCGGCGTTCCGCCTCGATGGCGGCCTCGACCGCCTGCACCCAGCGTTCCAGCACCCGGGCCCAGAGCCGGCGTACCTCGGCGTTGGTGCCGCGGACCTCGGCGCAGGCCAGCACCACGGCCCGGTGACCGCCGAAGGTGGCGTGGAACCGGCTGATCAGCTCGCGCCACCGGGCCCGCGGGTCCTCCGCCAGGTGGACCAGCACATCGCCGGCGGCGGTGTCGGCCTCCTCGGTGACCCGGTCCAGCAGGGTGAGCAGCACCGCGTCCTTGGAGGGGAAGTAGAAGTAGAACGTCGGCCGCGAGATGCCGGCGCCCCGGGCCAGGTCGTCGATGGAGATCTCGCCGAAGGCGCGCTGCTCCAGCAGCCGCTCGGCGGTGGCCAGGATGGCCAGCTCGCGGTCGTCGCCCGCGGACCGTCCGGCCCGCCGTCCGCGCCCGGGCGCGGCGCCGGTGGGGGTACGGGCGGTCGTCATGAACGCCGATGTTACACGCGCTCGACAGGGTGTCGATTGGACTCGACAGAGTGTTGACGGGTGTCGACGGTGGTGGATAGGGTCCGTCCACCGCCTCAGCCAGGGAGATGCCATGGCTTCCGACCACGTCGACGTGCTCATCGTCGGAGCCGGCCTGTCCGGCGTCGGCGCCGCCTGCCACCTGCGGCGCAACTGTCCGGACAAGACGTACGCGGTGCTCGAGGCGCGCGGCGCGATCGGCGGCACCTGGGACCTCTTCCGCTACCCGGGCGTCCGCTCCGACTCGGACATGTTCACCCTCGGCTACTCCTTCAAGCCGTGGACCGACCCGAAGGCGATCGCCGACGGCGACTCCATCCGCCGCTACGTGCGCGAGACCGCCCGCGAGTACGGCGTCGAGGAGCACATCCGCTTCCACCACCGGGCGATCCGCGCCGAGTGGGACAGCGCGAGCGCCCGCTGGACCGTCCACGCGCACCGCGACGACACCGGCGAGGATGTCGTGCTCACCTGCGCGTTCCTCTTCACCTGCTCCGGCTACTACCGCTACGACGCCGGCTACACCCCCGAGTTCCCCGGGGTCGAGCGGTTCACCGGCCGGCTGGTGCACCCGCAGCACTGGCCCGAGGACCTCGACCACACCGGCAAGCGGGTGGTGGTGATCGGCAGCGGCGCCACGGCGGTCACCCTGGTCCCGGCGATGGCCGAACGCGCCGCCCACGTCACCATGCTCCAGCGATCGCCCACGTACGTCATCTCGCTGCCGTCGCGCGACGTGATCGCCGACGCGCTGCGGCGCTGGCTGCCGGCGAAGGCCGCGTACCCGGTGGTGCGGTGGAAGAATGTGCTGCTCGGCACGGCCAACTTCCAGCTCAGCCGGCGCGCCCCGAAGCTGGTCCGGTCGTTGCTGCTGCGGGCGGCCCGGGGACGGCTGCCGGTCGGCTACGACGTCGACCGGCACTTCTCGCCCCGCTACGACCCGTGGGATCAGCGGCTCTGCGTGGTGCCCGACGGTGACCTGTTCGACGCGGTGAAGGCCGGCCGGGCATCCGTGGTCACCGACACCGTCGACACCTTCACCGAGCGGGGTGTGCGGCTGGGCTCCGGCGAGGAGCTACCGGCCGATGTCGTCGTCACCGCCACCGGGCTCAACCTGCTCGCCTTCGGCGGGATGACGCTCGCCGTGGACGGCGCCGAGGTCGACCTGGCGCAGGCCGTGGCGTACAAGGGGATGATGCTCTCCGGGGTGCCGAACTTCGCGATGACCATCGGCTACACCAACGCCTCCTGGACCCTCAAGGCCGATCTGGTCGCCACCTATGTCTGCCGGCTGCTGCGTCACCTCGACGCCACCGGCCAGCAGATCGTCACCCCGGTCGCGCCGCGCTCCGGCGAGCTGGTGCCGCTGATCGACCTCAAGTCCGGGTACGTGCTGCGCAGCGTCGACGCGCTGCCCAAGCAGGGCGCCCGCGCCCCCTGGCGGCTGTACCAGAACTACGCCCGCGACGTGCTGCTGATGAAGCGCGGCCGGCTCGTCGACGAGGGGGTCCGGTTCTCCCGGGCCACGCCGGCCGCCGCCGGCAGCCGCACCGCCGAGGCCCCGGTCGCCTGACCCGGGCTCCACCCCCCGCACCGCAGAAGGAGAACGCCGTGCGAAGGTTCGTCTTCCCCGCCGGGACCGCCGTGGTCACCGGCGCCGCCAGCGGGATCGGTGAGGCGCTCGCCCACGGGCTGGCCCGGCGCGGCACCGACCTGGTGCTGCTCGACCGGGACGCCGACCGGCTCGACGCCGTGGCCGCGGCGATCCGCGCCGCGCACCCCGACCGCCAGGTCGACACGCACCTGGTCGACCTGGCCGACCCGGCCGCCACCGACCGGGTCGCCGCGGAGATCCGGGCCCGGCACCCCCGGATCCGGCTGCTGGTCAACAACGCCGGGGTGGCCCTCGGTGGACGGTTCGACCAGGTCACCCTCGACGAGTTCAACTGGGTGATCGACATCAACTTCCGGGCGGTGGTGCGGCTGACCCACGCGTTGCTGCCGACGCTGAAGGCCGAGCCCGGCGCGCACCTGGTCAACATCTCCAGCCTCTTCGGACTCATCGCCCCCGCCGGCCAGGCCGCCTACTCGGCCAGCAAGTTCGCGGTGCGCGGCTTCACCGAGGCGCTGCGCCACGAGCTGCTCGACGACGGCGTCGGGGTGACCTCGGTGCACCCCGGCGGCATCGCCACCCGCATCGCCCGCAACGCGCGCATCGGCAGCGGCGTCGCCCCCGAGGAGTACGAGACCGGGCTGCGGCAGTTCGAGAAGCTGCTCTCCATCCCGCCGACCAAGGCCGCCGAGGTGATCCTGCGCGGCGTCGAGCGGCGGCGCGGCCGGGTGCTGATCGGCTGGTCGGCGAAGCTGCCCGACCTGCTGGCCCGGGTCGCCCCCGCGTCGTACCACCGGGTGCTGGTGGCCGGGCTCAACCGGGGCGCCGCCGACCCGGCGCGCCAGGCCGGCCGGACGCCCGCCGCCGGCACGCCGGAGCTGTCCACGGGGGAGCGGGCATGAGCGCCGCGACCGACCCGCGTCCCCGGCACGTCACGGTGAACGGGCGGCGGGTCCGCCACCGGGTCGACGGCGACGGGCCGCCGGTGGTGCTGCTGCACGGCATCGGGCGTACCCTGCGCGACTTCACCGAGCAGCACGAGCTGCTCGCCCGCGGCTTCCGGGTGCACAGCGTCGACCTGCCCGGGTACGGCGGGTCGCTGCCGATGGCCGAGCCGTGCACCCTGCCGGCGCTGGGCCGCTTCGTCGGGCACTACCTCGACGCGGTCGGCGTCGATGAGCCCGCGCACCTGGTCGGCAACTCCCTCGGCGGGGCCGTCGCGATGCGCTTCGCCGCGGCCGAGCCGGCCCGGGTGGCCAGCCTCGCGCTGGTCAACAGCGCCGGGTTCGGCCAGGAGGTCGCCGTCGTCCTGCGGGTGCTCGCGCTGCGCCCGTTCGGCCGGCTGCTGCTGCGCCCCAACCGGTCCATGGCCCGGCGCGTCGAGCGTTCCCTCTTCCACGACCCGGCGTTCGCCACCGAGGAGCGGATCGCGTACGCGCTGGAGGTGGCCCGCCAGCCGTACGCGGCCCGGGTGATGCTGGAGACGTGTCGCAGCCTGGGCACCTTCCGGGGCGTCCGTCCGCAGTGGCGGGAGGAGCTGCTGGCGGAGGTGGCCCGGCTCGACGTGCCGACCCTGATCGTCTGGGGCGACCGGGACCTCATCCTGCCCGCCGGGCACCTCGACGCCGCGCGGGCCCGGCTGCCCCGGGCCCGTACCCACCTGTTCACCGACTGCGGGCACATGCCGCAGATCGAGCGGGCCGAGGAGTTCCACCGGCTGCTGGTCGACTTCTGGGCCGCCGCCGAGGCCGGTGACCTCGCCGACGGGGTCGTCGTGCAGCGGCCGGCGGTGATTGAGGCCGGCTGACCCGCGTCCGACGCCGGTCCGGCCGGAGGCTACCGGGCCTCCGTGCCGGCCGGTGCCGGTGCCGGCCGTTTGACCGGTGCGCGCTGGGCGGGTACGCGCGGCGGGGCGGTGCCCTCCAGCACCGCGAGGTCCGCCTCGACGGCGGTCGGCAACCGTCGGCGCTGCCGCGCCACCCAGCCGAGCTGTCGCGCCGCGTCGAGCAGGCCGGGTCGGCGGTCCGGGTCCCGCCAGGTCTGGCGGACCACCCCGGCGACCACCCGGGGCGGCCGGCGCAGCGCCGCGGTCAGCACCCGGTTGCGCGCCTCCTGCCGGTGCCGGGCCCGGCGGTCCCGCCCGGCCGGCAGCGGCAGGTGGTGCACCACCAGCTCGGGGACGTACGCCAGGTGCCAGCCGGCGGCGGCCAGGTCCATCGCCAGCAGCGCCTCCTCGCCGTAGGTGCCCAACCGGCCGGCGAACCCGCCGACCTGGGTGAACGCGGCGCGGCGCAGCACCGCCGCGCAGGCCAGGAAGCCCAGCACCGCCGGTCCCGGCGCGCCCGCCGGGGTGCCCAGCGGCGCCCGCGCCATCTCGGCGGAGACCGGGTCGAGCCGGGCCTCCGCGCCGACCCGCACCTGTGCGGTCAGCAGCCCGGTACGCGGGTGCGCCCGCAGGATCTCCGCCGCCCGCTCCAGCGATCCCGGCGCCCAGTAGGAGTCGTCGTCGGCGAAGGCCACGAACGGGGTACGGGCCAGCGCCACCCCGGCGTTGCGGGCGGCGCCTGCGCCCAGGTTGGCGGCGAGCGGCACCACCCGTACCTCGGGGAACGCCGCCGCGACGGCCTGCGGCGTGCCGTCGTCGGAGCCGTTGTCCACCACGATCACTTCTCCGGTGTGCCGGCGCAGCACGTCGAGCAGCTGTGCGCGCCGGTCCCGGGTGGCCACCACCACCGTCACGTCCGTCGTCATGGCCGCCCTGGTACCCCGATCCGGGTGACTCACGCGGTCAGCCGTGCAATTCCCACCAACGCCGGGGTACGACGCCGACGGTGCGGGAAAGCCGGGTCATGCGTGGCGACGAGGTGACCCTGTTTCTCGGCGGCGACGTGATGACCGGTCGCGGCATGGACCAGATTCTGGCCCGGCCGGGACCGTCGGAGCTGCGGGAACCGTTGATGCTCGACGCGCGCCGGTACGTGGACCTGGCCGAGTCTGCGTCCGGGCCGATCCCGCGCCCGGTCCCTGCGGACTGGCCGTGGGGGGAGGCGGTGCGGCTGCTGAACGACCTGCGACCCGACGTGCGGATCGTCAACCTGGAGACCTCGGTGACCGATCGGGGCGAGTTCGCCGTCGGCAAGGAGATCCACTACCGGATGCACCCGGAGAACCTGTCCTGCCTCACCGCCGCCCGGCTGGACGTCTGCGCCCTGGCCAACAACCACGTGCTCGACTTCGGGCCGCGCGGGCTCGCCGACACCCTCGACGGGCTGCGCCGGGTCGGCATCACGCCGGCGGGGGCGGGCCGGGACGCGGCGGAGGCCTGGCGGCCGGCCCGGGTCGACCTGGGTACCGGCCGCCGGCTGCTGCTCTGGTCGGTGGGCACGCCGTCCGCCGGGGTCCCGCCGTCCTGGGCGGCCACCGACGGGCGGCCCGGGGTGGCGTACCTGCCGGAGATCAGCGAGGCCACCGCCGACGCGCTCGCCGAGCGGGTGGCCGGTGAGGCCGGGCCGGGCGACCTGGTGGTGGTCTCGGTGCACTGGGGATCGAACTGGGGCTACCAGGTGCCGGCGGAGCAGGTCGACTTCGCCCGCCGGCTGGTGGCGGCCGGGGTGCACCTGGTGCACGGCCACTCCTCGCACCATCCCCGGCCGATCGAGGCGTACCGGGGCGGGCTGATCCTGTACGGCTGCGGCGACCTGCTGGACGACTACGAGGGCATCGGCGGGCAGGAGTCGTTCCGCCCCGAGCTGCGGTTGCTGCACCTGCCCACGTTCGGCGCGGACGGGCTGGCCCGGCTGCGCCTGGTGCCGGTACGGATCCGCCGGATGCGGCTGGAGCCGGCGGCGCCGGCCGAGGCCCGCTGGCTCGCCGACCTCCTCGACCGCCTCGGCGCGCCGTACCGGACCCGGTTCCGCCTCGGCGACGACGGCCTGATCGCGCTCGACCCGGCCCGGACCGCCTGACGCCCGCGGCCGGCTGCCCCGCTGTGGCGGGCCCCACCCTTGGGCCGCCCGCGGGGCCCGCTCACCGGCCGGTACGCATCATAGATACATGACGCATCCCAGCTCGCCGGTGCGCGCCACCGCGCCGTCGGCCGCGGAACGGGCCTACCGCCACCTCAAGCGGGCCATCCTGGAGCAGGTCCACCCGGGCGGGTCGCTGATCAGCGAGGGCGAGATCGCCGAGGCGGCCGGGGTCTCCCGCACCCCGGTCCGCGAGGCGCTGCTCCGGCTCGAAGCGGAGGGCCTCGTGGCGCTCTACCCCAAGCGGGGCGCGCTGGTCCGGCCGGTCTCCGCCCGCGAGATCACCGACGTCGTCGAGGCCCGACGGCTGGTCGAGCTGCACGCCGCCGAGCGGGTCTGGCCGCAGCGGCACACCCTCCGGCCGGTGCTGGCCGACTGGCTCGACCGGATGCGGGCGGCCCACGCCGCGGGTGACCTGCGGACGCTGATGGAGGCCGACCGGGCCTTCCACGCCAGCGTGGTCGAGGCGGCCGGCAACGAGATCCTCGCCGAGCTGTACCACCGGCTGCGCGACCGCCAGCTCCGGATGGGCGAGGCCAGCTTCCGGCTCTCGCCCGGTTGGGCCCGGGTGGCCCTGACCGAACACGCCGGCCAGCTCGCCGCCCTCGACGGCGACGACCCGCAGGCCTGGCTCGACGCCGTCGGCGGGCACATCGACAGCGCCGCGAGCGTCTTCCGGACCCTGCGGTGAGTGTCGCCCCGACCAGTGGGCGTCGGTCCGCCGGGCTGGTCTGGGCGGTCGCGCTCGGCGCGTACGTGGCGGCCGTGTTCCACCGCAGTTCGCTGGGCGTGACCGGGGTCGACGCCGCGCACCGGTTCGACATCAACGCCTCCGCGCTGGCCACCTTCACCGTGGCGCAGCTGGCCGTGTACGCGGCCATGCAGGTGCCGGTCGGGGTGCTGCTCGACCGGTACGGCTCCCGCCGGCTGCTGCTCGCCGGCGGCGCGCTGATGGTCGTCGGGCAGCTCTGCTTCGCCGTCGCCACCGACGTACGCCTGGCCGTGGCGGCCCGGGTGCTGGTCGGCCTGGGCGACGCGATGACCTTCATCAGCGTGCTGCGGATCGTCGCGTTCTGGTTCCCCGGCCGGCGCAACCCGCTGATGGTGCAGCTCACCGGCACCCTCGGCCAGCTCGGCGCGATCCTGGGCGCCGTGCCGCTGGTCGCGCTGCTGCACCACGCCGGCTGGACGCCGGCCTTCCTCACCGCCGCCGCGCTCGGCGCGACGGTGCTGCTGATGGTGGCCGCCGCCGTCCGGGACACCCCGCACCGCGAGCACGCCGGCGCGCTCGCCCCCGACCTGGCCACCGTACGCCGGGAACTCGCCGCCGCCTGGGCCCAGCCGGGCACCCGGCTGGGCCTGTGGACCCACTTCGTCACCCAGTTCTCCGGCGCGGTCTTCGCCCTGCTCTGGGGCTACCCGTTCCTGGTGCAGGGGCAGGGCCTGACGCCGACCGCCGCCGCTGCCCTGCTCACCGTGATGACCGTGGCCACCCTGCTCAGCGGCCCGGTGATTGCGCACCTCTGCGCCCGGCACCCGTTCCGCCGCTCGGTCGTGGTCTTCGCCATCACCGCCGGGACTGCCGCGGTCTGGGCTGTGGTGCTGGCCTGGCCCGGCCGCGCCCCGCACTGGCTGCTGGTCGCCCTGGTGCTGGTGCTCGCCGTGAACGGCCCCGGCTCGGTGATCGGCTTCGACTACGCGCGCACCTTCAACCCGGTGCACCGGATCGGCAGCGCCACCGGCATCGTGAACGTCGGCGGGTTCGTCGCCTCGATCCTGCTGGTCCTCGCGGTCGGCGCCGTCCTGGACCTGCTGACCCCGGCCGGGGCGGCCACCCCGACGCTGGACGCCTACCGCTGGGCCTTCGCCGTGCAGTACCTGCTCTGGGCGCTCGGCGCCGTCCAGGTGCTGCGCTACCGCAACGCCGCCCGCCGCCGGCACGCCGCCGAGGCCGTACCCGTTCCGACCGTGGCGGGCCGCTGACCGCCCCCGCCGGTCAGCGGACCAACCTGCGGTGGGTCAGCGAGTCCAGCACGAGGGTGAGACCGGCGCCGACCAGCCACGAGTCCTTGGCGAGGCCGATGCCGGCCTGGGTGGGCTTGAGGCTGCCCGGCTCGCGCAGGCCGGGCGTACGCACGTAGAGCTGCGCCAGCCCGGCCCCGAACGCGGTCAGCCCCAGCCCGCCCAGCAGGGACGGCACGAACGGGATGACCAGGGCGGCGCCCAGCGCGATCTCGCTGGCGGACAGCAGCCGGGCGAAGCGGGCCGAGTCGATCTGGCGGAACTGGGGGATCGCCCCGGCGGCCATGCCGTGCAGCTGTTCGGCGGCCTCACCCTCCAGCGTCCGCTTGCCGAGCCCCGAATTGAGGAAGAACGCGCCGATGACGAGCCGCAACGGCGCATGCGTGAGCTTCATGTCCACTCCCGTCCCGCGGAGAACCGTGCCCCCGCCTACCCCGCACCGGCCGGGATAACCCGCCGAACGGGGCTGTGTCCGCGACCCCGCGCGGCGGTAGGTTCGCGACAGGCATGATCGTGGGCGCAGCCGGGAGGACACCGTGAGCCAGGAAGTCCGGGGAGTCGTGTCGCGACGCAAGGGCGCGCCGGTCGAGGTCACCACCATCGTGGTACCCGACCCGGGGCCCGGCGAGGCGGTGGTGAAGGTGCGCTCCTGCGGGGTCTGCCACACCGACCTGCACTACCGAGAGGGTGGCATCAACGACGAGTACCCGTTCCTGCTCGGCCACGAGGCGGCCGGCGTGGTCGAACAGGTGGGGGAGGGGGTCACCGGCGTCGCGCCGGGCGACTTCGTGGTGCTCAACTGGCGGGCGGTCTGCGGCGTGTGCCGGGCCTGCCGGCGCGGGCGGCCCTGGTACTGCTTCAACACCCACAACGCCGCCCGGAGGATGACCCTCACCGACGGCACCGAACTCGCCCCGGCGCTGGGCATCGGCGCCTTCGCGGAGAAGACGCTGGTCCACGCCGGGCAGTGCACCAAGGTCGACCCCGCCGCCCGGCCCGCCGCGGTGGGGCTGCTCGGCTGCGGGGTGATGGCCGGGCTCGGCGCGGCGATGAACACCGGCCAGGTCACCCGGGGCGACTCGGTCGCCGTGATCGGCTGCGGCGGGGTCGGCGACGCCGCGGTGGCCGGTGCGGCCCTCGCCGGCGCGACCACGATCATCGCGGTGGACACCGACGCCCGCAAGCTCGACTGGGCCCGCAAGTTCGGTGCCACCCACACCGTGGACGCCTCGGCGCAGGACCCGGTCGAGGCGATCCGCGCCGCCACCGGCGGGTTCGGCGCCGACGTGGTGATCGACGCGGTCGGCCGCCCGGAGACGTGGAAGCAGGCGTTCTACGCCCGCGACCTGGCCGGCACGGTGGTGCTGGTCGGGGTGCCCACCCCGGAGATGACCGTCGAGCTGCCCCTGCTGGACGTCTTCGGCCGCGGCGGCGCCCTGAAGTCCAGCTGGTACGGCGACTGCCTGCCCAGCCGGGACTTCCCGCTGCTCACCGAGCTCTACCTGCAGGGCCGCCTCGACCTGGACGCCTTCGTCACCGAGGAGATCGCCCTGGACCAGGTGGAGGAGGCGTTCGCCCGGATGCACCACGGCGACGTGCTCCGCTCGGTGGTGGTGTTCCCGTGACCGCCCGCGTCGACCACGCCGTCACCTCCGGCACGTTCTCCCTCGACGGCCAGACCTTCGACGTCGACAACAACGTCTGGGTGGTCGGGGACGACACCGAGTGCGTGGTGATCGACGCCCCGCACGACGTCGACGCCATCCGGCGCGCGGTCGGCGACCGCCGGGTCGTCGCCGTCCTGGCCACCCACGCCCACGACGACCACGTCCGGGTCGCCCCCGAGCTGGCGAAGGCCACCGGGGCGCCGGTGCTGCTGCACCCCGCCGACCGGGTGCTCTGGGACATGGTTCACCCCGACCTGCCGCCCGACGGGGCGCTCGCCGACGGCCGGCGGATCGAGGTCGCCGGCACCACCCTGCGGGTCCTGCACACCCCCGGCCACAGCCCCGGCGCGTGCAGCTTCCACGCCGCCGACCTCGGCGCGGTCTTCACCGGCGACACCCTCTTCGCCGGTGGCCCCGGCGCCACCGGCCGCTCGTACAGCGACTTCGGCACCATCGTGGCGTCGATCCGGGACCGGTTGCTCACCCTGCCGCCGGAGACCGTGGTGCACACCGGGCACGGCGACGACACCACCATCGGCGCGGAGGCCCCGCACCTGCCGGACTGGCTGGCCCGCGGGCACTGACCGGCGCCGCGCGGGCTCGGCTCAGCGTTCCCCGCGCGGTTCCAGCACCGGCTTGACGTCCAGCACCGGCGTACCGTCCAGGGCCTCCAGGTCGGCGACGCGCACCCGCAGGCCGTCGACCGCCAGCACCCGCACCCGGTGCAGCCCGATCGGGTTGGGCCGGTGCGGGGAGCGGGTGCTGAACACCCCGGTCTCCGGCCGGCTCCGGTCGCCGCGCGGATGCACGGTGAGGACGTCCCGCCGGGCCCGGTCCAGCCAGGTCAGCACCAGCACCTCGGTGCCCGGCCGCAGTTCGCGCAGGCCCGCGCCGACGGCGGGGGAGAAGACCAGCCACGACTCCGGCGCGCCCTCGTCCCCCTGCTTCGGCGCCAGCTCCGGGTCGGTCAGCGGGGACTCCACCCGCCCGACCGGCCGCAGCTCGTACGCCCCGCTCACGCGCCCGCCAGCCGCAGGTGCAGCCGTACCGTGGTGCCCGCCGAGGTGCTGTGCACCAGCACCAGGTCGCAGAGCGCCTGCACGATGACCAGGCCCCGCCCGCCGATGCCGTCGTGCCGGGGCGCCAGCCGACCGGCGAGCGGATCGGCGAGCCAGCCGTCGTCGTGGATCTCGCACACCAGGTGTTCACCGGTGCGCCACACCTGGAGCACGCCGTCGCCACCGGCGTGCACGATGCTGTTGGCGGCCAGTTCGGTGACCGCGATCTGCAGGTCGGCCACCCGGTCCGGGTGCAGGTCGGCGGCCTCCGCGTGCGCGGTGACGAAGCGGCGCACGTCGGCCAGCGTGTCGAGGTCGTAGCGCAGCACGGCGACGGGGTCGGCCGGGACCGGCAGCGGCTTGTTGTGCCCGGCGACGACCTGCTCCGGCGCGAAGGTGGGGCTCGGGTGCCGGCCGGCCGAGTCCACCAGCACCGGGTGGGTGCGGCGGGCGTCCGCGAGCACCCCGGGGGTCAGCCGGGACGCGTCGTACGGGCAGAAAATGGCGACGTCCCGCTCGGCGAACGCGGCATTGATCAACGCTTCGTGCTGCGCGCACGCCGGCTGTTCCAGCTCGGTACGCTCCGCCCACACCGGCTCGCCGACGATCCGGACGCGCCGGTCGGGATGCCGGTCGAGAAAGGCCTGCAACACCCACGGGATGATCCGGCCCGGGTTGCGCCCCTGCACGGTCATGTCGGCGTACCGGACCCGGTCGTCGTCGGCGTCGACGGCGGCCCGGATCAGCGCCAACCGGTCCTGCGGGGCGGCCACCAGCACCGGCTCCCCGTGCGCCAGACCCTCATGGACGAAGGGCACCGTGACCGCCAGCAGCTCCGCCGCGTCCCGGTAGAACGCTCCCTCGTGGACCAGGCCGCCCGGTGGCGGCCCGGCCTCCTGCCCGACCGTCACGCCGGGGACGCCGGGTCGACGAGGTCGAGCAGTCGGCGCAACGCCGGACGGCAGCCGACCAGGCGCAGGCCCGACGGGGCGTTGCGGCGGGCGCGGGCCAGTGCGCTCGCGGCGCCGGCGTCGGCGAAGCGCAGCTCCGAGACGTCCAGCACCGCGGCGCGTTGGTTGGTGCCCGGACCGGCGACGTGGTCGAGCATGGCGGTGAACGCCCCCCGGTTGCTCCGGTCCACCTCACCCACCAGGCGCAGCCCGTGCGGGTTCCGCGTCCGGTACGCCCGCAGCATCGGTGCCCACGCCCGGCCGGCGTTCGGCCCGACGGTGGCCGGATGGGCGGCCGTGGCCGGCAGCAGGTAGTCGGTGGGGAAGAGCCGCCGGTCGTACAGGCACATCGCCGCGGCCTCACCGTCGAGGAAGAGCCGGTTGACCTCGGCCTCGTACCGGACGAGGTCGGCCACGGAGGCGCCCTGGCGCACCGCCCAGCCCATGTCCCCGACGACGCGTACCCCCGGCCGCTCCTCCCGGCGGGCGCGCAGGATCTCGGTGGTCAGGTTGCCGATCATCTCGTCCGGGGTGAACCGGCCCCCGGCGGCGTAGCTCTCCACCGCCGGCACGATCCGCAGCTGGCCGTCGGCCACCGCGGCCTGCGTGGGTACGCCCGAGCCGTCGAGGTGGGCCCGGACGGCGGCCGGCGGGACGGCGTCGGTGAACCAGACGACCTTGTGACCGAGGCGGAGACCGCCGGCGACGAAGCGACCGGCGGCGTGCAGGCCGCCGCCGCTGTCGTCGTCGTCCACCCAGCAGACGTGGTCACCCAGGTGGAGCTGGTCGACCACCGCGCTTGCAGTCACCCTCATCGCCTTCCGGTCGGCGCGCGCCCTCACTCTAGACGGCCCACCGACGCCGCCCAAGGTCGGCGGACGCCTTGTCGCGCCGGTGCCCGGCGCGCGGAACCGCTGCTGACACCGGACGAACGAATCCGGCCGACCGGGACCGTCCGGGATGGAGCGACGGCAGGAGGGCAACCAGCCGGGACGTCGGCGGTCGGATCTAGGATCGACCGGGTGAGCACCGACGACCGACCGCCGACCGTACGACAGCTGCGTCTCGTGGTGGAGGCCGAGGACTACGAGGCCGCCGTCGCCTTCTTCCGCGACGCCCTGGGCCTGCCGGAACAGGCCGCGTTCTCCGGCGACGGGGACGCCCGGGTGGTGATCCTCGACGCCGGCCGGGCCACGCTGGAGATCGCCAATCCGGCCCAGAAGCGGATGATCGACGAGGTCGAGGTGGGCCGGCAGGTGGCGCCGCGGATCCGGGTGGCGTTCGAGGTGGACGACGCCTCCGAGGTCACGGACCGGCTGGTCGCCGCCGGCGCCACCGAGATCGCCCCGCCCACCGTCACGCCCTGGCACTCGCTCAACGCGCGGCTCGACGCGCCGGCCGGGCTGCAGCTCACCGTCTTCCAGGAGCTGCGCGACCTCGCCGACCGCGCCACCCTCGACGGCTTCGGCACCGACCGCGAGAGCTGAGCGGCCCAGCCGCAGGTCCGGGCGACCCGGACGGCGGGTCGAAACCGGTCGACGGGTGCGCAGGTCGCCGCCGATACTGCTGCCCATGCCGGCCGCCCTTCGTCCCGTCGTCCTCACCCCGGCGCCGTCCGCCGCGTTGCGCCACGTCCGCGCGGTCGCGCTGCGGGACCGGCCGGCGGCACTGGCCACCATCGCCCGGCACCTCGCCGGTTCCGGCGCCCGCCACCGCCCCGAGCAGTTGATCGCCGCGATCGCCGGCGGGGGAGGACTGACCGTCAACTTCCACCCCGACCGGCTGCTCGCCGACGGTCGCACCGTGGCCGAGGCGCTGGCCGAGGAGGGGGTCTACCGCAGCCAGTTCGTCACCGGTATCTCCAACGGCGGGCTCACCGCGTACCCGGGTGGGGACCGGGACCGCTGGGAGGAGGCGATGTTCGGCGGGGCGTACCAGGCCCCGGGGGTACGCCCCGACGAGCGACCGGTCTACGGCGGGTTGAACCTGCTCGACCACGCCGACGGCGCCTGTCCCCGCTTCGGCTCCTGCCACCTGCGGCTGCGCCCCGAGGTGCTGGGCCGGGCGACGCTCTGCTTCGGCGACAGCCACCTGGGACCGAAGGACTTCGGCACGGTCGACGTGACCGAGCCGGTGCTGGCCGCCCTGCTGGAGGCGACCGCCGGCACCGGGGTCGGTCTGGGCGTCGCGGGCATGGACACCGCGCGCCTGGTCACGACGCTGCTGCGTCGTCGGGAGCGGCAGGCGTGGGCGCCCGGGGCCTTCGGCCGCGCCCTGGACGACTACGTCGAGGCGCAGGTCCACGGCGGCGTCGACCTGGCCCGGGATGTCGAGGCCATCGTCGTCGACCCCTCGTTCCGGGACACGGACAGCGGGCGCGTCCTGGCCGGGATCGCCCACCGGTGCGGGGTGGAACTGCTCTTCCACCCCGGTTTCGTGCTGCCGGTCGAGGATGTCGACCCGGACTTCCGGGGACCGGCCATCCCCCCGCTGGCCGCCCGGGTGCACGCCGAGTTCGGCACGCCGGGGGCGCCGGTCGACGCCGCGCTGATCGGCCGGGCGGCGGCCTCGGTGGTCCGCGAGCCGCAGCGCTGGGCCGACCGGGGGCCGATCGCCGACACCCTCCAGCACCTCAAGCAGCTCTGGCACGTCCTCGTCTGGTTCGGCACACCGCGCGTCTGACGTCCGGTTCCCAGCGCCCACGCCCGGCGTCGAATTCGCGCGGTGCCTGCGCCCGGCGTCATGTCCGTGGTGTTTGCGCCAGACGCCGGGTTCCGGGCGGCGCACATGTCCGGTTTGCGCCGCCCGCGCCGCCCGTCCCGTTCGGGGCGCCCGCGCCTGAAGTCCCGCCAGCGCGCCTTCGCGCGGGCCACCCGGCCTGTCGCTTTTCGCGCTGCGTCTCCGCGTTGGGGACCGGCCATCCGATCTTCCGAGTGACCCGCGCCGCAGCCCCCGCGGCCCCCGGCATTTCCGGAATGACCGACAAGTCAAGCTGGTTGTGTTCCCCGTACCGCCTGCAGGCAAACCGCGGCGGGCCTGGTAGTCCCCCGAGGGGCGCTCACTCGGAGCGCGTCGACACGACGAAAGGGCAACCATCGTGAAGTCCGACTTCACTCGATGGCTCCCCGCCATCGCGAAGAACCGCAACACCGCACTGGGCATCGCCGGCGTCGCCTGCCTGGGCGCCCTGGCGTTCGGACCCGCCGCTGTGGCCGCCCCCGTCACCAGCGGACCGCACGCCGGAGCCCTGGCCGCCATCGACCTGGCCACCGGCAAGAGCCGGCAGGGCGCCACGGTCGAGTCGGGGCTGACCACCGGCAGCGCCACCACGAAGGTGCCGGCGGGCAAGCCGAGCAAGGACAAGCTCATCCCGCACGGCGTGGAGGGTGCGCAGTCCCGCATCCCGCTGGACGACGAACAGCTCGACAACGCCAGGGCGATCATCGAGACGGCCAAGAAGACCGGGGTCGGCGAGCGCGGCGCGGTGATCGGCATCGCCACCTCGCTGCAGGAGTCGAAGCTCTACAACCTGGGGCACCTCGGCGTGTACAACGACCACGACTCGCAGGGGCTGTTCCAGCAGCGCCCGTCGTCGGGTTGGGGCACGCCCGAGCAGATCACCGACCCGGAGTACTCCTCGCGGGCGTTCTTCGAGGCGCTGAAGAACGTGCACGGCTGGGAGGAGCTGCCGCTGACCACCGCGGCGCAGACCGTGCAGATCTCCGCCTTCCCGTACGCGTACGCGCAGTGGGAGGAGCAGGCGGCGGACATCGTCCAGCAGCTCTGGTGACCTCCTGAAACGACACCACGACCGGCCGGTTCCCCTCACGGGGGCCGGCCGGTCGCGGTCTGTCGTACCCGAGGTCAGAGTTCCGGCGCGGTCTCCCGGCGCAGCTTCGCCGACCCGGCGCCCACCGAGAACCCGGCGACCCACCGGCTCGCGCTGCCGGCCCGGGTCCGGTCGGTCAGGTGGTACCAGTCCATCCGGCAGCGTTGCGGCGTCACCTCCAGCACCCCGTACCCGTGCCCGTCCAGCTCGGTCCACCTGACGTGCGGATTCGTCGAGCGGATCAGCCCGGCGCCGAGCGAGCTCAGCGGGTTGCCGGCCGGCAGCTTCAGAAAGTCGTTGAGGTTGTCGCTGGTCACCGACGGCACCACGAACTCCGCCGCGGCCGGGTTGGTCAACCCGGTGGACTTCGTGGTCACCTCGTTCGCCCAGGAGGTGTGGATGTCGCCGGTGAGGAAGACGACGTCGCGGGTCCCGGTGGCCCGCAGGTGGTCGACGAGCTCGTTGCGGTCGGCGTTGTAGCCGTCCCACTGGTCGGCGTTGAGCACCGCGCCGTTCTGCGGGATGCCGAGCAGCGTGCCCAGCGGCCCGAGCAGCCACGCCGGCAGCGCACCGACGTCCACCCGGGCCATCATGACCGGGTTGCCGACCAGCTTCCAGCGCGCCGTCGACGCCGCCAGGCCGGCCTTGAGCCAGGCCAGCTGGGCCTCGCCGGTGATGGTGCGGCCCGGGTCGTCCACCGCGGTGCCCGAGGCCTGCCGCGATCGGTACGACCGCAGGTCCAGCATGGACAGCTCGGCGAGCTGCCCGTACCGGAAGCGGCGGTAGATCGCCCCGTCCTCGCCCATGCGCACCGGCATCCACTCCTGGTACGCCCGCCGCGCCGCGGCCACCCGGTCAGCCCAGGCGCCCTCCGTGGCCGGGGTGTGGTTCTCCGCCCCGCCGGACCAGGCGTCGTTGGCCACCTCGTGGTCGTCCCAGGTGATCACCCAGGGCAGCGCGGCGTGCAGCGCGATCAGGTCGGGGTCGGACTTGTAGAGCCCGTGCCGGATCCGGTAGTCGGCCAGGGTGAGCACCTCGTGGGTCGGCTCGACCTTGCGGACCACCGTGCCCGCCGCGTCGAACTGGCCGGTGCCGTACTCGTACAGGTAGTCGCCGAGGTGCACCACCAGGTTCAGGTCGCCCCGGTCGGCGAGCCGCCGGTACGCCGCGAAGTAGCCGGCCTCCCAGTTCGCGCAGGACACCACGCCCATCCGCAGCCGGTCGATCGCGGCGTCGGCGGGCGGGGCGGTCATGGTCCGGCCCGTGGGCGACCAGCCGCCGCCGTACCCGAACCGGTACCAGTAGGTCGTCGCCGGCGCGAGCCCGGTGACCGCCACCTTCACCGTGTGGTCCCGGGCGGGGCCGGTGACCAGCGCGCCCTGCGCGGTCACCGTGCCGAAGTCCGGGTCTGTGGCCACCTGCCAGCTCACCTCCACGTCCGGGCCCACGCCGGAGCCGGGTGTCGCGTCGGGGGTCGGGGTGAGCCGGGTCCAGAGCAGGATGCCGTCCGGCAGTGGGTCGCCCGAGGCGACGCCGTGCAGAAAGGCGCCGGCGGCGGCGTGGGCGGTACCGGAACCGGCGAGGGTGGTGCCGGCGAGGACGGCCGTGCCGGCGGATGCGCCGGCCATGCGCAGGAGGGTACGACGGTCGAGGGTGTTCGTCATGGTCTATGTGTCTACCGTTACCCCCCGCCTCACCGCTGCCCCGCACGGTGACTGTTCTCCACTCCTTCTCTTGTGGTTACGTTTCGGAATTGTGTCCGATCTGGACTGACGGACCTGGCTCGCACCGGTCGCCTCGACCGCCGCCCGACGCGCCGCCACACCCCGTCGCGGCCGGTCTCGGCCACCTGCCTGCCGACGTCCTTTCCGAGGTACGCCCGTGTTGGTCTCCATCCCTGGCGAGATGTGGTGCGCCAGGGTCGGTGCCGGGCGGCGGAGACGCGGACGCTCGGCGCGAGTGCGTCGGTCTTCGTTCGGGTCGCGCGCGGCATCGACGCGACTTGCGGGGTGGTCGCGGCCTCTCCGACAGGTCACCGCGACATCCGGCGCGGCGGGAGGGATCGTCCCGGCACAGCGTCGGGTGTCCGTCCAGGCGGGGAGTACGTCCGCCTCGACGCGATGTCCGGTGGCTCGGTCCCGGTCCCTCTGGGCGACTTTCGCACCAGACCGGAGGGGCGATCGGGGCCGACCGGTATGTCCGGATCGTGGCGTGGTGCCGGACCTACTGCCCGCCCCCGGGCCTCCACAAACCGGATTGTGAGGGCGGGGCGGGCTGACCCCACCCGCCCGGTATGTCGCTTTTTTTGGGGGATCGGCTGTTCGGCATGCCGCCACTGGCGGCGTCGGCCATCCGGTTTGGTGCCGCAGGTGCCTGATGTCCGCACCGCCGCCTGACCCCGGGTGGAATGGCGGCCGGGCGAGTGTCGTTACATCCACTGGACGATCGCAGCAGCACCCCCGCTGGCCTGGCCCCTCGACGTGGCCGACCCGGGATGGCGGGCCCCGGAATGATGGCAGACGGCGGGTCGTTACATCACCTGGACGATCGCAGCAGCTACCCCGCTGGCCTGGCCCGATGACGTCGCCGGCCCGGGATGCCAAGCCCCCGGAATGATGGCGGGCCGAAGGTCGTTACACATGGTCCCGGCGCCGCGAGCCCCCCGCTCGCGATGACCTGCCGGACAAAGACCCCTTGTGAACTTTCGAGCGCCTGATCGTGGTGCTTACGCCGCCGGCACGTTGTCGATCCCCCGGTCGACTCGGTGGCGTCAACCCCCTGAAGGAGCTTCCTCCATGAACACGATGCGTAAGAGCGTTCTCGGTATTGCTGGTCTGGCTTTCGCCGGTGGCGTCTTCGCCGGCCCGG